>CALJOA010000100.1 GCA_937981585.1 uncultured Pirellulaceae bacterium | reverse complement strand
AAACACGTGCTTTTTCACGCATTCCTAAAGCTGGTGTCGCAGGTTCGAATCCTGCCGGGGGCGCTTTTTATTACCTCTTTTTAGATACGGAGAGCTTGTAACTTTGTTAGCCGTTTTGGCGTTAGCCCAATGGCCCTTACTTCGCCTGCAAAATTGTAGCGTTTGGGCGCGAGCCCTCCGGTTTCTCAGAGTTCCGCTTGAATAAAACCGGGGAGCTTGCGCTCCACCGCTACAAAGTAAGGGCCATTGGGCGCTAGCCACGGTTGAATCGCCGTTAACCTTGAATCTCCGTTAGCCGTGGCTAGCGCCAAAACGGTTGGTGTTGTTAGGGCGTGTTTTGAAAAAATCACAGCCTCGGAGAGGGCGTCCTCGACCTCTCCTCATTTTACAAATTTTTAGATGGTTTTAGGTCCGATGCCTGACAAACCCACTCGAACGTTCTTGCGACACCGCCCAAAAATAGCAGCGCGAAACACTATCGTTCGCTCGACAGCATTGATGGAAATGAAGCCCAAGGTCATTCTGTCAGAGGCGATGTGCATAAATCTGACCATATCAGCAAATCTACTCAAACGACTACTTAAGCGCAAACGCGGTTTCAATTCGGTTAGCTCGGCCTCAGTTGGCCAATCATTTATTATTCGGTTTCCAATGCGAAATTTCCTTCATCCATTCTCTTTGTCACTATTCCTGACGGCTGTTTGCCTATCCACCGGATGCGACAACAAGCCTGCGCCGACTTCGGCGAAAACAGATATGCCAGTCCAGTCAGCTCAATCACATCCGCTTGACTCGGAGAAAAAGCCGTTTTCCAAAATTGATCCAGTGGAAACGAAACAATCGCAGGAACCAGTCACTCTTGAGCTCAACGCACCAGGCGGAGTGTCCGAAGCCCCAAAATCGGGCGGAGTCGACCACAATGACCCGACTTCGTATCCAGTCACAAAGCTACTTGAAAGGCAGCCGGGCCAACTGTTGATGCTCTCATGGAACGTGGAATCCGACGGTTCAAAAGCCGAAACGATCTGCCAACAGCTGGCTGAGATGAACACCGACGATCGCTACGATGTGATCGCGTTGTCAGAAGTCCTGCCGGAGAACTTTTCCAAGTTTCGAAATGCACTCGGTAAGCACTACAAATACGCTTACTCAAAATCCGGTTGGCACGATCGTCTTCAAATCTTGTACAACGAAGACAAGTTCGAAAAAGTACGACACCTCGAACTGGATGATGTCAATGTTGGTGGCCGGTATCGGGCTCCGCTTGTCGTTCAACTGAAAGAACGCAAAACAAAAGAGCGACCTGACGAGCTTGAATTCATGGTGATGGTGAATCACTTAGCACGTGGAAAATCAGAAATCCGACAGAAGCAAGCGAAGTTGCTCGTGGAGTGGGGGCGAGAGCAAAACCTGCCTGTGTTCGGGCTGGGAGATTACAATTTTGACTACGTGTTTTCGACTGACAAAGGCAATCCTGCGTTCGTGAATTTCATGCAGGACGGTATCTGGCGTTGGGTCAAGCCGGCCGAACTGATCGACACAAACTGGTTCGACAACCCGGACCAACCCGATGGCAAAGACGACTATCCAGGGAGCATGCTTGATTTCGCTTTCGTTGCCGGACCTGCCAAAGATTGGAAATCAACTTGCACCGTCATCGTCCGCGAAAACGACTTTCCCGATGACGAGAAAACCAGTGACCATCGGCCGTATGAGCTGGCGACACAGAAGTAGACAATAGTAGAACGAAGAGCTGTCCCAGTCGTTCCTACGGCATGTTCACGGCTGGGACAGCCGTGCTACTATACGAATCATAATCGCACAACAAACGTCACTTCTTGGCTTTCCCATCTTCTGTTCGCGTTTTACTTCGGCTTGCGTCCAGCCGTCGAGGTACCAAGGTCGTCCGAGCAACGCCGTAGACCGGGCACTCGAATTTGGCCAACCGATGAGTTAGAATTTTGGTTATTGCAATTTTGAGCTTGTCACCAAAAACCATCGGAGATCAGATGTTCCCAAGAATCTTTGCTACCGCGACACTAGCTTGCCTAGTTATCGGAATACCCGCTCTGGCGCAAGAAAAGCCGGCCGACGTTGAGCCCGTCCGAATGGGCTGTGGCTTGATGACATTCGATACCGTACCGGGTTGGGGCCTTCGACCCGACGGAAACTCGGCGATCGGTTCGACACATGGTGCAGTGGTGATCGACAAAGCGGGTAACATTTACACGAGTGCTAAAGCCGGCGTGTTCGTGTTTTCTCCAGATGGAAAAGTCATTCATTCGTACCTTGACAAAGATTTCTCCAACCTTCACGACATGGAGATCCGCGAAGAAAACGGCAAGGAGTTTATTTACGGTGCCAGGAATCAGAACGCAGAATGCATTAAGTTCAATGTAAAAACGGGCGAGATCGTTTTGCGGATTCCTTTTCCCGAAGAGTCTGGGCTCAAGCATAAAAAATTCAATCCAACCGCTGTGACCATCGGCAGCAACGGTGATATTTTTCTTGCAGACGGTTACGCAAGCAACACCGTTTTCGTTTTCGACAAACAAGGCAAGTACAAATCCCACTTTGGCAAAAAAGGGAACAAGCTCAAAGAATTCAACACCGCTCATGGAATGACGATGGACAATCGTTACGATCCGCCGCGACTGTTGATTTGCGATCGTAACCACAAACCCAAAGGCCGCTTGTTACACTATTCCTTGGAAGGTGAGTTTCTCGAAGAAGTCATCACCGGGCTGGGAATGCCGACTTCGGTTGCGATTCAAGGCGATTACGTTTCAGTTCCTGATCTTCAGGGCCGCGTCGTGATTTTGGATAAGACAAACACGATCATGGCGGTGCTGGGACACAATCCCGATCCGAAAAAAGGAAAGCAGTTCAGAATCCCCAAGGACAAATGGATCGAAGGCGTGTTCAGCGGAACTCACGGATCGTATTGGGATGCCGAGGGGAATTTGTACGTTCAGGATTGGAATGTGGATGGTCGAATCATGAAGCTAGTCCGTGTGAAATAGACAGGACGCCGAGCGCGTGTTTGGCCGACGTGCGGCAGCGTTGTCAATAGAAAAAGCCCATCCCTCAACAGGATGGGCTTTTTTGGTTTTATCAGAACGGAGAAGACAGGATTCGAACCTGCGGAACGGTTTGACCCGTTCACCTAATTAGCAATCAGGCGCTTTCGACCACTCAGCCACTTCTCCAAGTCATTCAAATCAGCCAACAAAATCGCCGACTCGACGTTGGGCTAGATTTTGCAGAATTAACGCTGTTCTTTCAAGACGTTTGAGGCTTTTAAAGCCAATTCGGTTCGCATTTTTTTCCGAATACGCCGAACCGGTAGAATATTAAGTCCATCTCGCGCTGGGTTCTTATGGCTTAGCTTCTCTAGGCAACTGCAACTGCCAAAACCCGACGTCGATCCATTGATCAAATTTGCGTCCGACTTCCCGGTGATGGGCGACTTTCTCAAACCCAAATCGCTCATGAAGCCGAACCGAAGCGTCGTTTGGGAGTGCGATGCTCCCAAGCACGCAGTGCATGCCAAGCTCCGTTAGCTCGTCAAGCAACGCAGCATAGAGTGCGGAACCGGTGCCTCTATTGATCTGCTGATGTGAAACATAGACCGCCGATTCAACTGTAAATCGGTAGGCGGCTCGTTTCCGCCAAGGACCAGCGTAAGCGTAGCCGAGAACCTCGTCGGCAGTTTCGCTGACAAGCCAAGGCATTCCAGCGTCTAGGACGCTTTGGATCCGCTCGCAATAACCCTCGGCAGAAACCAAATCCTCTTCAAACGTGATCACCGTCTGAGCAACATAGTGGTTGTAGATCGCAGCAATCTGATTGGCGTCGGAGAGTTTAACTGGTCGAATCATAAGAGTGATTCTAACCGATTCAAAATCATTGCAAGCCAAACTCGGTTGAATGCGGCTAGTCCGCGTTTTAAAAACCGCTTCCTGGGGACAGCGAAGCTCCTGCTGAGCTAGAACCACCAGATGACGCAGGCTCAGCAGAAGCTTCGCCCTCCCAAGAATTCATGTTTTTACATTTATCAAACGAGTATCCGCCGGGACGTCGAAAGAGCTACACCGAATCAAAATCCTCCAAACACGCCATTGATCAAATGATTGACGCCGCGGTTGATAATTCCGTTAGAAATTCGGCTGCCGAGGTTGCGACCAAACCGGCCAAGCGATTCTTGCGTAACCTGAACCGACGGCAGGCCGGACTGCTGTTGAAAACCGCCGCCCAGAATCGGTTGCTGAATCATCGGCTGTTGATAACCGACTTGAGGAATCGCCATTCCATGACCTCCTCCATTCAAGCCACAACCGGGGCCACTGCAACAACCTGACGTGGCAATCGCCATTACAAACAAACCAAGCAAAAACAGAACATTTCGTTTCATGATTCGGACTCATCTACTCGGTGTAAGGAAGGGTAGGGCAGAAGTAGCAAGGTAGGGCGGAAGTTTAAAGAAAACACCGAGCTGACAAAATAGAGTTTCGGTTCAAATAGAGTTTCAGTTCATGAAACAGCGTTTTCATATACCATTTGGCTTTGAAGAATTTACAATCGGCAAGACGCCGGCAGATCCAGGTGCCCCGACGATCAATTGGGATACTTCTGCAGATCTGAAAATCCAGGATTGGGCGAAACACATCAATGAAACTTCTGACCGGCTTACTCTTAACGATCGCTTACCGATGTGCATTGCTTTACTGGCGGATCACACGACCAAACGCATTCGGGGCTTTCGTTGCCGTTTGGCACGAAGGCCAAGTCATGACGATCAAAAACTCATACAAGCCACAATGGACTTTCCCGGGAGGTGGAATCAAGTCGACAGAGTCGCCAGTCGAAGCCGCGACACGCGAGCTGAGAGAAGAAGTCGGAATCCGCGTCGAATCCACTGCTCTGAAAGTTGTAGAGCAGTTCATTTGTCATTCGGAATTCAAAAAAGATCACGCCACTGCGTTCGAGGTTAAGCTTGAATCAAAACCTGATTTTCAAATCGACGGATTCGAAGTCGTCGATGCGCAGTTTGTTGACTTCGACAAGTTGTGTTCCCGACGAAACGAATTCACTGAAGCAGTAAACTGCTATATCGACTGGAAGCTTCGCAAAATTGAAGCGAGGAAATGAAAGCGTTGTTGCCGCAAACTTGGAACCGCTGAGCCAGCCCGTGGATTGTGAGTGATGTGGCGGGTGAAAGTCCGGGACGACTATTTCATGGGCTAACTCACGAAGCTCGAGTCTAAGGAGAAAACACAGGAAGATAGTTCAATGGCATTTGCAAAATGATGCAGCCCATTGCTGCGCCAAACGGCTCGCCGGCTTCGCTTGATCGCCACGAGCCACCGGCCGTTTGATTCTTGACCAGCTGATCCCGAATCAACGGATACCATTCGTCCCAATGCTTGCCGCCTGCGTGCCAAACTGCCTGGATCGCGTAGTAGTTAGAGTAAAAGTAATGCCCACCCGCTTGCTGAGCACCACTGGGCTTGTACTTCATCAGATACTCAAGCCCCGTTTCGACTTCCTTGCCCTCATAGATACCGGCACTATACAGCGATGTAACACCAGCGGCGGTCATTGCAAACGTTGTGTGTCCGCCTTGCATCGTGTATCGGAAACTACCGTTCTTGTTTTGGCTTTTCTTGACGTACTCTATACACTTGCTTCGGACCTCATCAGGAACGTCGATCCCCGAGTCGCGTGCGCCACGAAGGCCCATGATTTGGCAAACGGTGATTGAGAGATCCGCATCACTTTTTTTCGGTTGATAGCGCCAGCCGCCTTGGGCGTTTTGGCAATTGCAAGTCAGCTCGACCGCTTTCTTGAGCTTGTCTCGAATCTCGGCTTTCCGCGTCATCCCGTACGCTTGCGAAAGAAACAACATGCTAAAGCCGTGTCCATACATATTCTCACGAGCGCCACGATCGCGTGTCGCAATGTAGCCAGTGTCACGTACGTTAGCCAAAACGTACTCGACGCACATGTCGATGGCTCGCCCGTAGGGCCCCTGTCCAGGCGCGTGCCCTGCACACATCAACGCCAATCCGCCAAGCGAAGCTGTCGCCACGCCAACAGGCATTCCAGTTTTTCCAAACGCACCGCGCTTGGGGCCCGATTTGACTTGGTTTCGAATCAGAAAACCCAAGCCCTTGTCGATCGCCCTTTTCGCTTCCGCAGTCACCAACTCGGCAGGCGATTTTTCATTGGGTGACGCTTTGCGATCTGGTGCCATCAGTGGCGATGCAATCGCTCCTGAAACCAAAGCCGCCGCTCCGACTCCGGCGCCGATCCCTGCCGCGATACGACCAAACGCTCGACGGTCAATCGAAGGCCCAGCCGTGTAAACCGAATTGGCCTTTAGTGAGGCGATTGGGGTTTTCATCTTCTCGGCGTCGTGCATGGTCTCTCCTAACGGAACGGATACTTAATGATAACTGGTTCCTCAAATACCGTCAAAACTAACTACGGCGTAGCTCGGTGGATTGCGAACGCGTAGGTTCCAGTCTTCGCACCTGATCGAGTGATTGCCGTCTTAAATTCCCCACAAACATAGGTCACACAGCAATTGACCGCCTTCGCAAAACGTCGATAATTTTGTCTAATAACAGACAGAATCCAAAAGACTCAGGCAAACGTTGAAGCCGCAGTCTTACGAATCGTGGCCCGTTTAACAATTAGCGAAAAACCAATTCCAGGACCAGTTCAGCCGACCACCTCCTGAACTCAATAATGAACACTGAAATTACGGTTTGTTCACCGAAGAATTAGAAAGATTTTCGCCTCATTTGGACCCAACGTTTAATCATTGTTAATCCTGCGGAAAACTCGGGATTGAGTGATGGAAAAAGACGACGATTTAGAGATTTTGACTTAGAAATAAAATTCACTTTTTGAATCCAACGATTGGATTAGAGGAAGACAATGACAGCGTCAACAGTCGAAATTCAGCAATCCGCTATCAACACGATCCGCACTTTGTCGATGGACGCGGTACAGCAAGCCAACAGCGGTCACCCGGGCACTCCGATGGCGCTGGCTCCTGTCGCCTATTCAATGTGGGCTGACCATTTGAAGTACGATCCGGCCAATCCGAATTGGATCGCGCGAGATCGCTTCGTTCTTTCTTGCGGTCACGCCTCGATGTTGTTGTACTCGCTGCTGCACCTAGCGGGCGTTTCAAAAACTGACAAAAATGGTAACCCGGTTGAGGGTGAAGCCGTCTCGCTGGATGACATTCGTAATTTCCGACAAATGCAAAGTCCTTGCGCAGGCCATCCGGAATTCGGATACGCAGCAGGAATTGAAACCACAACTGGACCGCTTGGGCAAGGCCTCGGCAACAGCGTTGGCATGGCGATCGCAGGCAAGTGGTTGGCGGCTACATACGATCGACCGGGTTTTGAACTGTTCGGGTTCGACACCTACACGATCTGTTCCGATGGCGACATCATGGAAGGGATCGGCTGTGAAGCCGCTTCATTGGCTGGGCACTTAAAGCTCTCGAATCTTTGCTGGGTCTACGACGACAACGAGATCACGATCGAAGGCCGTACTGAACTAGCGTTCAGCGAAGACGTCGCAGGGCGTTTTGAAAGTCTCGGCTGGCGCGTGATTACTGTCACCGACGCCAACGACTTGGTCAGTCTCGATGCCGCCTACGCAAAGTTCCGCGAGACGACGGACAAGCCAACGCTGATCATCGTCAAAAGCATCATTGGATTTGGAGCGCCCAACAAGCAAGACACTTCAGGGGCACACGGTTCACCTCTGGGCGATGAAGAAATCTCGCTCGCCAAAGAAGCCTACGGTTGGGAGCACGAAAAATTCGCTGTCCCAGCCGACGTCATTGAACACTTCCAATCCAAAACTGGAAAGCGTGGCGCTGACGCCTACGCTCAGTGGGCCGAAAAGTACGCCGAGTACTCAAAGAAGTTTGCCGACGAGGCCGCCGAGATTGAACTGATGGGCAAAGACGAACTTCCCAAAGGCTGGGAAAAATCGCTGCCGACGTTTGACGCGGACGCGAAGGGCATGGCCACTCGCGCGTCGTCTGGAAAAGTCCTCAACGCAGTTGCCGGTTCGATTCCATACCTGATCGGCGGATCGGCGGATCTAGCTGGTTCCAACAAATCAAACATCGACGCTGAGGGGGCAGGGCACTTTGGAGCGGATGACTACAAAGGAAAGAACTTTCACTTTGGAATTCGCGAGCACGTCATGGCGGCGATCGGCAACGGCATGTCGTTGTGCGGAATTCGCCCTTACGTCGCGACATTCTTCGTGTTCACCGATTACTTGCGACCCTCATTGCGGTTGAGCAGCATCATGCACCAACCGGTTTTGTATATCATGACTCACGATTCAATCGGGCTTGGCGAAGACGGACCGACCCACCAACCGGTCGAGCACATGGCGGCTTGCCGGGCCATCCCCAACGTGCTGGTCATGCGACCTGGCGATGCCAACGAAGTCTCGAAATGCTATGAGGCGGCTCTGTCGAACTCCAAACGGCCTTCGGTTTTGGTTCTCAGCCGCCAAGCCATGCCGACACTCGATCGGTCCAAGTATGGAAGTGCCGACGGAGTCACCAAGGGTGCCTACACGGTTCTCGATACCGACGGAACTCCCGACGCGATCCTGATCGGAACTGGATCGGAGCTGCAATACTGCGTCCAGGCCGCCGAGAAACTTGCCGGAGACGGGGTCAAAGCCCGCGTTGTCAGCATGCCTTGCTGGAAGTTGTTCGACGAGCAGTCGGCTGATTATCGCGAGTCTGTTTTGCCAGCCGCAGTAACGAAACGAGTTGCAGTCGAAGCCGGAATCAAAATGGGCTGGGAAAAATACATTGGCAACGAAGGCGTCTTCGTCGGAATGGAAGGCTTTGGTGCTTCCGCTCCCGCCGAAGAGTTGTATGAGCACTTTGGAATCACGGCAGCCAACATCGTGGAAAAAGTCAAGTCGATGTAGGAGTTGAGTCGTCGGTTGGTGGTGGTTGGAGCATTAGGCGCTAGACAATTGTCCGGTGTCTGACAATCAGCTGCTTTGCCTAACGACACAATTAGGTTGTGATTTTTTTCAAAACATTCCTCAACAACATCAGCCGTTTTGGCGATAGCCACGGTTAATGGCAGTTCAACCGGGGCTATCGCCCAAACGGCCTTTACTTTGTAGCGGTGGAGCGCAAGCTCCCCGGTTTTATTCAAGCGGAACTCTGAGAAACCGGAGGGCTCGCGCCCAAACGCTACAATTTTGCAGGCGAAGTAAGGGCCATTGGGCTATCTCGCAAACGGCTAATAAAATCATAACCTAGATCTGTGAGCGGCAAGGCGTTAGCCGACGCTAGCCGCCGTTTGTTTCGGGCGTTAACTGCGATTCCCGTTTGATTCCCAGCAAAGGAGTTTGAAACCATGGCAATCAAAAAACCATTCAACCTGATGGGTTGGATTGAGGACCACGCGGACGAATTCAAAATTCCCGTGATGAACAAGCAGTTCTACAAAGAAGCGGACGACGTGATCGTGTTTGTTTCTAAGGGGCCAAATACGCGCAACGACTACCACGTTAATCCGACCGAAGAGTTGTTCTATCAACTCAAAGGCGATATTGCGGTTAGGCTTCGTCCGCTTGACGGAACTCCACCGCACGATGTCGTTATCAAAGAAGGCGAAATGTTCCTGATCCCTCGGGACGTTCCGCACCGGCCCCAGCGACCGGACGGGACGATTGGCTTGATCGTCGAGTTTCCGCGCCCCGAAGAAGGAACCCAAGACAAGCTTCAATGGTACTGTCCCGACGACAAACATCTGGTTTACGAAGCCGAATTTCGTTTGAAGAACATCGACAAAGATCTTCATAAGATCATGGACGATTTCTGGAACGGCCCAGTTGAAAATCGGACTTGTAAGGAAACCGGAAAAGTCGTCGAGCGAGCTGGAGAATTTGATATTTCAGACGCCCAAACGCTGGATTGAACACGGACCAAGGTTTCGCATCTCGGAAATCTCTCGATTGCCTTGGAAGGGCGAAGCTCCAACTGAGCCAGCGCCAAAACGGATCACCTAGGCCGGTGCTTGGCAAAGCCAAAGTGATAGATCCAAAAAACGGACCAAAATGCCAAAGCGCAAAAATAGAAACCGTACCCTTGATGCACGGGTACCAAGGCTTCGAGCTGAATATCTGCGGTCAGGATCAAGTGAATCCCGAACTCAAACCGGTTGGCAAACCAGTGACGAAACCACAGGCAAATTGCCGTCCAACTATGAGCAAAACCGATCCCAACCAGCAGCGTCGTTCGAGGACTTTGGTCAACAATCAGATGAAAAAAACTCAGGTAGACCACCAACAACCCAAGGCTCAAGCCGATCCAACGCCCCTGTCCAGAAGGTCGGTCCGGATTGGCAATTTGGCAAGCTACGTCGGCAGGACCGCTGGCTGTTTCGATCATCAGAATATCCTTGCCGTTGAAAAACGGCGCCTTGTATTGTGGTGGGATAGGCTTCCATCGCATCCAGCGTGTCATTTTTCCTCGATGCCGCTGACAGGCAAGATGTCTCTCTCACCTAACGCGAAAACAAACTATTTACGAACTTTGAAAATACTCTAGTCACTCCCGCGAACGCGAGAGTCCATTGCTCGCAGAGGCTGTGATTTTTTCAAAACATTGCTTTTCAAAATCAGCCGTTTTGGCGATAGCCACGGTTAATGGCAGTTCAACCGGGGCTATCGCCGGCTATCGCCCAAACGGCTAATAAAATCACAACCTAGCAGAGGACATATCCTCTAATTGACTCGCAAATTACAAAACGCCAATCGAAATCGCTTTTTCCCAAGCCGCTCAAAATCGACCGTCGCTGTTCGCTTTGTTCCTTTACCAGTGATCTCGACGATCACACCAATACCATACTCGGGGTGCTCGACCTCCATATCGACTTTGTAACTTTCAGGATGAAGCCGAACGTGAGCTTGCATCGCCGCTTGTTCGGCTTCTATCTGCGCCGCTGTAACAATCCGCGGGAAAGCCGCCGCAGTTTTACCGGTCGCACCCTCGCCAGAGTTGGAGAAATCTCCAGTCGTTCCGCTTTCCGACTGAGCAACCGCGATCGACTCCCGCACGACATCGCCTAAACTTCCGTCTCCATCTTCTGGTGGATCATGTATTTCAATCGAAGGCCCTACATCATCGTTGATGTCATACGACGGTAAACCGTCGTGCATCCACGGATCTAGATCTGCGATCGAATCGGCCAGTGCCTCCTCGTCAAAATGATGGCTTGAAGCCGGCTCGAAGATTTGCATCTCTTCCCGCGGCAACTCCATCAGAAACCGGCTGGCAATCGCCGGCCAGTAACTTCCTTTTCGAAACCGATTCATGCAGCGGCTGATTTGAAGCTGCTCCTGCGCTCGCGTGATGCCGACGAAAAGCAATCGTCGCTCTTCTTCGATTTCATCATCGTCGCCCGAGCTTCGCTCGTGAGGAAGAATGCCATCTTCGAGTCCAACAATATAGACGCAGGGAAACTCAAGCCCTTTGGCACCGTGGAGAGTCATCAACGTCACAAAGTCCGCTTCCGACTCCCAAATGTCGGTGTCGGAAACTAAAGAAGCCTGTTCCAAGTAGCCCTCGAGCCCACCAGATTCAGTTGGATCCGGATGATCGCGATCGTATTCCTGTGCCGCCACGACCAGTTCGTCAACGTTGCGGGCACGTTCAAATCCTTCTTCGCTTCCGTCATCGGTCAACCAATCGCGGTAGCCAGTCTCTTCGAGGATCGCCTTGAGGACCAATTCGACTTCTTCGGTCGGCACGCTCGCCAAGCGATCATACATCGACACGAAAGAAGCAATCTTCCCAGTCGGCGATTTCGAAATCGAATCAATCTGTTCGGCATTGCGGGCCGCCTCAAGCATCGAAATATTGCTGTCTTGGGCGAAATTCCGCAGCCGCGTCAACGTGACCTTGCCAATCTTTCGAGGCGGCACATTGATCACCCGCTCAAGCGCGACGTTGTCGTCGGGATTGTTGAGCAAGTGAAGGTATCCCATCACGTCTTTGATTTCTTTGCGTTGATAGAACTCGTGCCCGTTGACGACTTGGTAAGGCACGCCGACCGAACGCAGCGAATGTTCAAGCGATCTCGAAAGATAATTGGCGCGGTATAGAATCGCAAAGTCCCGAGGACGGCGTTCTCCTTTTTGAACTGCCAACGCAATTGAGTCGGCGATGTCAAAGCCTTCGTCTTGTGGCGAAGGAAACGTGACCAGTCGCGCGGGCTCTCCTTCAGCATTGTTGGTGACGAGCTTTTTCTCTTTCCGCTGTCGGTTGTTGGAAATTAGCTGGTCGGCAACTCGCAGAATTGATTTGGTACTACGATAATTTTGCTCAAGCCGAACCACGTTGACGGCAGGATAGTCTTTCTCGAACTCCAAAATATTTCGAATGTTTGCGCCCCGCCAACCATAAATCGATTGATCAGGATCACCTGTCACTGCAAGGTTCTGAACGGAATGATTTAAAAGCCGGATCAGTTTGTATTGTGCCAGATTGGTATCTTGATACTCGTCGACCATCATGTAAGTGCACTTGAGGTCGAGCGCTTTGCGGATCTCCGGCGAATTTGTCAACAGGTCCACGGCATGCAGAAGCAGATCGTCAAAATCGACTCCGTTGGCCATCTTTAGGAGTTTTTGATACTCGGGATAGACTTTGGCGACGATTGCATCGAGCGAATGCCCTGGGCGGGGTTGAAAATCGGCTGCCGTGATACCAGAGCTTTTTACATTGCTAATCTGATTGATCAACATGTCGGGCGAATAGTGCCGCAGATCGACTTCGACGTTCGCAATCGCCTGCTTCATCACTTTCTTCGAATCGCCCATATCGTAGATCGTGAAGTTGGGCTTCAATCCGACCAGCGACGCATGTTCACGCAGCAGGCGCGAGCAAAACCTGTGAAACGTACCGGTCCAAGTCCGATTGTCAGGGACAAGACGCTTCAGTCGAACTCGCATCTCCTCGGCGGCTTTGTTGGTAAACGTCAGCGCGATGACGTTAAACGAAGGAACACCGTGGGCAATAATGTTGGCAATGCGATGAGTGATCACCCGGGTCTTGCCACTGCCCGGGCCAGCAAGAATCAGCAGCGGTCCATCAATTTGAGTGACCGCAGCACGTTGCTGCTCGTTGAGTGGACCGAGAATTTCATCCGTTGAAATTTCACGCATATTCGTTTCCTAAACTCGTTGAATCACACGGGCCGAGCAAATCGCCGAACTCCAGCAAA
The DNA here is from genome assembly GCA_937981585.1 of uncultured Pirellulaceae bacterium. GTDB lineage: Bacteria > Planctomycetota > Planctomycetia > Pirellulales > Pirellulaceae > Mariniblastus. The sequence goes on along the minus strand of CALJOA010000100.1, from coordinate 5,580 downwards.
GTGCTAGCGTGTCGGTTTTTCTGGGCTCGAACGCTTTGCCCTCATCGATCTGTTTAATGGATATGTTATATTGAGATTCAGTTGAGGCAACCACGAGGACCGTTGGATGCCTGAGACCCAGAACTAATTTTTATCCGGGAGGGAACCCCATGGCGAGAACACGAATTCCTCTAAGTGCTGCTGAAGAGGAAACAAGAAACTTACGTGAGAAGTTGGATCTCAGTACCGCCGAGATCGGCTTGACTGTGCGGACCACGAATTGCCTGGAAGAGAAGGGCATCTTTAACGTCCGCGATCTACTCAATACTACTCGCGCCGAGTTGCTGAGCATTTCAAATTTCGGTGAGAAGACCTTGGACGAAGTTTACAAGTCGCTTGAGGCGATCGGATTCTGCCGCCCGGGACGCGAAATTAAACCCAAGTAGTACCAGCGTAAAGGCACTTAGCGCTAAGAATTTTGATCAAAAAGCCGCTTCAATTCGAAGCGGCTTTTTTTTCGAGTAGGTGGATCGGGCAAGCCGCCTGGAAATACTTTGGGATGGCGCAACGCCCAATTGCGAGAAAACCTGAGCCTGCCTTGGCATCTTGCACTTCCGCAACTTGCTTCTGAGTTTACATCGACGACAATCTGAGGGTTCCGCTTTAGGCGAACCAAGCGACAACTAACTCAACCTCACCCTACTGCACAATTCCCATGATCAAAAAACCAACAATTCTAACGCTGTCGTTTTTGGCAATTGTGTTGCTCGCTTTCTCCAGCTCTACGACGAGTGCGCAAGAAACCGAAGCCAACGAGATCCGCTTCACCAGCATTCCCGACATCTTCAACTGGAACATTTCCAATCCTCAGCCAGGTTGGGAAGAAAGCATGGATTGGCTCTTTACACGTCTACAAAAAGACGGTCCCGACTTTACACTCGTTGCCGGCGACATCATGGACGCCCGTTGGTGGGAAAATACAGAACAGGTAAATAAGAAAACCGAACAATATTGGGGCGGGTTTCTAAAGCGGTTCAGCGACCGCGACATGAAGGTCTATATTGCACCAGGCGACCACGAGTATGGTGACGACGGCGGATTGGCAAAAGGCGACATCGCACGAGCCTTTGGCGAGCAATTCACCAACCTCATGGGTATGCCGCGCAACGGCCCGGCCAATCACCTCGGCCGCGCGTTCTTTACCCGTCACGACAACTTGCTGGTCATCACGCTCGACACATTCGAAGACGCGGGAAAACGATTCGCCTACACCGTTGGCGAGGAACAACTGAACTGGATGGAAAAAACGTTAACAGACAACGCGGATGCCGAGTTCATCATCGTGCAGGGGCACCTGCCCATCCTTGGGCCAGTCAAAAGTAAGAACTCGAGCGCGAGCATGCTCAAGGGCGGAACCAAATCCAAGCTTTGGAAACTGATGGTCAAACACAAAGTCGACGCTTATCTTTGCGGTGAACACCATCGCATAACCGTCCACAACCATGACGGTATCTGGCAAATTGTCCACGGAGCACTTTGGGGTACACAGACGGACCTGAACTACATGCGAGGAACTGTTGCCGCCGGAAAATTAGAGCTGGAGCTACTCGAATTCAATGTCGAGTACAGCGGCGGCTACATCGGCGACCACCCCCACCGGGGTGAAAAAAACAAGCCGCGAGAGAACGTAGCTTTGACAGATGCGACCAAAACTGAAGGACCGCGAGTAACTGGGAAACTTGTTCTCACGAAATCGAAAGATGCTGATAGAGAAGCCGCAGAAGCGACCGGTTGGTTCACGGACTTGAAAGAGAATACGAAGTACACAACCAATGGCTCGGGCGGCGAGAAAATTCGATTGTCCTGCCGCCTTTGCCAATGCTTTCGCCTTTAGGCTATTTTGCGCTCTCCGCATCGGCCAACCGAACCCGAATCAACAAATCGTTGACTGGACCTCGATCCGGACGATCTGGCAATGACGAGGCCTCGAATGCAGATTCAAGCTCTTTTTCAAGACCATCGAGCCTCGACAAATGCTCTTTCACATCGAAACCAAACGCGACCTTCTCTGTCACTTTTGCAGCAATCAATTCTTCAATAAAACTCAACCCCATATTCCCGGCAAGCTGATTGAGGTCGGTGACGACTTTTCCAGTTCGCATCAAATGGATGCCGGTGCATAGAACTCGATAGGCATACAAAACTGCTTTGGCGGTAACAGGCTCCTGTTTGCCAATCAGCTTTTTCTGAGTCGCAAAGAACCCGCGATAGTGATAAAAGTGATTCTTGGTAATGCAATTTCTCGCTATTGGCCGAAGCTCATCGAGGAACTCGTGCCCCGACACTACAAGTGGTGAGAAAACCTGCTCCAAAATGTAACCGTTGTTCTTTACCAACAGACCTAAGTACTTCCCAACATCGTGGCTAACCAAGTCGACTTCGAGCCCCTTATGCAGAGCGCTAAAGTCAACGGTTTCCTTCGGCGCAGACAAACCCAGAATCGACTCAAGCGGCAATCGGTGAGCTCCGCGCAAGTCGACATCGGAATCGCGGGAAGCGAACCCGTAGATATGGGCACCGCTAATAGTGACGAAAAGTGAATCGACATCCAAACCGGCGGCCCACTGATTCCAGTCTGCGAGATTCAACTTGGTCGCATCAGCTACTGAATTGTCTTTCTCGTTCGTCATTGCTTCACCATAGATTTTCTTGCCTCGATCAGCATCTGATCCACCAACTCGAAATTTGGCTGATCAGGCAGCGATGTGTTTTCAAACGCGTCCTGAAATTCGCGGTCGAGCTTCAAAGCGATCTGGCGAATCTCTTCGAACTCGAATTTCCCGTTCCGGATTTCCAACAATTGATCACGATGCTCCGAAACATCGACCATGATCTCGCCGGTTCTTAACGCACTGATTCCGGAATACAACAGCCGCACCAGATGCATCGCATGCTTGTTCTTGTACTTGCCAGTTTTCTCGAAAGCGTTCTTCATCCGTCGAAACTGACTCAGAACATAACCTGAATAGGTTTTGTATAAGTGATTGGAGAGAAAAGCACTTCGATTGGTTCGGATCTTGTCTCCAATTGGCGTCGAGTGAAGGACGATCGGAGTCCACAACGTCTCGAGAATGTTCGGATTGGCTTTAAGCGCCAGCTTGAAAAACTTCTCGATTTCCCAATAGACTTCGTCATCAAGTTCAGTCTTGATTTCGATCTGCTCGGGGATCTTGTAAAGCGACCAATGCCGATCCGCAGGTGGAAGGAATATTCCACGCAGGTCGTCATCAGAGTCTTCATTGTCCAGCCCAAACGCTTTGGATCCGACTTTGCATCGGTAAATGACATTTGGCTTAAACTCCTCCTGATCCACATCACCCAGAATGTTTTCGATTTCCTGTCGCCGCAACGTAAGGTCGTTGAACGGAATTTCGATTTCCGATTCGTCGGCAAATCGAACAAGGTAAGGCAGCCCGTTGTGGGGCGGACACTTGATAACAACGCCAACCGACCCAGGTTTCTTGAACCGCGCCGGCTCTCCGACGACTCCATCGTGCGCATGAGAGTCAAGCAATACGACTTGCGTCCCTGCTGGAATTACAAAGTCATCAGCCAGATTGCGGAGCTTGCGTGGGGATTGAGTCATTAGGGAATGTCATTTCTTTTTCGGGCGAAACGCCACGATCCGCTCCGAATTGGTTTCAATGTACGGACCATCAATCAAGTCGATGCAGTAAGGAATCGCTGCGAAAACCGCATCGAGGCACTCCGCGATGGCCTTGGGGCTACCTGGAAGGTTGACGATCAAGCATCCTCCATGATCGCTCAAACGAATCCCGGCGGTTTGTCGGGAAAGAATCGCGGTGGGAACTTTCGTCAACGAAACCTGCCGCATGGCTTCGCCAAAGCCAGGCAACATCTTTTGGCAGACGGCTTGCGTCGATTCGGGCGTCACATCGCGTCGCGCCGGGCCGGTGCCACCAGTCGTAATAATCAAGCAGCAGTGTTCTTGATCGCAAAGCTCTATCAAAGTCTGCTCGATCAGCTCGACATCGTCCGAGATGACTTTGGCGATCGCCTCAAACTCCGAATGGACTACGTCGGACAAATAATCAACGACCGCCGGCCCGCCTCGATCTTCATACTCGCCTCGACTGGCTCGATCAGAAACGGTAACGACACCAAATTTTGCAATCGAACTCATGATTTACTTCTACCTGACGAGTTTGTAATTTTTTGAGCCGTTCTAACGCTAGTTGGACTGCGCCACTTTCGCACTCAATGGTAACCCGACGCGTCAGCGAGGGATATGATCCGAACCAACTCAGACAATCTCTCGCTAACGCATCGAGGCTGTGACTTTTTCAAAACACTTCGTAACAACATCAGCCGTTTGGGCGATAGCCACGGTTAATGGCAGTTCAACCGGGGCTATCGCCCAAACGGCTAATAAAATCACAACCTAGTCGGGTTACCAATTCTCCAAACCGGTCGACCCCGTTGATGTAATCACAACATCGAAGTGTTGCCATCCGAGTGAGTGTTTGGTTCCGCGACCGCACCTTTGAGCGCATCGAGTCCCTGACTGGAATTCATATCGTACGTCAAAACTGAAACAGTGACTTTGCCGCGTTGCAATTCTTGTGCATCGGTTTCGAATGGCGAAGGCTCAGGGTCTGGCCGAACGGTCGACCAGAAGTAAGGTCTGCCTTTGGGGTCATTGCCGCGATCGAACTGATAAGCCATCACGTTGGTTTCAACTGGAACGTAAGCGATTTCGACGTCAGCCGGATCAGTCGCCAAAGCAATTGTCGGAATGTTGATATTAACCACAAGCTTAGGCGGAATCTCAGCGACGCTGAACTTCTTAATCAACGGCCAGGCAATCAAAGCGGCTTTTTCGAAGTCCATCCGATCCGCCGAGTACTCAAGACTAACCGAGATCGCAGGAATCCCGAATGTCGACGCGGCAAGCGCCCCACCAACGGTTCCCGAATGACAAACATTGATACCAGCGTTAAGACCACCGTTGATACCGCTGACAACCAGATCCGGTTTCCAGGGACACAGCTCGCTCAGCGCGAGCTTCAAACAGTCGACCGGCGTGCCGTTGACTGAGTAGCCATTGAAACTTTCATCGCCGTTCTTGATCTCGACCGGAAACAGCGGCGAAAGAAATGTGATCGCTTGACTCACGCCGCTTTGCTCGTCGCGGGGCGCGACAACGAACACCTCTTCGTCCTGACAAGCAACTCTCGCCAGCTCGATGATGCCCTGCGAGTGAACACCGTCGTCATTGATTATCAATACCTTCATGGGCTTTCCTACGCGATTAACTTGTGCTTCGTATCTATGGAATATCGAATCTTCTGCTGTGACTCGCGACGTTCATGTGAAGAATTAGTCGCTAGAAACCTAAACGAAATTCCGTATAATCTGAGATTCTCAATTCGCATCATTTGATACGAATCAAGCGTAAACGGCATAAAAACGGATGATCAATGACCGTAGTTGAAGAAATAGAATCGAACGTCGAAATGAAAGCAACCTCGGAACGCATTCTGGTCCTCGATTTTGGCTCGCAATACGCCCAGTTGATCG
>CALJOA010000099.1 GCA_937981585.1 uncultured Pirellulaceae bacterium | reverse complement strand
GGTGCAAGGTTTTCAAACGGCTCTGTGTCGAGAGTGTTGCGTGAAATATCTTCTTCCCAAGCAACGGGACGACTTCCTTGCAACCGCTGGGTGACCAGCTGATGAATCTCGGCTTCGCTAAGCGACTTGCCTTTGTTTGAGTTGAGCATGGAATCTGACTGAGTTTGGTTCGCTAGTGATGTCGACATTTCGATTGACCAAGCAGTTGAAGCAACAGGCCTTCATTTAACAGTTCAAGCCAGCGCCGCAGTAAGATGCAACCACATTGGCTATTTGGGCCATCAGGGAGATAGTAACGAATTGGAGAAACTAGCAGCAATATCAATTTGACTGGTAGTCAGCCACAAAAAAACAGCCCCATGATCGGGGCTGTCGGTGAAACAAATTTAATCTGACAAGCTGGTTAACTCGAAGCCGCAACAATGGCAAAGGGATTTGCCAGCGAGTTGTCGTCGGCTGACGAAACACTTTTGCTCGGGTTGTGGTTCCGCAAGCCGTCGTTGTCGAAGGCTTTTTTGTTTCTTCCGACGTCCACACTACCAATGCTATTGATACGCGAATCGCCAAGATCCGAAAGATTGACTTCGATCTCGAAGGGAGAAAGTTCTCCACGCAAGACTTTGATATGGCTTGGAGCTTTGATTCCCAACCTCACCGTGTTGCCCTTGATTTTGAGGACTTCGATTTCGATTTGATTGTCGATGACGACCGTTTGATTTTGTTTGCGAGATAGTACCAACATCGTTAACTCCTTGGTTGTGCGGAATAGCTTCCTGCGTTTTCGTCTGACCGCCGGACGTTCAGGTTGTTAAACCGTATTTGGTTTCTGAAGGCGAGTTGGCCGAGGGCTTGATCGCTTCCGTCCGGGTCTGTCTACATATTCGCAAGCCGCTGGACACATCTGGTCACACCGAAAACGAATCTCAAAAAAGTTTCCGTTTCAGTAGAATCACTCGCTGCACCGCTGGTACTTGATGTCTTGAGCTGGGGTAAGCGACCCTGCTGACACCCAGTTTTTGCCCAAAACGCTAGCAAGCACGGTTAAATTTTAACGGTTGTATCGCTCAACCGGGCGAAAGACATCGGGTCGTGCTATATGTGCCGGTTTTTCTGCGCTTCATGGTGGTTCTGTACCGATTCTGAGAGTTGTAAGCCCCTTTTGCCCGGGCGTTGACTCATTCGTTTTGCGCATAACCATCGTGGAGATGAAGATGCTTCGGTGCTCGTCGTTGATTTTCTCAATTGCTGTTTGCCTCGTTTGTACTCCCAATCTATTTGGGCAGGCTCAGTACAATCCTGGATTTCCATCTCGGCTCGCTGAAGCGTTAGACAAAAATGCGCCTGCTGCGACGGAAGGAAGAGTCGAACGAAAAGCAGGCGGACGTCGTGCAATGCCGGTCTCCAAGGCGTTTGGCTCGAGAAAGTCGCGAGATACCATTGCAAACCAAAATTCCAAGTTTGTCCTTCCGCCTTCTGCCCCACAGCAAAAGTCCGCAAGCATTCACGACGAAAAAGGCGTTCCGTTCAAGCCAACTCCAGGCTACAAAAAATTCGAAATCAATCCCGCGAGTTCATCTCTCTCTTCGCAAGCTCAAACGCAGTCGCCCCTGGACATCAAAGGCATTCCGTTCACCTCAAAGGGAGAAACGGGGTCCTTCGAATCCAAACCAAAACCCAAACATCAACCTAGATTCTCTGAACCCACGGGCGGTTCAAGATTCCCACTGGACATAAGCATTCCGAACGAAATTTCGGCCAAACCAACTTCGACGACCCAAGCGGCTCCAGTGAGTTCCGCTGAAACCCTTCCTGCGCTTTCTTCAACCCCCTTGGGCTCCAAGAGCGCTACGCCTCAAAGTTCAGCAATCGCGACCCCTACCGTTTCGGCCCCGATCGACAAACCGACTGCATCGATGGCCCGGCAAAAAGTTTCCGACATTGACCCCAAGGTTCGGAGGGAAATCGAAGAGCAAGTCAAGCGAGACCTCGAAGAGAAGTTCGAATCTCAAATTCAAAACCTTGTGCAAAAACAGGTACGAGAGCAAGTCCGAGACGCCCAGCAAAAGTTGGAGCGAGCGGCTCGAAATTCTCGTGTCGCATCCCGTCCGCTTTCAAGCTCAACCTATCGGGCGCCAGGCAGTTTGCGTCAGCCGCCGAGCATCAAGGGAGAAGTTCTTCCCATGATCGTTCCTGGCAACTCCCAAGTGCCAAAACGCTCTCAAAACCACGCTCACTACTTAATCTCCGATGGCGCTTCAGGCATCAACAGTTACCAGCAACAAATGAACTCAAATCCGTTGCCAAAATCCGGTGGACAAATCCCAGCACCGCCCCAGGCAAATCAGCGAGAATCGGCTCCGGTTCGAGAACTCTTTAAGGACAGCCGCTTAAAACCCGCGTCCGAACCTAACTTGGTCGCCTCCAACGAGCCGGAGCAAGCGTCCAATGCAGCCGCTCAAACGCAATCAGAACAATTCATGTTGAGAACGTCAGTCGTTGGACCGGGGGCACTACTGAAGGGGCAATCGGACGATTACGAAATTTCGGTTTCCAATGTTTCTAATCAACCCGCAACCAACATCATTGTTCAGCTTACTGTTCCAGATGAAATCACGATCAGCCGACTCGATCGTGACGCCTATCTGGATCAGATAGAACGCACGGTCTCATGGAAGATTGCAAGTATCCCAGGGGGACAGAGAGAAGTCATCAAGTACCGAGCTGTTTCATCATCTGCCGGAGAATATGAGCAGCAAGTAACACTGGGAATGGAGAATACATTTCAGGGCAAGACGCCATTTACAACAGTTGTTCAAGTCGGAGCTCCCTCGATGTCGGTCGAACGAGACTACGTCGAAGTGGCAGAAGCTCCCCAACGACTTGATTTCGAAGAATAGAAAAATAACTGGCATCAAGACGATGCTAAAACCACCCAACCGAAGAACCGCCAACCCCTTTTTTTACGGCGACAATTTGATGCGAAATTCGAATGACAAAATGCTCCCAGCGAGAACCGCGTTGACGATCGCGTCCGTAGTTCTCAGTTGGATCTGTTTGCTTGGCGGCTCACCAGCGATTGCTCAGAACACGCTCGGCGTGAGCCAGCAACTCGCACCACAAGTTGGTGTAATCAAAAGCGAACGAATTTTTAGAGTTTCTCGGCCGACAGCTGACAAACTAACCAGCGTTAGCTCAGCAACGATAAAGCAGCCTACAGTCAAATCAAAGCCGGTAGCCAAACCAGCAGCCAAACCGCTTTCAATCATGGAGCGTGCTATCCTCGAAAAGATGATCGGCTCCAAGAAAAAGGCGGTCGCCCGTCCCAAACCAACCCAATCCGTGATTCCAAAAAACAGCGCGACTACCAAACCGAAGTTGCCGCTTCGGAATCTCCCCGACCCGGCTACCAAAGTCTCAATACCGAGCCCCTCAATCACCAGGGTCTCAAAACCTGCAACCAATCTAGGTCCACCAACGGTTGTCATTCGCCCCTCGATTGTCCAGTCCAACTATCTGAACCAATGCGTCGTCGAGATCAACGAAATCAAGTCGAGCAATGACGTGAGCTTGAAGGTTGCGATCCCCGACTCCGTGACGATGATCGAAGTTGTACCCAACCGGAGCTCCAACGCATCACGAAACTTTCGAGTCAAGATGGAACAGGGCGTTCAACCTGAAGAGTTGGGCTACGAAGCACCGTTAGCAGCCCGGCAGACTCAACCCGCTGAGCCCCAAGCCCAGAACCAATCTCGCCCGACAGCGCCGTCGGTTCAGGCGCAGGCTCAACCCAAACACCCCACCAACAGCGCGCCTCTAGTGGCGTACGAATCAGTTGCTGTACGACCAGGGTTCTCCAAAAACCCATTCTTCGGCGACGAGGTTGCCCAAGCCCAATCTCAAAAGAATGATGAAACCCAAACCAACATAGACAACGCTTTAAGTACATACCAAGCTTCCGAAAACGACTTCCCAATGACGCTCCCTCCCCCTGGAATCTCAACCGAAAATACGACTCGTGTTGATTCTCCCACTCCCAAACAACAATATTGGAACCAGAGCGTTGGCGTGCGAGACTTTTTTCAACGCACCTCACATTCTTCGAGTTCAACTGAACTGCCTAGGCAAGCCAAACTTGAGGAGCCTGCAGTTGAGTCTGAGCCGATCGATTCGCCACCGCTGCACGCCCATAGTTTTGTGTCTACCAAACCGGTCATCGCGGCTCAGATCGTGGGCCCTGCCAGCATCGACGTTGGTCAGACGGCGGACTTCATGATCGCGATCGTAAACCCGATGAACTCTGCCTCCCAGAATCTCGAAATCGAATTGGATATTCCCAAGGGACTGAAAATCGTCTTGCTAAGCCAAGCCGCCGAGTTCAACGAGCGAACCCGGACGTTGCACTGGCGGGTCGATCGGATTCGTCCTGGACAAGAAGAGCGGCTCCAGTATCGAGTCGAATCCCTCAGTCCAGGAAAGCAGCTACAGCGTCTTGCCGTTCGGCTCGACGAAGAGCTGATGGAAAGGCACGAAATCCTGACAATCGCCGAAAAGAATCTAGATGCGGACGTCGCTGAGCTTCCTTTCGAGTAGTCTTTGAAGAAGCTCGACTAGAGCTCAGAAGGACTCGATCTGAACCTCGGGCTATCAGACGTGTCCCAACGGCACTTAGCACCCACACGAACTTCGTCAGCATTCCGTGGATCTTTCGTTTTCCGATCTTGAAACGCAAATCGCCGGTTCGATGCTGCGCCAACGGTTCCGTCTTAGAAACGCATTGAGACGAATCCAAGCTGACAAGAAAAAGAGCATCGACGTTGAATCCCGCTTGGAAGACCTGGCAAAAGAAGTTCAGGAGTCATTCAATCGCCGGGAGCGCCGGCAGGCTGCTGTCCCCAAAGCCGAAGTTGACCAGTCGCTGCCGATTTTCGAGCGCCAAGCCGAGATCATCGAAACGATCCAGCAACATCAAGTCACCGTTATCAGTGGCGAGACCGGTAGCGGGAAATCAACACAGCTTCCCTTGATGGCACTCTCAGCCGGATTTGGAGTAAGTGGATTGATCGGCCATACTCAGCCGCGCCGAATTGCGGCCCGAGGTGTCGCCGCCAGAATCGCCAGCCAAATCGGTACGCCCCAAGGCACCGACGTTGGATTCAAAATCCGGTTTGACGACAAGACCAGCGAGAGGACTTACATCAAACTGATGACCGATGGAATCCTGCTGGCCGAAACACAATCGGATCGGTTTCTTGAGCAATACGATCTCATCATTGTCGACGAAGCCCACGAACGATCGCTGAACATTGACTTCCTGCTGGGCTATCTCAAGCAAATCCTTGCAAAGCGAAAAGACCTCAAACTAATCATCACTTCGGCAACGATTGACACCGAACGCTTCGCCGAGCATTTCACATTCTCTCCCGATTCACCGGCGCCCATCATCAACGTCCAAGGGCGAACCTATCCCGTTGAAATTCGCTACGAGCCACCACCGGAAACCGACGACGGCAAGCCCAAAGAAATTGATGAGCATATCGTCTCGTGTTGCAGAGAGCTGGCCAGCATTGACGACGGGGACATGCTGATCTTTCTGCCGACCGAACGCGACATCCGAAACACTAGCAAGAAACTGCGAGCGGCGAGTCTTCCAGGTCGGAAAACAGAAGTCCTCCCGCTCTACGCTCGGCTTTCGACCGACCAACAGAACCTGATCTTTCAGCCCGGCAAAGCCCGCCGGATCGTATTGGCGACCAACGTTGCCGAATCGTCAATCACCGTTCCTCGAATCCGATTCGTGATCGATACCGGAACAGCTCGCATCAGTCATTACGCACCGCGCAGCAAAGTCCAACGGCTTCCGATTCAAGCTGTCTCGCAAGCGTCGGCCGACCAGCGAGCTGGTCGCTGTGGCCGAATCGGACCGGGAGTATGCGTTCGGCTGTACTCCGAGGAAGACTTTGAATCTCGGCCTGCGTTTACCGTCCCGGAGATTCGCAGAACCAATCTGGCATCGGTGATTCTCCAAACGTTGAACTTAAAGCTCGGCAAGATCGACGAATTTCCGTTTCTCGATCCGCCGCGTCCGGAATCGATTCGAGACGGATTTAAAACACTGTTCGAGCTAGGTGCGATCGACGATCACCGACGGCTTACCCCGATGGGCAGACGTTTGGGAAGGCTGCCCGTCGATCCGAGAATCGCACGGATGATCTTTGCCGCCGACGACGAAAACTGTCTTTCAGAGATCTTGATTATCGCGGCAGCGCTGGAAATTCAGGATGTCCGCGTTCGACCGGCCGAGCGAAAAGGCGCCGCCGATGCTGCGCACGAACAATTCGCCCATGAGAAATCCGACTTCCTGTCGCTGCTGAACATCTGGGACTTCTTTCACCAGCTCAAGGAAGATCTCTCTCGCAGCAAATTGAAACTCGCCTGCCAACAAAACTTTCTTTCCTATCCGTTGATGTATCAGTGGCAGGAGACGCACCGCCAACTGCGGAGGATGGTTCACTCACAAAAACTGGTAACGCGTTCTCGAAAAGACGATTACAACGCGATCCATCGAAGCCTGCTGAGCGGATTGTTGTCCGGAGTTGGCTTGCGCGGCGATCGGCATGAGTACACTGGAGCCGGGAATTTGAAGTTCCACCTTTGGCCTGGATCCGGAATCTTCGAAACCAAACCCAAGTGGATCATCGCCGCCGAAGTCGTCGAAACGTCACGCCGATATGCCAGAACGGTCGGCAAAATCTCGCCGGAGTGGATCGAGCAACTGGCCGGCCATCTGGTCAAACGTCGCTACACCGACCCGCACTGGAGCAAAAAACGACAGACCGCGATGGCGTCGGAACATGTATCGCTGTTCGGTTTGCCGATCGTCTCTGGGCGGCATGTCGGTTATGGGAAAATTGAACCGCAGATTTCGCGAGACCTGTTCATCGAACGTGGGCTGGCTGGGGATGAGTTTGCGGGCAACCACGAATTTTACCAACACAATCAATGGTTGATGGAGCAAGTCAAATCGGAAGCCGCCAAGACGCGGGCTCGGGAACTGATCATCGACACCCAAATATTGGTCGATTTCTACCAAGACAAAATTCCGAACGATGTCGTTGATGGACCAAGCCTCAAAAAAGCGATCACCGCCGATCCGGATTTGGAGCAACGACTGAGAATGACGCGAACGGATTTGCTTCCCTCGTCTGAGATCGCTGACCTTGAGCAGCAGTTTCCTGACGAAGTGCAAGTCGGTTCGATGAAGATTCCAATCGCATATCGTTTCGAACCCGGCGCGACCGACGACGGAGCCACGGTGCGGGTTCCCATCGAAGGCGTCGGTCAACTCGACGATGCCCAAACCGGTTGGCTGATCCCCGGATTGCTGCACACGCGGGTCGTGGCGCTGATTCGGAGCCTGCCCAAGCAAGTCCGTAGAAATCTCGTACCCGCTCCCGACACAGCCGAAAAAGTCATTGAGAACATGGAATTCGGACGTGGCATTTTCATCGAAGCCGTCGCGGCGCAGTTAACGATGATCGGCGGTATTCGGATCGACCCGGATTCCTTCCGAACTGAGAAGCTCGACGATCACTTGAAGGTCAATCTTCAGGTCGTCGACGATCAAGGCGAAGTCGTCGCCCAAGGCCGATCGGTCTCCGAGATTCGCAGCCAACTCGGAGCCGAACACACCAGCAGTATCGTCGAAGTCGATGATGCAACCTGGAATCAAGACGGATTGAAGGAGTGGAATTGGGACGAGCTTCCGCGCGAAACGATGATCAAACGTGGTGGTACACAACTGGCGGCTTATCCGGCGATCGTCGATCAGGAAAACTCCGTCGGGCTGCGTCTAACCGATTCGCCCAACGCCAGTGAGGCAACCACGCGGCAAGGCTTGGTTCGTTTGTTTCAGATAACGAATCGAAAGTCGCTTCGCTCGCAAGTCAATTATCTGCCCGAACTTGATCATCACGCAGTCGCCCTGTCACGCCTGGTTCCTTCGGCGGACTTGAAAAAACAGCTTAGCGATTTGATCACCCGAATTGCGTTCATTGATCGCAAGAAGATTCCTCGAACATCAGCCGATTTTCAAGCCATGCAAAAGACGGCTGTCGAACAGATCAGCATCGCGACGCAGGAGGTTGCTAAGTGGCTGCCCAAGTTTTCGGCGGCGGTCCACGAAACACATCTGAAACTCGAAGGCATGTCGCAAAAATTCGGCACAGCCAAAGGCGACATTCGCGCGCAAATCTCGGCGCTCAAAACCGAGGGCTTCATGGCCAAGACGCCTTGGATGTGGCTCAAGCAGTACCCGCGATTTTTTGAGGCGATCAGTTATCGAATTGAAAAAATCAGCTCAACACCCGCTGAAAAAGATCGCGCGATGATGGACAGCGTTAATGGCTATTGGGCCAAGTATGTTGAACTCGCGGAGTTTCAACAGGCCCAAGCGATCGTTGATCCCGAACTGGAGACGTACCGCTGGATGATCGAGGAGTTGCGAGTTTCACTGTTCGCGCAAAAGCTTGGAACCAGCGTTACCGTTTCCGATCGCCGCATGGAAAAGCAATGGAACAAAGTCAGACGAGTTTGACGACTTGATTGCATTGGTTTCGCGACGCGATTCCATAAGTCATAGTAGCTCGGCTGTCCCAGCCGTGAACACGCTGCAGAAAACGGCTGGGACAGCCGTTCCACTATCAATCATTGCATCGACCAAGATTCAAATCACAAATAATTGCATCCATTGAGTGTCTACCCGCCAAACTGGAACTGTGATCCGGATGATGGGTTGGGATTGCCAGTGGGGCCTGAAGGTCGAGCAAAGGGACCACTTTGCGGTGATTGGCCTCCCCCGGTCCCTTGAGATGGCGGACTAAACTGTGATTGACCCCCGAACGATTTCGTAGCTGGCGGCTGAAAACCGCTGTTCGAATCGAGGCTGAAGTTTTGTGAACTCTTGGCCGCGGTATTTGAATTTCTATTTACGTTGCCGGGCGCTGCGTTTTGATTTCCAAAGCCGTTTGAAGTGCTTCTGTTTGAAGTGCTTCTGAATGGGCTTGCTGCACCGGCTTCTACCGTTCGAGCGACAGGCTGTTGAGTTTCAGCTCCAGATTGAAATCCGGATTGGCTGGAACCTTGTTGATTCAACCCGCCTGAGTTGCCGGACCCAAAGTTTGACCCGCCAAAACCGCCCGAAGCCGTTCTTGGCTGAGATTGACTGGCAACTCTGGGCTGCTGACTGGGTATTCGATTGGGCTGTTGACTAGTTTGCGAATTGAAACGCTGATTGTTGAACTGTGAGTTGGTCGCCGGTTGTGAATTGCCGACCGTATTTCGGGCGTTGCGGAAACGATCAGCCACTCCGCCAGCATTGGCAGTTGAATTGGCGTTCGAGTTAGCCGGCGAAGTGTTACGAGGTTTTGCGATCAGCATCCCGACGACTTGTTGCGGCGACTGATACCCGCGCGATACAGTCATTGAATAGTCGGCAATGGCGTGGTTGTAATCCATAACCGCAACCAACAAATTCTGCTCAGCGGATCTCCAGGCTTTTGCAGCCGACAATGCATCAACGACAGAAGACTGACCGTTTCTAACTCCTGCAACCACTTTCTGGTTTGTCGATTGAGCCATCTGAACTGTGTCTGCTTGGCTGGCGATCAGCTCCAAGGTTTTGGGAAGCATCTTGTCGATGCCCAGCAGATTGACGGGCATCAATTGAAATTGCTTGTACCGCTCGTACTGCGTGTTGTACTTTTGAATTAACGGCAAGTCATTGGGAATCGGCGGCGGAAGCGAACTTGAGCGGTTGGGCATGAACTGAGTCAGTTTGGATTGGGACTTCACCAACTCAATCTCCGAAGCGAGAACTTCGTTCTTGGCTTCCATCTTCGCCGTCTCCAACATCGCTTGATCAGACGCCCGGTTGGAACCTGGGATGTCGTCAAGCAATCGAGCGTACTGCTGCGAGTTGACCAGCGACGCCCAATCGGAATAGGTATCCCAATACTGATGGATCATTGGCCTGCGTTGTTCGGTTGAGATTGGTTGATTGAGCATCTCAAGCAGTTTGACTGGCTGGCCAGCAAGCTCCCGAGGATTCATTCCATCGACCGAGTAACGCGCGATCAGCTGCTTGGCCAAATCGGTTCTGACCTTTCGGGGAGCGGCGGGCCTGGTAGGAGGCTGGGCAAATCCGGTTGGCCTAACTGAACCGTCTCGATTGAAGCTCGGTTGAGCTTGGCGCTGGTTTGGGCGCTGGTTTGGGCGCTGGATTGGGCGTTGAGTTTGTCGAACTGGCTGACTGGCAATATTCTGGTTTGGCGGATATTGCTGCATCGGAGCAACTTGCGGGACGCCCGAAGCGATCCTGGGATTGATCCCTTGGTTGTAGTTTGAGTTCGCGCCGGAGTTGAATGCGGAATTGCTTGGCCGAGCCGTTTCTTGCCCAGATTGATTTGAAGCAACTCGGTTCGGCGGATAGCCGGGATTGTTGGAGTGGCTCGACTGGCCTGGCGTTGGCGTCCGCCAGGAGCTTGCTTGGGGCACGGATGTATTGCTGGACGAGCTGTTTGAAAAAGCCTGGGGGGCAACTGCAGGTTTAGAATCCCCAAAGCTACTTACGATCGGGGCAAATGTTCCGCGCGGCTGAGACATATTGTCGGGAGCAGGCGGACCAGAAGACCGTGCAAATTGCCTCGGCGGAGCCTGGCGGCTGCTTTGCCCACTGCCTTGAACGTTGTTTTGGGGTGGAGCATTCTGCCGACTCTGGTTTGTGGTTGCCAGCGTACCGCTTGCCTGAGAGCGATTTTCGGTGAACGAAGCCGTAACGACATTGCTTTGGACATTGCTTTGCTCATCGTCGCCTCGCAATTCGTTGGTAAACTCTGCCGAGCTTACGATGGGTTTGGTAAAGGAATCCCGATCGGGGCTTTGAGGCATCAACAGTTCTTGGGGTGGCTGTGGCTCGCTGGAAAATTGAGCTGGCGCCAGGATTGACAATTTCCCAGAGTTGGACGCCGAGCCACTTTCGATCCTCGCAGCACTGTTGCTTGCCGGAGATTGGCCGGTACCTGAATCTGAGCTGACCAGAACGGACACGGTGTTGGAGTTGCTGCCTGTTTGTCCCAGCAGGTTTGCGGGAGCGCCGAGAACAATCAAACTCGCCAACGACAAACCGACGAGTGATCGCGCGAACCAGTCTTTGCTGTTAGTTACCAAAACGAGCATCCTTGCACCTCTGGAATTTGAATAGGGTCAGTAATCTTGGGCGTTAAGCCCGAACCCGGTTGCAGTCCTTGCAATTGGATAACTTGTCCCGAATCAATTTTTGAGTCAATGCTGATCAGTAGCAGCCAGAAAAACGTGCCCTGCGCAACACAGTGAAAGCAAAAAACTTGCTTTGTCTGGTTGAAAGTTGACAATGCAAGCACTTCATGCGCGAGCAAGTAGTGAGCTGTAGACACTGAGCAATGGTGGTTCGGGCACTCTTCTCTTGCCCGACTCGCGTTTTATAGACTTGATATGAAAGTTTTGCTGCGATCGGAATCGTTTAGTAGCACGGCTCTCCCAGGCTGTGATTTTAATTTCAGGCTGGATCATGAGCGGCTCGCCGAGGTGAAATTTGAATTTTGGAATTATTTCACGTTGCGTGGGTTGGTTCCTGGAAAAAAATAAGGGAAGCGAACTTAAGTCCGCTTCCCTTTTTCATTGCCCAACACTGCGAATTATTTGCGTCGTCTTCGTGCCAGCAATACCAAGCTGCCCAAGCCAATTAATGCCAATGATCCAGGTTCTGGAACTGCAGTTAATCTGACTCCACCCGTTGAGCCAAGATTCGAGATGTCAAGTGAGAAGCCATCCGTTCGGATTTCGTCGAACTCTCCATTGGCGAAACTGTAGTCAAACAGGTCGAATGTTTGTCCAGTCAGCGGGGTAAATCCGTCGACGAAGCTGATGTCCAGGATTCCGTCAAAGGTGATGGATCCAAGAGTTTCAACGGTCTCGAATGTGTCAAAGGCTCCAATTTCCAGCTCTAAAATACTTGTGTCTGTTAGCAGCAGATCACCATCATTCAAAAAGATAGATCCGTCGATCGTGCCTTGATTGATCAAAGACCCATCGAAGCTGGTATTAGTATCGAAAAGCAATGCAACCGAGTTTTCTCCACCTGAGATGTCGCCACCTGCAAGGTTCAAAATGTTTCCAGAGAACGTTGCATCCGCTGCGTTTGTGAAGAACCGAACTCCAGCATCCACTGATAGTTCACCACTTCCGATGATGCTTCCCGAGTTTTGGATGTTGCCAGAAACAACGTCGCCATCAAAACTTCCGACTTGAACTGAGACTGCTGAACCGGCTCCACCGCGAGCGTCGATTGATCCACTGTTGGTAACGGTAAAGTTATCCGCAGTGCCATCAACGTAGACGGTGCCATTTCGCTGTCTTCCAGTCGCAGCAATGACGCCAGAGTTGTTCAACTCAAGCCCGTTGCCATCGATGTTGAAGGCTCGGCTGTCAGAGCTGATTGTTCCGCTGTTGTTAACAACGCCACCAGCGTGATCGCCGGTTCCAAAATAGACACCGTTTTGTGGGCCAGAAATCGTTCCTTCATTGTTGAGAACGCCTTGGAAATCGACACCGTTGACCGCTCGGAAACCGCCAACGGTTCCGTTGGATGCTTCAGAGCTTACGTTGCCAGAATTATTGATTGTTCCTGTGAAACGACCGGTTGTCGAACCATCAAGAGCACCGCTTACGCGAGTTCGTTCCAAGCGAATGCCGTCACCAGCGGCTGCTGCACCGGCACCTGCATTGCCGCGTCCAAGAAGTTGACCGCTGTTGTTGATCGTAAAATCGTTTCCGGATTCGGATAGTTCAACAGAGAAACCAGCTCCTTGGTTGCCTGCACCAGCGTCGATTGTGCCACTGTTGTTAAGCGTGAAGTCTTGAGCTGTCGAATCAGCATAGACGGTACCGTTACGTTGATTTCCAGTACCAACGATTGCACCAGAGTTGTTGACGGTTAGTCCTGAGCCATCGATGTTCAGGGCTCGGCTGTCAGAGCGAATGGTGCCTGAGTTGTCGACAGTACCTTCTGAGTGGTCGCCGGTTCCAAAGTAGACACCGTTTTGCGGCCCAGAAATTGTTCCGCTGTTCTGAAGTCGACCAGCGAAATCAACACCGTTGACCGCTCGGAAACCGCCGACTGTTCCGTTAGTTGCTTCGGAGCTTACGTTGCCTGAGTTTCTGATCGTTCCTGTGAAACGACCAGTTGTCGAACCATCAAGAGCACCGCTTACGCGAGTTCGTTCCAGGCGGATTCCGTCACCAGCGGCTGCTGCACCGGCACCTGCATTGCCGCGTCCAAGAAGTTGACCGCTGTTGTCGATTGTAAAATCGTTTCCGGATTCAGATAGTTCAACAGAGAAGCCGGCTCCCTCGTTGCCTGCACCAGCGTCGATTGTGCCACTGTTGTTAAGCGTGAAGTCTTGAGCTGTCGAATCAGCATAGACGGTTCCGTTGCGTTGATTTCCAGTACCAACGATTGCACCAGAGTTGTTGACGGTTAGTCCTGAGCCATCAATGTTCAAGGCTCGGCTGCCAGAGCTGATGATGCCTGAGTTATCGACAGTACCGCCTGAATGGTTACCAGTACCGAAGTACAAGCCATTCTGTACACCGGTTATTAAACTTTCGTTTTCCAATGAGCCTTGAAAACCAACCCCATTGGCTATTCGCACACCGGCGATTGTGCCGGACTGGCTTTCACTGGCGAACAAACCACCGACTCCGTTGACGATTGAACCGTCAAATGTCCGTGTTTGATCATCAGGAAGGAATCCGAAGTTTGCCAACCGTAAACCATCTCCTGATGCTCCACTGTTTCCAGCAACGCCCGGACGATTTGTGCGACCTTGAACAACACCTGTGTTTTCGATCGTTGCTGTGGTGCGAGTTCCAATCTCGAGCCCGATCCCGGACCCTTGATTGCCCTCGCCGGCATCGATTCGACCGCTGTTTACAATTGAAAAATTATTTGCTTCCGAATCGGAGTAAACCGTTCCATTACGTTGGTCACCGGTACCAAGAATCTGTCCTCGGTTGGTAAGCTCAACCGCTCCACCACTGTTGACGGCTCTGCTATCACTTTGGACGCGACCTGTTTCCGAATTGGTAAGTCGCCCTGAGCCTAGCCCGTTGACGAAATTGACTCCGTTGACGCCACCGTCAATCAATCCAGCGTTATCAATTTCAGTATTGGCACTGGTGTTGATCGCGCTGCCCGTCGCCAAGATTGCACCAGGTTCCGGGTTGTTGACGGTGACTCCATCAGCACCCATTGGAATGACGATATCGTCTTGTTGGGCATGTGATGTTGATACGATTCCAACGCAACATAGCGCTGCGATACCTGTCGCAAAATGTTTCGCGTATTTTCTCAATGCTGGTAATAGCATTGTTCTCAATGAGATTTTCATGTTCTACACACTCCGAAGTGGGATTCAAAATTACTTCTGTCACCCAGCTAATGTCGCGGAGCCTTGCAATCATTACATTCGAGCAAATCTTTTTTTGATTTTCTGTGAATTGATTAAAGTTATTTTGTATTACAACAAACCTAAAGTTACTCGTGGAACGGATTTCACCTTCACTTCAAGTTCGATCATTGAATGCACGCAGAACATTTGCAAAGAACTTCGGGGAAGGAAACGCGTTTGCGGCAATCCGTGTGCAAAGGCACATTCCAATTGATTGGCCGTCAGAAGAAGCAAAATTAAAACTGCCGTTGACCAGCAACTGCGTTTTAATGCGTTTCGTAATGCCGTAAAAAAACGATACGCTTGAGGAGAGAAGCCATGTTTGTTGAACGCGGCGATTTCGACGGTCCACACACCCCACTCAAACCAATCGCCATTCGGCTTGATAGTTCAGTCCGAGTGAAATGATCTTCTTAAGCGCTTGCTCATACGTAATGCCGATGCTGCTGGCCGACTCGGTAAAATCTTCGCCAAAAGAAATATTGGGATTGGGATTGGCTTCGATCACAAACACTTCGCCATCCTCGCGCAATCGCAAATCAACGCGTCCATAGCCGCTCAGACTGAGCGCTTTATAAACTCGTTTGCAAACGCTGTTGATTTTCTTTTCGGTTTCTTTGGAGATCCGTTTCGCGCGAACGGTTTTGATTCCAAGTTTCTCCTGATGCTTGATATCCCACTTTACTCGTGAGGTCGCGATCCGCGGGTTATCCGGTTTGGCATTCTCAAAAATCATTTCCCAGATGGGAAAGACTTTAAGCTGACGATTTCCGATCACTCCAACATACAACTCCCGTCCCTCGATAAAGCTTTCCACCAGGGCGTCGGTCTCGGTATCCTGATGAATGAAACTGACGCGTTCCTCTAGGGCCTCCTGGTCGTAGACAATCGAGTCTTTGGTAATTCCCAGCGACGCATCCTCCGAAGCCGACTTGACCAACATCGGAAACTCATCTTCAGCCGCGATTTTAGTTTTCTTGCCGCGCGGGACGACAAAAAACTGGGGTGAAGGAATGTCGTGATACGACATGATCTTTTTGGCAAGCGGTTTGTCACGAGCCAAAAGCAAACCGCGCGGATTGCAACCGGTATAATGTTGCTTCATCAATTCGAGATAGCTGACGACGTGATGATCGTAGACACCCACGCCATGGAACTCTTCAAGCAGGTTGAACCAGATGTGCGGCTTGAAGTCTTCGGCGGCCCGGCGAAGATCACCCAGATCATCGTAAACGCCCAGCGGCAGGACTTCGTGTCCCATCTCGCGCAGCGTTGTTACAACATCGTATTCGGTTTGCCACTCCAGAATTTCTTCGGGAGTGTATCCGTCGAGGCTGTCAGGTGGAACCAAAGACTCGTGCATCAACACGAGCACACGAAGCTTTCTCATTAACGGTGTGTCTGTTGGGCAAGCGGTTTGGTAGAGACGCCATGGTCGTCGCGGGAAGCAAGAAATACTCGCCAGTCAACGATGGCACTACGTTCAAAAACGCCACATTCGCGGCTTTGCAACGCGAGGGAGAATTCTGAGAATCAAAGCGTGACCCGGTAGGCGCCATGCAGATAATTCATCGTGTGGACGGTAACCAGAACCATCAAATTCTGTTTGAGTTCCGTCTCGTTCCCCGTAACGCGCAACTTCATGATGCGGCAACGTTCAATCATTTCTCGCAAAACCTGATTGATATTATATTGATATTCGCCGGTCCATTGAGCGATGGTGCGACTGAAAAAAGAGCGATTTCTCTCTAAAAATGCCGCCGCAGTTTTACTTCGGCGAGTCTTGGCTATTTGGGGGAACAATTTTTTAAGATCATCATCAAAAACGCTTGGCTCATCAAACTTGTACAAGAGGTGTCGTTGTTTGTAATGTTCGCGCAACGTTTTCTTGATTCGATGCGCTGGATCGACCTTGGCCCGTGACTTTACCTTTGCGCCTTGGCCAGCGATGCTCTCCATCAGCTGTTCAACAAACTCGATTTTTTTGAGCGCCTTCCAGCCGTCGTAGTCTTTGCGCCAACGCGAACTTGGATTCAGCCAGACTGCAAACGTTTCCGCAAAATCTTCTGACGGATGCGATTGCGCGTACCACGGTTCGAGATGCAATACGAAGTTCTTGCTGCGCGGTTTTGGTTTGTAATACTCTGGATACGGATCGGAGTAATTGCCGAACATGGACTTGTAAGATTTACGTCGGTGAAGTCGAAACGCAGTGTCGATTGCATGACCTGCTTCGTGGCGCAGAATCCTCATGCACCATTGCTTGGTTCCGCCTTCAACCTCAAGCATCTGACTGCGTTCCAACCGAACCAGACGAGGGTGGGCCAGATAAAACGGGACCGCGATCCCCGGGATACCGTCTGGCGAAAACCAGTCGTCGCTCAGCCAACATTGCGGCTTGATTCTCAAGCCACGTGCGGCCAATTCGCCATAAAGTTGATCTCGATACTGGACCAGCGGTGTGTCTTCGAACTTCAAACCAAGATCACACATTCGCATGTCCAGCAACTGTTCGTCGCTGTGCTTGGCCCAAGATTTTACCGGAGCCTTGGTCGCCGACGACAGAGCCTTCGAAGCCGCTCTGGGAGCCTTCTTCGAAGCTGTTGAGCGAGTCTTGGTTTTAGTAAAAGACGTATTGGGCATCGACGCGTGATCCAATCAGGACGACCAATTGCATTGATTCGAGAAGCAAATTCTAGAAGAAATTGAATCCCTGCGACATAGAATTCTCTCCAAACTTCAAACATTTTTGCGCGCAGATTTCTGCTTCTACAATCCGAATTATGGAGGCTGATTTTGGATCCAAATCAGGACTGACGCCCGCTTATCGCGGCTGGTGTTTTGACACCACAAAGACTTCTCTTTCCACATTGGCTAAACGACCGATATGGTACGACTTATAAAAAAGAAACACCTGCGATCAGATCGCAGGTGCTGCTTAGAGAAACACAACAACAAGTTGTTTTCACTGAGATTCAACCGCTTGGGGATAACCCAAAGAGTGAACCGAATTTGACTTTATTTCCCTACTGGTGGGCCGTCGACAGATTGATCGTAGCCGTCAAGAAAGCTCGAAAGCGAACGATTTCGGTAAGGATGTTGGAGTTTCCTTACCGCTTTGGATTCGATCTGGCGAACTCGCTCGCGAGTCACTGAAAAGATCTTCCCAACCTCTTCCAGCGTATAGGAATATCCGTCGGCCAAGCCGTACCTGAGCCGCAAAATCTCCCGCTCACGGTAGTTCAGGTGTTCCATCGCCTCTTCGATCCGTGTTTTTAGTGCCGCCAAGTGCGTTTCGTACAGCGGATCGTCGTCACGGTGGTCCTCAAGGAACTCACCAAAGTAACTATCGTCGTGGTCGCCGACCGGCTGATCGAGCGAAAGCGGTGTTCGAGTCATTTTCATGATGATTCGCGTATCGTCGAGCGATAGATTGGCCCGCTCAGCAGTTTCCTCAGCCGATGGTTCCCGGCCGAGTTCCTGAACCAACTCTCGCATGACCGCTCGGACCTTGCTCATCGTGTCGATCATGTGGACCGGAACCCGGATGGTACGGCTTTGATCGGCAATCGCTCGCGTAATCGCCTGACGAATCCACCAGGTCGCATAAGTCGAAAACTTGTATCCACGCTGATGCTCGAACTTGTCCACAGCTCGCATCAAACCCGTGTTACCTTCCTGAATCAGATCGAGAAAGCTTAACCCTCGGTTGCGGTATTTCTTGGCAATCGAAACGACCAAACGAAGGTTTCCGGCCGAAAGAATCCGCTTGGCGGCGTCCTGAGTCTGGTGCAAGCTCTTGGTCTTTACGACTCGGCGATTGAGCGTCGATGGAGTCTCAAACGTCTGTTGCATCAAGTAATGCAGCTCCGCTCGAATCTCTTCCATGCTTCTTGATCCGACGAATCCCGTTTCTTTGGCTTCTTGGAGCAAACCGGTCAAGACCTGCATCCGTGAGTTGATTTCATCAAGCTGATCAAACAACGGTTGAAGCTTGTTGTATCGGAGGTTCATCTCTTCGACGAGCATGACGCATTTGTTGCGACGACGGATCAAGCGACGCCAAGCCGCCCGTCGTTGTTTGATCGGATTGCCATGTGAAACGGCAAAGTAGAAGTCCTTCTTGTTTTGGGCCAGCAGATGTTTGAGCGTTGCCAGGTTGGGAACCAACCGCAACATAATCCGCTTCTTCTCGGCTTTGTTGGTTACTGAGACTTCGATCGTACGATCCAGTCGAAGCGTTTTGTCGTGGACTTTTTGCAGAAGGTCAAGCGAACCCTGCAACATGAAATCGGTGGCCAGCATCGTGTTTCGGAACGAGAAACGAGCCAAGTCGATTTTGGTAGCCGCCGAGATTTCTTCTTCCCGAGTAAGCAACGCAATACGCCCCATCTGCATCAAGTACATACGCACGGGATCGTCGATCGCGGCTTCGCTGGTCCGAGTCGACTTGGCAGCTGGAGCCGCTTTTACAATCGACTTTTCGCCATTTGGGGTTTTGGCGTTGACTGGGACTTTGATAGCGCCGCTTAGTTCGCTTTTTTGTTCTGCTCGTGCCATGATGTTTCCTAGTCGTTGAAGTTTTCTCTGATGACGACTAAAGCATCTGGAGTGCCAATGGTTTTCAGGTCAGCCGAGAAACAGTTCGGAGGATCGTTTTGCGGCACTTTATCTCGATTCGTATTGGAAAAGGCTCTAAAAACGAACGCCAACGGTTTGGCCAAATGGCTGGACAAATTTCCGGCGAGCATCGAACTGTTGCAAAATATCAACGTGAGCGATGAGATCTTGTATCGTGTTGCAAAAAGTGAACGACGATGTGCAAGGGGTTTGGACGGCACAGTTTCCCGTTTGGTTCCCTCTTTTCATTGGGAGAGAGAATTTTAACGGTTGAATAGGCCTGTGGCTCAGACGTAGAATTGGCTGCTGGAAACCTGCGTGGCTGATTCGGTAGATCGCTACTCTGGGCTCCAAAGTTCAGGCCATCGAGTGGCCGCAATTGAGCCCAACTGAGGCTCTTTCTTCTAACAACGGTGATTGATTGTCATCGTTCAAGCAAAATCAATGGCTCAAGTCGACTATTACAACGTGCTCGGTGTCTCCAAAGGCGCCGGTGATGATGAGATTCAAAAGGCCTATCGAAAGCTGGCTCGAAAATACCACCCCGATCTCCATGCCGATAAAGAGGAGAAGGAAAAGAATCGGGCCAAGCAACAGTTCCAAAAAGTCCAACAGGCCTACGACGTCCTGAGTGACCCTAAAAAGCGGCAGATGTACGATCGCATGGGTCCCGGTTTCGAGCAGATGGGTGGCGGTGGGAATCCGTTTGGCGGAGGTGGCCAGTTTGGACAAGGAGGAATTGATCTGAGTCAAATCTTCGGGGGCGGAGGCGCTGGCGGATTCGAAGACATCTTTCGCCAAATGGGTGGTGGCGGACCAAGAGGACCGATGGGCGGAGGTCCAAGCACCCCTCAAGCACCCCC
>CALJOA010000098.1 GCA_937981585.1 uncultured Pirellulaceae bacterium | reverse complement strand
TTGGTTGTGAAAAGGTCGGCTGGGCGCACAAAAAAAGCCCGGAAAAAACCGGGCCTCTATAAGGGTGACTGAGGGGATTCGAACCCCCGACCCCTGGAACCACAATCCAGTGCTCTAACCAACTGAGCTACAATCACCATGAAATGTGACAAAGAGACTAGCCGAGGGTTCACTTTGAATTCCCAGCGTCCATGTCGAGGCAAAATTCTAATGCCGCCCAATACCGTGGTCAACGCATTCTACCTGACCTCGTCGTTTTTTGTAGCCAATACGGGAACTGGTCAGAATTTTTTCGTTGGACAGATCAACGATCCATTTCCCAAGCCGCTCGACCAATACATCTATCATCTCTTGACCCTTTTCAGCGGTGGCGGCAAGAGGATCACCGGACCTTGAATTATTGGTCTTTGATGCAACGCTAGTATCTTTCGACACCCCACGCTTGATGTCGCCTCGATTGCGTTTGATAGATGAAAAACAAGTGCGAGTATAATTAAACGCATGCTTCAAAATGGCCGCACGCGGTCAAACTACTTCGTGACTCTCAGGCCAGGACGCCGCGCTCTCAGATTCGCGATCCCTGCATCGGTCACGCGAGTTCCTGAAACGTCGACTTCTTCCAAATTGGGAACGGTAGCAAGTTGCAGCAACCCAATATCTGTCACCGCAGTCGCTGTCAGCCGAAGTGATTTGAGCGAAGCCAAGTTTCGGAAACGCACCAATTGAGCGTCTTGAACAGACGAACCACTCAAGTCGACGTCACTCAAGACTGGAAAGAACTCGAGGCCCCGCAATGAATCAGATCCAAACCGGCACTCGGTCAATATAAGCTGATCAATTTTCTGGCATCCCTTGAGCCTCGAAAACTGATCCAGACTTATCGCGTTCTTGGATAGATCAAGCCATGTCAGATTCTTGCATTCACCGATTGCTTCATAGGCCAACGTTCGCAAGTTGGCACCAGGAACCGACAGCTCGGTCAGTTTCTCAGGCTTGGCAATCCGCTTCTCGACTAAATCGGAGGTGACGATGAGGTACTCAGCATAACGTCGGTCAAGTTCATCAAACGACTTTCCAATCACACGTTCAAACGTGCTCGGCTTGAGTCGTCCTTTGTAAACGAGCTTCATAAAATCGCCGAGCCGTTCTTCGTAGGCTCCGCTTTGGTCATTCATCAACATGTCGGTCAGACCGGCAGCCTGACTATAGAGTCGCACCATGTCATCACGCTCTTGCAAGCCGCTGCGCCCGACCTGAGAAAGCTCTGCCATCGGAACATAGAATCCCTCTAACACGCGGCGGATTCGGGCGTACTGTATCCGACTGGCATCAAAGCCGCCGAGTGTCACGTAGCCGCCAAAATCGTTGAGTGATTCGAAGTAGGTCGCGATCCCCTCGTCGAGCCAGATGAACTGTTTTTCGAGATTGGTTCCCTTGGCTCCGCCCGACTCACGGAAAAGCTGGTGAGTCAGTTCGTGGCGCCAGGTATCCTGGACTTTCTCATCACCATCGTAAAAGAAAGACGCGTTCTGGTCGGCGCTGTAGTAGCCAGTTGAAACTTCGACGCCGCGCACAATCGGCCTTAGCTGGTTGAGATACTCAGCTCGGTCTTTGAAAAACACTACGCGAAAACGCTTCTTCGACATTTTCATTGAGCTCTTGCCAGCGATCCAGTTTTTGACCGCGGCTGGGCTGCTCCAGTATTCAAAAAACACTTGACGCCAAACATCGTGCCAGCGTTCGAGCTTCTCTGCGAGATAGCGAGTTTTCTCTTCCGAAGCGTTCGACTCAATTTCGAAGTGAGGTGTCAACACCTGGATGTACTCGCCACTTTCCCAGGAAACGATGTCGTGGTCGGTTCTCGTTTTGCGTACTCGAACCGAATCTGAGGAGATTTTCCATCCGCTGTCCGTCTTGCGGTGCCCCAGCATCTTTCGAACTTGGGCATGGTCACGGTTGTAATAGATGACATCGTTAAGGCACTGAAACGCGACTGTGCCACGGTCTTGGTTGGCCGCTTTGACCGCTAAATCAAAAATTCGATCGGCATGATTGAGTTTGGCTTGATTGACTTTTTGAAACCAGGTTTTGAGAGCGTCCGGTACCTCTTGCTCCAGCTTGGGCATGGGCCGCTCATCGGGCAACGAAATGTACTGCCGTCCGAGATCGCGATTGACGTAGATTTTGAATGTCTGATCGACTTGATGAGGAATCCCATTGGCCCGACACCAGTTGGCAATGTCCTGGAGCTCGACTCCAAACTGCTGCTCAAGCGACGTTCGATAGGCACGCCAGTTGGTCGCATCGTAGTTCACTGTCTGGGCATAAAGAGTTGACGCAGATGGAGCTGGCGCAAAGTAGGCAGCGACCAAAATTAGGCAGGCCAGTAGCTGTTGAAGCGGAGCACGAAAGCTCGGAATTTCAATTGAACTGGAACGCATCGTAGCTCCGAACGTGACTCAATTGATGCAAATAGAAACGACCCGATCAAGCCGCCTATTGCACGATCCAATTTACGAAACAATCATCTTTTACTGGGAGGGCGAAGCTTGCTACTTTGACAAGCAATCCAGTTTCAGTCTAAAGAAGGCTGTCTAGTTCATCGACCAATTCCTCAAATCGCTTCAATGCCGTGTCCACAGGCTCAGGGGTTTCCATGTCAACGCCAGCGTCGCGAAGCAAATCAAGCGGATATTTGGAACAACCACCCTTGAGGAAACTCAAGTAATCCTCCAGCTCCGCTTTACCGCCATTGACAACTCGCTGGCTTAACGCGATCGCGGCAGACAAACCGGTCGCGTACTTGTAGACGTAGAACGCGCGGTAGAAGTGAGGTATTCGCATGCACTCAAGCGGGAGCTCGTCATCGATTGCGAAATCGAGACCGAAGTAATCGGCCAGGAGTTTCCCATAGGTCGTCTTGAGGGCCTCGACTGTCAGCGGCTCGCCGGCTTCGGCCATTTCGTGAGACACCTTTTCGAACTCGGCAAACATTGTCTGGCGAATGATGGTGCCACGAATGCTATCGATCTCATTGTTGATCAGGTACGCCTTGAACCGATCGTCTTTCGCGTTTTCCAACATGTGCCGAGTCAGCAACTGTTCATTGAACGTGCTGGCGACTTCGGCGACGAAGATCGTGTAATTGTAGTATTCGTAGGGCTGGTTTTGAATTGACAACCAGGAATGCATCGAATGCCCGGCTTCGTGTGTCAGCGTGAACACGTCGTTGAGAACCGACGGCTTGTAGTTCATCAGAATGTAAGGATTGCCGTCGAACGAACCGTAGCTAAACGCGCCCGATTGTTTGTTGAGATTCGGATAGCGATCACACCATCGTTTCTCACCCAAACCTTCACGCAAGACGCTGCAATATTCGTCGCCTAGGGGCTTAAGCGAATCACAGATCACCTCGACGGCTTGTTCCCAGGAGTGTTCGACTTCGATATCGCTCAGGATTGGAACGTAGGTGTCGTAGTGGTGAATTTCATCCAGGCCCATCTTGCGTTTGCGAAGATCGTAGTACTTGTAAAGTGCTGGGAGGTTCTTCCGCACCGATGCGATTAGGTTGTCGTAAACGGCTTGCGGAACATTGTCGGCGTAAAGCGACTGGTGAAGTGCGCTGTCGTAGCCTTTGGCTCTGGCGTAATAGATGTCCTTCTGAATCGAACCCGAAAGCGTCGCCGCAAGCGTATTCTCGTGCGCAGCAAACTGTTCGTAGTACTGATGGAACGCCGTCTTGCGCACGTTGCGATCTGGCGAAATCAAAAACTGAGAGAACGTACTAGGTGAAAGCTCAACCGATTCGCCTTTTTCATTTTCGACACTGCCGAATTTTAGGTCTGAATCGTGCAATTGCCGAAAGATCTTCGACGTCGCGCCCGCCATTTCGCCTTGCATCGCCAGAAGCTGTTCTTCTTTCTCGCCCAGCGTGAAGGGTTTATACCGAGTCAACCGTTCGAGGCCCAGTTTGTATAGCTGCAATTCGGGCTCTTCCAGCATCGCATCGAGTTTTGCGTCATCAATCGCAAGGATCTCGGGTCGAATATAGCTGGAGGCTTCTCCGGCGCGAGTTGCGATATTTTGAAACCGACCAATCATCCGTTGGTAGTCGCTGTCGGTGGTGTCCTGGGTTGTGCGGAGGTAAGCGTAATTGCCGAGCCGTTCGCCAATCCGGTTGACGCTGCTGTCGAACTCGAGGCAAGCAGCAAGCTCCTTGGCGCCGTTGCCAAGGGTCCCCTGATACTTTTCGAACCCGGCAATCATGCCTTCGAATTCTTCGAATGACTTTTCCCACGCGGCATCGTCAACGTAGAGTTTGGTTAGGTCCCATGTGTCTTCTGGTTTGACTTCGCTGCGCTGGGGCAGTTTAACAACGGTTGCGGAGGTCATATATCAATCTCGAATTGTTTTGGCTGAAATTGCTGCTGGAAGCAGCCTCGGTAGCAAGGACCGCTGATGAAGGCACGGTTTTGCAATATTGAGAGAAAATTATAGAGGAAAATCGTGCCTTGGGTGAGCGGGTTGCAACTTCGGCTGACTATGCGACCAGGGCTTTCCGTAAATGGGGCACTCACTCATGCCCGTTAAAACATGCGAATCTGTGAGTGCTGGGGAATGCTGAAAATCCGCCGAACAAATCAATGGTATCGGACAAGATAAACATGATTGACATGATCGCACAGTATCCTGTTGATCATGTAAATCCTGTCTTCAACTTTCATTTCAATTAATTAGGCGACCTCTAGTCGGGCGAGAGTAAGTGCCCGACTACAATCGTCGTAGTAGCTCGGCTCTCCTAGGCTGTGATCTTATTAGCCGTTTGGGCGATAGCCGGCGATAGCCCCGGTTAACTGCCATTTACCGTGGCTATCGCCTAAACGGCTGATGTTGTTAAGGAGTGTTTGAAAAAATCACAACCTATCCGAGCCGAGACCAGAAAGCTCACGCGCTCAGTTTAAGCAGCTACCCAACTGAACGCCGGTTCAACCCTAGCTGTTAAAACAAGCGGTCTGTGGTGCACACCATAAAAAAAGAGGCGTAGCAATTAATTTGCTACGCCTCTTTGAATATTGTCGACTCACAGGATCTGCGGCAAAGCCGCTTCGCGATTTAGCCTCGACGTCGTTTCATGGCCGCACCAGCCAAGCCAAGCAACAACAATGCCGCCGAACCAGGTTCTGGAACGGCCGCCGGCTCGATGTCGATAATCGTGGTAATGAACAAATCCGTCGCACGCCAACCAGAAGGCAGTAACTCGCCTGGGTTAGCTGGATCGGGTACTGTCGGCGTACTAACTGTAATTGAAGTTCCTAGGTCACCAAGGGCGGTTGCAGCGAAAACGCTCCCCACCAATGCATCGTCAACGGTCGAAATCGTAGATGCGCCAGAAACCTCATTGGTAAACGTCACGGCGGTCGCTACACCATTTGAATTACCATTGCGAAACTGACCCCTAATTTCGTCAAATCCCAGCCCCAAGCCGACCACATTAACAGGGCCAACGATTCCTCCAACCGTGCCGTCAATATAACCGGTAACGTCAGCGGTCAGATTTGAAACGGTAAACGCCAATTCTTGGTCGGGGCCAGTTAATATGTTGCCATCCCCTGCAACGCCCAGATGAGCGCTAGTCACGTCGATATTCCCACCTACTGACTGATACTGGACATCAAAACTGAATAAAATTCCCGTTGCTGAATCTGACCAGTTGTACGTGCCAGTGTGATCCATTGTACTGTTGTCCGGGATCGAAGGGGGGTTGTTTGAACTGTTCGCAACGAACGAAGTAGTACCAAGGGGGGAGAAACCAAAATTCGTATCAAGCCCGTTTGTAAACGAAATGGTGTCAGCACTGGCTGACTGGACGATCATTAACGCCGCGAGATAGTTTAAGTAGGTTGCTCATGATGAAATTCCTTTTTGCAGCAAGACCGTTATTTTTTCTGGTCAAGTCTGCACGTTAGTAGGGTTGGAGTAAGGTTGGTTGATCGCAGGCAAAGCGCTGATTGTGGAAGTTGGGATTGGCCAAAACCCCGTATAGCCGGCAAAAACATCCCAAGTTTTAGTTTTGACGGCAAAAGAAATTGTTTTAGATCTGTAAGTTGCAAGACATTGATCATTAATTTTGCGATCAACTATTGGTAAATGGGGCTTGGGGGGAATAAAATCCTTGATGGAGACGGGCGAAATCTCCCAACTTAGACGGGGAGGGTATCGCACTGATGGCCGTCTACGACGCTAAAGAGAAATCCGAACGTTTGGTCCGTGGCCGCAAAAGAAAATAAATTGCGAATCTTTTTCGCGGGCGACCTGTTTAAAGTTTTGTTATCGCCACGACTCAACAGTTTCGAATTCCACGCAAATGGAGAGCTGGCTCGACCGAAGACAATATCGGTAGCTTGAGCCCTCTGAAGCGGTAAATCATCGGAAGTGAAGACAATCGGAACAGATAGATTTTTCCTCTTTCGAAGTAAGTTGGCTAAAACCGTCATTCATCTATGACATGTGGAAGAACAAAACTTTGAAATGGCGATTTGCTTTAGCGAAAAAATACAACTCTCAAACAGCAACTAGTAACTGAAAAGTGATTTAATGAATTTGAACTTTAAACCCAGGATATTGGTGAGCATGGTGCTTGCCTGCTTTACCTGCGCGACGTTCGGACCAACCATGCTTTGGTCTCAGGGCGTAGCGACGACGGAAGCAACAACTGAAAATAAAGACGATCAAGTAAATGTCGTCGATATGAGAAAGTTGAAGCATCCTCTGCAACCGGCTTTGTGGAAAATTGAAGGCAAAGGGATCGAGAAACCGTCTTATTTATTTGGCACTGTTCACCATAGCGATCCTCGAGTTACGGTGTTGCACCCTGCGGCCGAAGAAGCGTTTGACCAGGCAGACCATTTTTATTCCGAACTTGAGAAAGACACCTCGCAGCAGATGGCGGCAGTGATGAAGCTTATGCGACGCGACGGAAAAACACTCTCGGAGTCGCTCGGCCCAGAACTTAGTAAGGAACTCAAGGCCGTCGTTCTAGCGGTTGACCCCAACTACAACGTGCAACAGCTACAGGTTCTCAAGACATGGGTCGCCAGCCTGATGATCCCAGGCATCTCCAAACCTGACCAAAACGACGTGCAGCCAGCTGGGAAATCGCTTGACAACGTGCTGCACGCGCGGGCGAAAAAAGACGGCAAAAAAGTCGGCGCGATGGAAACGGCTGACAGCCAAGCCGCCGTGTTTGATCAGTTTACCGAACAAGAGCAAGTGCAGTTCGTGAAAGCGGCGGTAGCTCTTCTGAAGCGGAAAAAAGAAGAAACCAAGCCAGTAAAAAGAATCCACGAACTGTACCTGGCCAATGATCTCGTAGAGCTGGCCCAACGAACCAGTAACGAAGATGAAAACAAAGAGCTTGGCAGCAAAGAACTGGGCGAGCGACTCGTCAAAGCGCTAAAAACTGATCGCAACATCAAAATGGCCGACAAGATTGAAGGCTTGCTTACCAAGACGCCTGATGAAACGCATTTCTTTGCCGTTGGCGTCGGGCATTATATTGGTGACCAATCCGTCACTGAAATGCTTGTTGAAAAAGGCTACTCCGTCACTCCCGCTTTTGATTCACTTGACCCAAAACTTGAGTTCAAAGGCTACGGTGTTAAAACTCAATCTAAAGAAGTGAAAGCAAAAAAGTCGGCTAATAAGACTGAAATCGGCACTTCATTGGCGGACATCACTTGGGGGACCCGTTTGGCAGGCCCTAAGCTTCAGAAGACTGACATGCTCGAGAATAAGGTAGTGTTGTTGGTGCTGTGGGGGTCCTGACCGGGCTGTGTTCGGGTAACTCCCGGCTTGGTCAGTTTGGCCAAGGAGCTTGAAGGCAAACCATTTCATTTGATCGCTTCGCATTGTCAGGCATGGGGCGGCAGCACCGCACTTGATGCTTTGAAGGGTGACGGC
>CALJOA010000097.1 GCA_937981585.1 uncultured Pirellulaceae bacterium | reverse complement strand
CTCGTCTTGACCGACCTGCCCAAAATCCCACTACTATTGATTGCCGCGACGTTCTTGGCCGCCGCTTACATGCTTAATCAAAACGAATCCAAACGGAAACAACAGGATCTCAACAATTCATCGCCAGCACCAACCAAGCCAACCGAAGTCACGATCGACAAGCTCCTGAGCAACGATATTCTCGAAATGGAACTCGGGGTTGGATTAATTCGTTTGGCAGATTCCAGACAGGGCGGGAATTTGCTCGGTACGATTACACAGGTCCGGAAAGACTTGGCTGCCGAAATGGGAGTGATTCTTCCAAAGATCCGCATCCGAGACAATTTGAGCCTCGACAAACATCAATTCAGGATTCGAATTCAAGGCAACGTCGTCGAACGCGGAGAGATTCGCCCAGATTGTTGTCTGGCCAGCGATCGAGGAAGCGCGGTCAGTCCACTTCCCGATGGAGTTGTTCGAGGGCTTGCTGACGATCAGTTGGCCCACTCTCCGGCGTTCTGGATTGATCCGGAAGCGTCCCAATCGGCCACCCAAGCCGGCTATCACTTGACAACGGCGACCGATGTCATTGCCAACCAATTGAAACTCTCGGCGATTGAGAACGCCGCTGCCTTGTTGACCCGTGACGCGACCAAACAGTTGATCGATGAAGCTAGAAAGACCTCACCGGCCGTTGTCGATGAGCTGATTCCAGACGTAATGTCGCTGGCGAAGGTCCAACAGGTTCTCAAAAAGCTGGTCGATGAAGGCATCTCGATCCGGCCACTGGATTTGATTCTGGAAACACTTGGCGATCACGCACCCGAAGTCGAAAACCGCTGGGAATTGACCGAGCGAGTTCGAATTCGTTTGGGACGTCACATTTCAGCCGGCCTAGCTGGAGATGAAAACCATCCGATACCACTATTCACTATCGCTCGCGATCTTCAGGACCGAATTGCGTGTGCTTGGGAAAGAGATCGCGACGAAATTCGACTGGGGCTGCCTCGACAAATCGTCGAGAGCCTGGCGTTTTCGATTCAGGACGCAGCCAAGCAAATGAACAATTCTGGATTGAGGCCAATCGCATTGGTCGACCAATCGATTCGCCCTGTGATCGCCGAATTGGCGTTTGACCACGCCGAAGGCCTGTTCGTGCTTGGCAGCAAAGAACTAGAAAGCGCCAAGATCGAGGTCGTTGGAGAAATCACGGCTGATCAGCTCAACCGCGTCCCTCAAGCGGCCTAGGCTACGGAACTAGCAGGGTGACTAAATTTGTTTGTTTATAGGAAGTGACGTGCGGAAGTGACTTGCGCCGCATCGCTTTTGGAAAAAACTTCAAAAGCAACCAACCAGGCCAGTGGAGCTTCCGCCTCCTTCCAAGAGCTAGCGTCGAGTTTCATGAGCTTTCACACAAACAGGCTTATATGCTTCGCCAATTGGATAATCTGAATCTTTTGTAAAAGTCTGCAGTGTGCATGGTCGATGAATTTAAAACGGGAATTCCGAACTTGCGTATCGACGTGCGCACGTTTGCAAAACTCAGCAGGATGACACGCGTAAAAACGTAAAAAAATTGCAGACCTTGTAATTTGTTCATTGACGCGGCGAAGCTGTTTTTGATATTTACCCTCCCTCAGATTGAAGTGGCTTGGTTGTCAATTGAAGATTGACTTCGCCAGCAACGAAATCTGGCACCCAACACAATTTGTGTTGTCAACAAAAACTAAAAATGGCGAAAGTCATCCGAATACAACCACGCTTGCGTGGCTCGCACAACAATCACGGAGGATTGCATGGCGACAAGTGTTGCAAACGACAAAGAGAAGATTCTGGCGATCTGGCAGGAATACAAACCAGATTGCACAAATAAAGAACTTCGCAATATTCTGATGGAACGTTACTTTCCTCTCGTCAAGTACAACGGCGAACGGATCTGGCAACGTCTTCCTGACGGGGTCGAACTAGACGATCTGATTTCCGCAGGCGTGTTCGGATTGATGGATGCGATTGACGCGTTCGATATGGAACGCGGCGTCAAGTTCGAAACGTACTGCGTTCCACGTATCCGTGGGGCGATGTTGGACGAACTTCGAACGATGGACTGGGTTCCTCGTTTGGTCCGTTCAAAAGCCAGCAAGATCAACAACGCGCGCAAAAAGCTTGAAACCAAGCTCGGTCGTGCTCCGACGGTCGTCGAAATTTCAGAGGTCCTTGAATTAACCGTCAAGGAAACTGAAAAAATGATGAGCGACGCCAACGCAGTTGGGCTGATCAGCTTAAACAAGAAGTGGTACGAAACTGACAGTTACAAAGACGTTCGTGAGATAGACATTCTGGAAGACAAAAAGGGTGAAGACCCAACTCGTCGAATTCAGAAAAACGATTTGATGCGTTTGGTCACCAAGGGACTCAATCGCAACGAACGGCTGATCATCATTCTTTATTACTATGAAGAATTGACGATGAAAGAAATCGGGGCAACGCTTGACCTGAGCGAATCCCGAGTTAGTCAGATGCACAGCAGCATCGTACAACGACTACAACAACAATTGGGGCGTCGTCGGATCGAGTTTAATCGAAAGTGACCGACGATTCTAACCAACGAAAAAGGCTTGCCCCCGTGCTGGGCAAGCCTTTTTTGTGCGCTTGTGGAAAGTAACGGTTTACAAGAACGATCCAACTGTTGTTCAGTTTAGCCGTTTGTTCGATAGCCCTAGTTTTTGATAGCTCAATACTCGAGGTGAGCACGCCCCAAAAAGCAATTCTGTAGAACGGGCACTCTTGATGCGCCCGACATTTTCTTGAATTGCGAATTATTGATAATCGAGCGTCTCAGTTTTTTGATGTCTGTTTTTTGGCGTTTGTTTGTGGACAAATTTGATGTCTTTTTTTGCCGTTGGGCTCAATCTTTTGTCTATGGCGCGAAATCTTGGCTTTATTGAGTCATGCATTGGCAATGTTAGCTTGTTTTCTATCCATTGCTCGCTTGGCAACGGCTCTCAATACATTCCAGCCGGTTAACTTCAAGAGCACCGCCAACTTCACAGCTTTAAAACCACGGACACGTAACCGTTTCAATCCCAGTTGGCGTTTCAAGCTA
>CALJOA010000096.1 GCA_937981585.1 uncultured Pirellulaceae bacterium | reverse complement strand
TCCGCAGGGTAGTTATTTGGCGTGGATCAACGAGCTAACCAACGATCCTGTCGTCAAAGACGCCACAGTGAAAGCCGCCAACGGCGAAATTAAGGTCGCCTTTTTCGATTACGACTGGGCGCTGAATTCACAAGCCGATCCAGGCGCTCCGGTTGCGAAAAAGAAGAATTCGGGAGGGTTCGGATCAGGTTCTAGTCCGGACGAGTAGTGTTCCAATTTGAGCGCACTTCAATACCAGCACACTTCTCACAACGTTTGCAGTTGAACGGTCTCGTGTCATAGGTTGGTCGCAGGATTACACCAATCAACGGCTAGGTTTTTTGGGAATGTGAATGAACACGGTTGTTTGTCGAGATCGCTATCAACACAATCAACATACATCCACATACCAAAATGATGGAATTTTGGCTAATATTCCATTCCTAGCCAACTTGTTATAGCTGGGGTGAACCCGTCGAGTTCCAGTTATTAAGACGTGGTATCTGGTATTGATATTAAGTCACCCAGCCATGGCTAGGAAACTGAAAACCGAGAATCAACCCTCAAACTTGAGTCCTCAATTGCAAAAAAGCGAATCAGTTTTTGTAGTAAGGACTTGCGAGAAGGATCGTCCATAGTTGGCCAGATTCATTTCTCGAATAAGCGAAACCTTTTTTAAAAGTTGCCACAATTCAGCCGAAGAGCAAACAAATGTCGATCGCCGAGCAAAACCAAAATCTAAACCACGAAACCGCTGTTGCAGACCGTTATTCTCAGGCAGCCGAAGCGAGAGAAGAAGCTCTCTGCTGCCCCGTACAGTATCGACCAGAACTACTCGAAGTCATTCCTGATGAAATTATTCAGCGAGACTACGGATGTGGTGATCCGTCGCCATACGTTAAACCTGGTGATACGGTTCTCGACCTAGGGTCTGGCGGTGGGAAACTCTGTTACATTGCGGCTCAGATCGTCGGCGAAAAAGGCAAAGTAATCGGAGTTGACTGCAATGAGACGATGCTCGGATTGGCACGCCAGTATCAATCCGAAGTTGCCGAGAAAATTGGATACGATGTCGTCTCCTTTCGTTGTGGAGTGATCCAAAATCTTGGGCTGGATCTGGAGCTTTATCAATCTGAGTTGGAGAAGCTTGAATCAAACGGGCTCTCAAACATTCTGGATCGCCGGCGACTGGAACAGAAACTGGAAACCGAACAGCCGATGATCGAAAGTGACTCTGTTGACTGTGTTGTTTCTAATTGCGTACTTAATCTGGTTCGCCCTACTGACCGCAAGCGGCTGTTCGCTGAACTGTTTCGGGTTTTGAAAGTCGGCGGACGAGCAGCGATTTCAGATATTGTTTCCGATGAAACGGTGCCCGAGCACTTGCAGAATAATCCTGAGTTTTGGTCAGGCTGTATTTCAGGTGCTTGGCGTGAAGACGAGTTCCTCGCAGAATTTGCGGCGGCCGGATTTGAAGGAATGCATTTGGCCAAACGAGAATCCGAACCGTGGCAAACGGTAGAAGGGATTGAGTTCCGCTCGGTTACCGTGGTCGCTTACAAACCAGATCCCGGGGCGTGTCTGGAGCAAAATCACGGCGTGATTTATCGTGGCCCATTTCGCAGAGTCGAAGACGACGATGGGCACGTTTTTTATCGTGGCAAATCCATGGCGGTTTGCGGACGGACATTTGAAACACTCAAGCGCGAGCCTTTCGTTGAGCATTTTTATCCAGTTGAGCCGATTGAAAGTGTCGACTCCGAATCAGCCGAGCCGTTCCAGTGCGAGTCAATGCGATTCCGTCACCCCAGAGAAACCAAAGGCCTCGATTACGATGTCACTGAGACAACGTGCAGTGACGATTGCTGCTAAGTTTCGATCTCGCGAGAAAGCATATCCCCTCGCGCGTCAGGCCCAGTTGATTGACTTGGCAAGACCATTGACTTGGCAAGGCCACCTCAACTTTTTTGTTAAGTAGCCTGTTGCAACTGCGCTTGATACAAAGAGACCATTAATTCGACATCGCAACTCGACGGAATTCATTGGCATGAACAAGCCTAACAAGAAAACGAACCCCAAAACATCGCTCAAGCATCAAGAGAACCCGCTGGCGATTGCGGCGAATCAGTTGCAGGTGCTGGAGTCGCCTTTACCTTTAAGGACCAACGACGTCGGTGTGGGTATCGAGGCGGAACCCGGTAGCACCCTTCCGCGTTTCCAATCTGTGTTGTCAGAGTCACAGGCGTTTCCTCTGAGCGCAACCTCGGTGGAAATTTTGCAGGTCAATCTTGGCAAAATGTGCAACATGACTTGCGCCCATTGCCACGTCGATGCTGGGCCCGATCGCCGGGAAATCATGCAGAAGTCGGAGATTGACGCCTGTGTTTCGGTCTTGGAGCGGAATCCGGGGATCACGACGATCGACTTGACTGGCGGCGCACCGGAAATGAATCCTCATTTTCGCGACATCGTTACCGCTGCCAGAAAACTGAATCGGCACGTGATCGACCGTTGCAATTTGACGATCTTGCTTGCCAAAGGCTACGAAGACATGCCTGAATTTTTGGCCGAAAACAAAGTCGAAATTGTCGCTTCGTTGCCGTGCTACATCGAAGAGAACACGGACAAACAACGGGGCGAAGGGGCTTATTCCAAATCGGTCGAAGCTTTGTTGAGACTTAACGAACTTGGCTACGGTAAATCGGATAGCGGTTTGATGCTCACACTCGTATTCAATCCTGTCGGGCAGAGTCTTCCGCCGGACCAAGCAACGCTTGAGGATGCCTACCGAAAGGAACTTGATCAGCGATTTGGCATTCAGTTCAACCGCCTGTTCACGATCACCAACATGCCAGTTAGCCGCTATCTGGATTATCTGTTGCGGATTGGCGAGTTTGAATCGTACATGCAGAAGTTGATTGATGCCTACAATCCAGCAACGGTATACAATCTAATGTGTCGCAACACGGTATCGGTTAGTTGGGACGGCAAGCTCTACGATTGTGACTTCAACCAAATGCTTGAACTCGAAATGACTGATCGCTCCTCGCCAACGATTCATGATTTCAACTACGAAAGTCTTGCTCAACGGGAAATCGTATTGGGGCAGCATTGTTTTGGCTGCACCGCTGGTTGCGGATCAAGTTGCCAGGGCGCAACAGCGTAATAGAGAAGATGTGTGTGGGCCCATAGGTTCCAAACAGAATCAGAATCAAGTCATCAGACCCGCGTTCCGTTGCAAAGAGGGTGGCTGACTTAGAGTACTCAGAAGTTGCAATAAAAAAGCCTTTTGCCGTCTGTTGCCGGCAAAAGGCTTTTACTGAACGCAATCGTCAAGCTTACTTGCTCTCTGATCCGCCTTTGGTTTCGTCGGCCTTTTCTGTTGAGGTCGACGACCCGGACTCGCTGGAGCTTGCAGCAGAAGGCCCACCGGTTGCAGGCGCTTCCCCCTCACTGCAGCCGGCCACGAGGAAACACGATGCAG
The DNA here is from genome assembly GCA_937981585.1 of uncultured Pirellulaceae bacterium. Taxonomy (GTDB): domain Bacteria; phylum Planctomycetota; class Planctomycetia; order Pirellulales; family Pirellulaceae; genus Mariniblastus. The sequence continues at coordinate 21,363 of CALJOA010000096.1, read as the reverse complement.
CCAAAAGAGCGGCCATTGACATTCGTGAAAGTAACTTGTTCATCAATTTGTTCCTAAAATCTTTCGTTGAAAAATGAATCAGTGTTCATGCTGTAATTTGAATACTGATCAAGCCGCACTTGTTGTGTCATCTGGCTCGCAATGTTTTTTTCGATTGGAAAAACAAATCAACACCGCGATCATCAGGCCAAACTCGACAAAGACGAAACACTGATCAAACAGGTTAACTCCGTCGAAACTGTGGCCGCCAAGCGTAAACGTTCCCGCAAGCGACTTGAACCAAAACCTAGAGTAGTAGAGCGTCAAAAAACCTGACGCCAACAACCAGCCTCTATTATTTGTCAAGCATGTCAATGGTGCAACCCAAACGAAATACCAAGGATTAACCGTTGGCTGAAGAAACAGGAACACTGCGAGAATAAAAGTGATGCGACGCACCAAATCAACCAACCATCGCTCATCATCGTGCTTTGAGTGATAAAGTTTAGCTAAGTGCCATAAGTAGCCAAAAGAAAACAGGCACAGCGTCAGAATTCGCGCCATCAGGTACGCCGGGTCGTTTTCATCAAACCCGAGACTTTGAAACTGTTTGTCCAACTGGCGTCTCCAGTTTTGAGTCGTAACCACAAACCATGGTTGCCTTGCGTCCTTAGTATCACTTTTAAGATTCAAATAAATGGTCGAAAAGACTGGGTCATTCATTCGCCAACTGGAGAAGAATCCACTAAATCCATCTCGGCTCTTGGTCGACTCGGAGTTATTGGCCGATGCAGTTGCCGCCGGTGTTGTGGCCTCAGTCGCCGATCGGCCGACGAGGTTGCCTGAATGCTTGTGAATCAGAGGTAGCAAAACTAAGCACGACGTTAGAACAAACGCGGCTGAAAAAATCACGCCTGCGAACAGACGCTGGCCACGTTGCCTCTTTCTTCCGTGAAAGTTTTTTCCAACAATCGCGACCAGCAAGGCAGGAAAAATAACAACGGGGAAAAGTTTCGCTCCAACCCCCAGCCCAAGTGACATGCCAGCCAGCATCAACAGCCAATTTGAAAATTTGGTGAATGGATAAATCCTTTGCCGCACCACCAAATACAAGGTTAAAACGACGAGAAACGTCGCGATTGAATCAAGGTGTCCGCTATTGGCAATTTCCTTGATAACCAAAGGGTTCCAGGCATAAGCGATGAGCCAGCCAAAATGAATGCGGGCCATTTTCAGCAGCCCGCAAAGTATCAACATCGTTCCCAAGTCAAACAAGGTCATCGCGATTTTGGTTGCGATCACATGAGCTTCTACGCTTGCCGATTCAGGAGTCAGTTTCATCGCCGCTGCAAAAACGAGCTGGCTTACAGGAGGGTAAACCGTGGTGTAGTTTCCGTAGTGAATGCGACTCAAGGTGATGTGGTTGCTTTGCGAGCGAGTTGATAATCCAACGAGCCGATTCAAGTCCTGATCGTGCGAATCGCCAGCCTTCAGCACCTGCTCTGGCGAAAAGCGGTAGGGAGAAACACCTTCACAAACGACTTTCCCGTCCCAGATGTATCGGTAATAGTCGATCTCAAGAATGGGCGTTGTGAAAATTGCGACCAATCGAATGCTCAACGCCAATCCAAAAACGACCATCATCAGCTGACTGTTTTGAGGTTGCGACACTTGAAGTGCAAACCCCAATCCGATGAACGCCAAAACCGCCGCTACAATCAACAACCCTACAACCGCCAGCACCGGACGGACTTGTTCTGCACCGTACTCAAACGGGGCGCTAATAAAGAACAGCGTTAAGAAGGCCATTAGTACGGCCAGTCCCGCAAACGCCGTATTTTTAAGCGCCGTATTTCTTGGTAATTGGTTTTTCGATTGCAATTTGTATTCTTCAGCAGCACCAGCCTATGCGCCGCTATAAACGACCTTTGCTTGTTGGGGGCGTAAAAATTGGGGGCGTAAAAATTACCGTCGGCCGCATGACGCTTTCTGAGTCAATACCTTACCTGCCATTCTTTTCCATTCTGAAGATTCTAGTCTTCTGCCGTCGGCTGCACGATCCGCTACTCCGCTGTCTGCTCGTGTTAGCCGATTATGGCTCTCAACTTGGTAAGACCGCAAGCAAACAAGCATCAAAAGACTTGAACCGAACGCTAGTATTTTGGAGATTTCAATGCGATTGAAAACCGTTTTATTTATTCTTGCCATTGGCTTTTCTTCAATCGTGGTTGCGGCCGCAAATTGGGCGAGGCCAGCGCCGGAAAAAAGAGTCGCGGCCGTGGACGCCAAGATTGAGTCGGCCGTGTTTGCTGGCGGGTGTTTCTGGTGTGTCGAAGCCAATTTTGAGAAAGTTGATGGCGTGGTAGAAGTCCTTTCCGGCTACACCGGAGGCCACAAAGAAGATCCGACTTATGAAGAAGTCTGCAGGCACACGACAGGGCACGTCGAAGCGGTCAAGGTAACTTACGACAGCAACCGGGTCGCCTACGATGATCTGTTGGAGGTCTTTTGGCGAACCGTGGATCCAACTGATGCCGGTGGTCAGTTCGTCGACCGTGGTGAAACTTATGCGTCGGCAATCTTTGTTGCCAATGAAGATCAAAGGCAGCTCGCGCAGTCCTCGAAGCAGCGGCTTGCTGATTCAGGTCGATTCTCAAAGCCGTTGGTCACACCTATCCGCGACGCGGTAAAGTTTTATGTTGCGGAGGACTACCATCAGGACTACTACCATACGCATCCACTAAAATACAAAGCGTATCGTTTTGGCTCAGGTCGGGATCAGTTTATCTCCAAAACTTGGGGTGAGGATGCTCACTATCAAGTTCTCAAAAAGGAAATGCAGGTCCGTTCGATTCCTCAATTGAATTGGACGAACCAGCCCAACTCAGATTTTGAAAAGCCGGTTAAATCGGAGTTGAAAAATCGGCTCACCAATCTCCAATTTGATGTCACGCAACGAGAAGGAACCGAGCGACCGTTTCAGAATGAATTCTGGGATGAGAAGCGAGACGGAATTTATGTCGATATCGTTTCGGGAGAGCCCCTATTTAGCTCGCTTGACAAATTCGCTTCCGGCACAGGCTGGCCTTCCTTCGTTCGCCCACTGGTTTCCAGCAACATCGTCCAAAAGGTCGATCGGAAATTGCTCGCGTCCCGTACCGAGGTGCGGTCAAAACATGCCGATTCCCATTTAGGTCATGTTTTCAGCGATGGACCTCAGCCAACTGGGTTAAGATATTGTATTAACTCTGCCGCCCTAAAGTTTATTCCTGTAGAATCTCTAAAGTCAAATGGCTACGGTTACTTTGAAGATTTGTTTTAAAAGAAAACTGGTTGAACATAGAACCATTTTCAAAGGCATGGACGGCTCGGAATACGAGACGTAAGGAAAGACTCTGTGCCAGCATGTGATAAAGCCCAAATCTGTTCAGAAAAGGAGCGACGGTTTGTCAACAGTAGATCGAGACCAATGGGTCGGTCGTCTTAAATCGGATGGTGACATTCGAGATCAGGCGATTCAAGAATTGAGAAGCATTCTTTTGAGAGGTCTCACGGCGACATGTCGCAACCGCTACGGGAACAAGGTCAGCCCTGAAGATGTTGTTCAAGACGCGTTGCTGAAAGTTCTCGACAAGATTGATACCTTCGAAGGTCGCAGTAAGTTCACGACTTGGGCGATGACGATCGCCGTCAGAATGGCAATCAGTGAAATGCGTCGCAAGCATTTTCAAGATGTCTCGATGAATGACATGCTGAGCGACAGCATGCGTTTTGAACCTGATGCCGCCCCAGATCCTGTGGTCGGACAGGATGAGGATAAAGCCGGAGTTTTGGCAAAACTTCGGGAGCTTATCGAAAGTAATTTGACCGACAAGCAAAAAGATGCCGTTCATTGTTTGCTGAACGGCATGCCAGTTGAAGTTTTTGCCGAAAAGACGGGGAGCAACCGCAATGCGGTTTACAAACTTGTTCACGATGCCCGAGTAAAGCTTAAACAGGGCTTTGAGCAAGCAGGTTACAAGGCAGAAGACATCAACACTTTGTTTGCATAAGGGGTATAACATGACAACACTAAACAAAGAACAAATTCAGACACTAGTTGGTTTGATTGTGACTACCCAATCAGACCAGATCACCTGCGATGATTGCTTTGGGCAAATCGGTGAGTTCGCCGAACACGCTCTAGAAGGCCGCGAATTGAGCGCCGGGATGAAGATCATCCAGCAACATCTCCAGCAATGCCCTTGCTGCAAGGGTGAGTATGAAGCGCTGGTCGACGCGCTGAAAGAAGTCGAGAGTCAGGGTTAGTCCAAGCCGGGCTCGAAACGCCAATCGCCGCTGACGAAAACGGTTGGCGCTTGGACGACTTTGTCCTCAGGCATCAATCAGGGCGCCTATCAACTAGCTGCTCGTCAAAAAAAGCTCGCAAAAACCGAAGTCTTTGCGAGCTGTTTAAAGTACCGGCGAGAGGACTTGAACCTCCACGGGGTTGCCCCCAATGGATTTTGAATCCATCGCGTCTGCCAATTCCGCCACGCCGGCTTGAAATTGGTCCAAGAAGTTTACTCGATCAGCCGTACGATCGAAAGTGCTAATGTTTGAGGCCAAGTTGCCTTGTCTACACGGTAACCCAACGAGGTTGTGATTTTACGAGCCGTTTTGGCATGTTTTAAAACTCACAACATCGACGCGCAAGCGAGCGGGCGACTTAAATGAAACTGGCGCGTCCTTGTATCAAAATTAAGCTCGTAGAGAATCAAGCAACGGCAATCGTGAAATCACCCGCGAACCAATCCAACTGGCGAGCAATCCAACCAGCGCGATCGCCACAAACATGATCGCCAAATCCCTCCAAGGGACCGACGCTGTACCGACAAGCCAATGTGGAATCGTTGTAAACAGGGCCGACCCAATACCCACTGCCATTCCCATTGCCAACAGCCATGCGTTCTCCATCAGCACCATCTTGGCGAGCCGCCCACGGTTGAACCCAACGGCTCGCATCAGACTTAGCTCCTTCTTTCGCTCTATCACACCGCGGATCTGAACTGCCGCCAAACCAAACGTTCCCAGCAGCAACCCCAACGCTCCCAACGTTTGGAACGTACTGAGGTAGGTGTTTTGAACGGCCATAAAGTTAGACAAAAGCTTCGGTGCCGATCGCGCATCAAATCCTTGGTCGCCGAATCGGTCTTCCAGATTCGCAATGCTGATTGGCAAAACGTCTGAAGCTTCCGAGTCATTCGAATTGCTGGCCGCTTCCCGAATTAGAAAATACCGATAACCTGCTGAGCTGGGAAAAGCGTTTTCGAAATCGCGCTCGGACATGATTAGGCTTCCCTGGAGGATCGTGTTGGCCAGAAAGCCGACGACCCGATAGTGAATCGATTCTCCTGAGTCATAATCGACACGCTTGACCGTTCCCAGCATGTAAATCTTGAGACTGTAATTGGCCGTATTCTTGTCAAGCATTACCGGGATCGGATCTTCTTGGGAGCCTTGATGAACGGTGTCTGATTTCAACAGCTGCCAAGGGTTTTGTTTCTCGGCGCTCGTTTTGGCCAAGCTCCCACCCCACGCAAACTGTGGCGAATTATCCACATCAAACGAATCGATAAACTCATTTGGAACTCCCAGCGCTCGAGGCTGAGTCGATTGGTAGAGGTTGTTGCAGCTCGCATCTTCCCCCGGTTTGAATCGAATCGATGTCACATTGGTTTTGGCGTCCTTGGAGCCGAGCGACTCAAAAATCGGTTGACTACTTTGCGCGACCCAGTCGAATCCGGCCGTTCCGGCCTCGGACGGTGAAAGCCGAAACGAGCTTACCGCGGCAATCAGAAAACTTGCGACCGCCACCAATCCGATTGTCAGCGTGCTCCGTAGCGGATTTCTTTTCGCGTTGAAGATCGAGAGTTTCGACAATCCCAGCTTTCCCGAATTTTCGATATCGCTGGGCCGGCTAAGCCATTGATGCACCAGCATCAGCAATGCCGTGAGGATCAAGAACCCCGCGCCCATGAACGAACCGGCTTGTGCCTCGCCCGCCAATTGAGTTGCCATCGCCGTCAACGCAACAGCAACGACAATCAGTATCGCTGGAACAAATCGGCTACTGCGACGACTCTTTTTCAACCTCGATCTTGATTCAAGTTGACCAGCCAGCAGAGATCGAATTGGTTGCTTTCGCGCCCGACGAAGCGACCACGCGATCGTCATCACACAAATCAACAGACCACTGAGCAATCCAGCAATGAGGCTCAGTGGCGACACATGCATTTCCAAAAACGGACGCGAGATCGCACCAACCCACCAGTTCGTCAGTCCCCAGATCATCGCCCACGCGTAGCCCACACCCAACACAACGCCGAGAATCGCTCCAATCAGAGAAACGATCGACATCTCGGACAGCCAGAGTTTGCGAACTCGTTTCTGATCGAAACCGGTTGCCTTGAGCACACCGACTTCCCCGGCTCGTTGTTGCAACGCCAGTCGAAAAAGCAACGAAACGAGAATTAAAGCCGCGCCGATGACAAACATGCTCAGCGCCAAAAACAGTACGTCAAAAGGAGTTGAGCCAGAAGAAGCCGCCAGCCCCCGGCGTTTGAGCGGAACGATGTGCATGCCCAGTCGAGCTTCGTCTTTGGAAAACTGGTCGAGCAACTTTGCAGATATTTGTTCCGCAGTTCTGGATTGAGCTGGGATTCGAAAGCTGGTCGTCGTACCGAATCGGCTATCCCAAATCTTTCTCCCCGTCGCCAAGGAAACAAACCCCTTGGGAGTCGTTCCGTAAGAGTCCCAGTAGTCGTCGTCCTGCGATCGAAGCTTACCCGCCGTTTCAAATGGCAAGTCCCAGTTGTCAATCGATTCGGCATCGGTAACACCAGGGACCTCTGGAGTCAGATCTGGATCATTGACAATCATAGGGCTGATCTCACCGGGCGCATCGGATTGGGTCAGCAGAGCAATATCGACAAGCACAAACTCGGTCGAAGATTCATTCTGCGAACCGTGAGTCGTTTCCGGCTCGAAGTAGGTCATCGTGATTTTGTCGCCAACTTTAGCGCCGATGTCGTTGGCCGCCCACTGATTGAGCACGATCTCGTTTTCGGCCAGTGGTCGAACTGGCTCTTTTGAGATGGCTGAAATCGGCTGGAATTCACCACCGAAATCAATTGCAGCGACCATCGAGAAGGGAACGCCGGATTCTTGTTCGGTTTTGCGAATATCGTTGGCCAGATAGGTAAACACAGGCGTCGCATCTGGAAACGCGGTGAAGATCGAGTCGACGGATTCATCTGAGAGGACAAGTCTGTCTGACGAAAGGCTCCAGTAATCGAAAGTCGAAACCTGCTTCAAAACCAATCCACTGTCGGCCAACGTTGGACGAATGGCGTTGCGAAGCCGATCCGAAGTCGCTTCACTGGGCGGAGTTTTGGAGTTCGAGGAAAGCAGCAACACATTGGCTTGGGCCGAATCCGACTTGTGTTTCAAAATCGTTCGCCGCAGCGAATTCTGCAACAGTGCAATCGGAACATAAACGTTGAGTGGATCAGATTGAGAAGGATGAAGCCCGAATCGCCCGAGTCCCTGAGTCGGAATGATCTGAACGACTTTCAAATCAACAAGGCTCTCAATCAGATCTGTTTTGCGACCAAGCGCGCTATCAGCCGGAAGTTGCATTTGTTTGGGAATCCTGACGGTGATCCTGGCGTCACCCGATTGAACATCGGAGGATCGGATCTGCAGGTCATCGGCCAGCGCTTGATTGATAATCGCCGATTCACCCGCCAACCCAGCGAGATTGGTTAGGTTGAGTCGACCCGAAGTATCGTAGTCCCAAAATTGATCGTTGATTCCCAGCACGCTGACCTGCCCTGCTCGGCTGGCGACATCCTCGGGTTGGTACTGGACCGTTCCGCCGGGAAAAATAATTGCGGGCGTTGCACGATCGTAGTGTTCTTTGAAGGTGTCGCTGTTGGAAACCTCTTGAGCGAGTTTGGCTCGAAAGAATCCGTCCGAGATCAAGAGTTCGTCAATCGCGCCCAGCCGTTCCATTGTCAGGCCGTGCAGACTGTGTCGCATGCTGTCGCCAACAATCAAGGCGCCGGTCAAGACAGCCGTTGCTGCGGCGACTCCAATCGCGATTGCAAGATTGGATCGAAGGTAATGTTTGAAGCTTTGGTTTGCGATTTTCCAGATATTCATGGTGCCACGGTCAAACAAATTTTCCGTTTTCAAGCTTCACTCGTTTTTGAAACAGCCCAGCAAGTCTCTCACTATGGGTAACGCACATCAGAATCGTGTTGTGCTCTTGTTGCAATTCAAGCAACAATTGCCCAACCTTTTCGGCGTTGGCTTGATCGAGACTGCCAGTTGGTTCATCAGCCAACAACAAGACTGGCGATCGAATCATCGCCCGGGCAACAGCAACCCGTTGGCGTTCACCGCCCGAAAGCTCAGCCGACCGGTGCGTCATGCGATCGGACAATCCGACTTTTTCCAGCAACGATTTGGCTTGTTCGATTGAATCGTTATCGGTCTCACCCGTCGCCACGATTGGGATCAGGACATTCTCAAGCGCCGAGAGCTGCGGAAGCAGGTGATGTTCCTGAAATACGAAACCAATATTCTTGTTGCGAAAACTGGCAAGATCTTTTTCGGCCAGTTGGTTCAAGTCGCTTCCATTGAGCTCCACGGCGCCCGAGGTCGGCGTGTCGAGCGTGCCAGCGATGTGCAGGAAAGTGCTTTTGCCACTGCCGCTGGGGCCGATCACAGCAAGGTTCTCACCCCGATTCAGCTGAACATTGACTCCGTCGAGAATCCGTAGTGGCTCGTTCGGCGTTTCGAATTCTTTGACCAGATCAGTGGCTACAAAGTCAGGCATTGGATTTGTATGAAGGCAACGAGAAGTAAACGAAACGTATTGTATACGAGAACTGAAGTGTAGGCGCCAAAGGCTCTGCGGCGAACGGCATCATTTAGTCACTTCCGCGCAGACGGGAGTCCATTGAATCGTCAAACGACTGGATTCCCGCCTGCGCGGTAATGACGGGATGGGATACGGGAATGCGATGGGGTGACGGGTGATGCGAGGGAATGACGGATTAACCCGCGTCGGGTGGCTGGTGGTCGAGCTACGCGAGCCCCCAGTTTTTCAAAGCCAAAACGAACCTTGACGGTCTGGGGGCTCCTCGCTCGTATCTCGCGATCCGACCCCAGCCACCCAGCGAATCCGCCCCCAGCCACCTGGAGGAAGCGTGAGGCGCGTGAGGCGCGTGAGGCTTAACGCTGCAAATTTAGTTTGGTTAACACGCCCACCTACTCGTGGTTCTCCAGCAACGCCAAGCATCCTAAACCGTAGAACGAATACTCGACATCGTGCGCCGTGTCCCAGGCGGCGGCTTGGAACCCACCTTCTTCGCGTTGCATAGAGTTCACAAATCGGCGATAGGCTGGGATGTCGATCTCATCAAACGCCTGCAAGTCGATCAGCGTTAACGCACCAGTGAACGAGCTCAATAGATCTGCGATCGGAATGCGGGTGTTGGCTCGCAAGCCGCCTTCTTCGGTTTGCATTTCGACAAGAAAGTCTAGCGTCGTTGCCACCAGCTCAGGATCGGAGGCTTCATCGATGGCGTCCAGGATTTGCAGGCAGCCGACCGCCGCCGCAGTCGGGTTGGTCCCCGGTCGTTTGCTGGCGCGAATCTCGTGCCAACCACCTTCCTCATCACGATGGGCGGCGAGATAGTCCAGAATTCCTTGAGGGTTGGGAATCGGCTTTTCGATCAACTGCAGAACGAGCATCACTAGAAAAGTGTGGTACGTACTGCCCGCGTGTCCCTGTTGAGCTTTGGCGTAACCGCCGTCTTCCCGGCGAAGCGTTTCTAGGAAATCGGCGACCTGGTTGGGCCAATTCGGATCGGCGTCCACGAAGATGTCTTTGCCAGCCGAAACCTTGAGTAGATTGGCGGCATAAAAGAGCGAAAAGAAATCGACAATCGTTTGCTTGGACGAAAGTTGCGGTTTCAGGAACGCTTCGACTCGATCTGCCGTTTCTCCGTACAGCTCGCCGAGAATCGAAAGCCCACGCATCGCAAAGGTTGTGTAGTAGAGGTCGCTTCCTCCTTCTCGACCGGCAAAGCCCCCGTCGGGTTGCTGCGCGGCCAGAAAATAGTCGGTGTGGATCTGGCGCGTCTGCCCAGGAAGTCTTCCAACACCAGTCGCCAAACGAACGGTCAAGTTTTGAAGGTAAGTCGACATCGCGCTCGGTCGAAGTGAAAGTTAAAACTTGGAAGTGAAGCGTAGAAGTCACGGTGTATCAATGGCCCAACGGATCAGGTAGAACGTTAGAACGGCAACCTAAATTGATTCCATCGCAACCCTTGACAAATCTCTAGCCAGCAAGAACCGAACGGCCCGCCAGTATACCCTCGTCACATGCAAGGGCACTTAGAGTCAGTCTCACCAAAAGCAACGCAACCAAACTTTTCCATCGAAGAAACCATCTCTTTGGCTTTACCTTTTGTGATTCGAAATGCGGATCGACTCTTTGCGATCACATCCGAACAAAGCTTACCGAACGCGGAATATTCGCCTGCACGGACATCAACGTGCAGACTGTTGGCCGCGAAACACGGGGTTTCACCAAGTACGTCGTCAAGCAACTCAATTTCGGCTAAATCGAATTCATCGGTAGCGAACGCGACATAGTCAACTTGGTCGTTCAGCCGGTGCCTTCCCGCATTAATACCAACAGTTACTCGCGTTAGATCCTCAAAATTATTAATTAGGTAGAGACTAAAACGAAGTTTACTAGGATCGAAAACAGCTTTAACAGCAGCAGCACTCCTATCTTCTGCCACGTCCGATTCGTGCCCCCAAGAACTCTTTTTGTCCAGCTTCCGAACATAGAAAGGGAATGGCAATCCAGCAAGCTGCTGGAGCTCTGCTGCGTCCATTGATGCTATGACCCTTCATGAACTTCACGTGCAAGCTCTTTAATAAATACATCTTCGTGGTTGAAGAACTCACATTCCAGGAAACTCATGGCTTCAGGTGATTCAATGTCCCCTAAGGCTTCGACGACACCTTCAAGCACCCCCCTGCTCGTAGCTCCCGCACACATGTTTACATATCCAATCCGTTTCATGGCTTCCACGTCTGACCGAGCAACAGACCGAAGCAGAATATACCAGTAGTCGTCATCGGGCTCATACGCTCGATCGCTATGCAAGTGGTTCCAACTTTTAATGTCGTCAACAAGAAACTGATACGCGTAATCGTAAATCCTACTTCCTAATTGCTGAAGAATGTCAATTGGCACGTCAAGCCTATCGTCACTCTTTCGTTTTATCGCTGAGGTGATCAACTCTGAAATTAGCTGGTCGGCAATTGGGCTGAATTTTAGATAGTCAACTATAACCCGCCTTAGCTCGGCACGCTGATGACCTTTTGTGTCGAAAAGACTTTTGAGAATGCTCTTGAAACGAGCCTTTTCGTTCACGTTCCTACTCAACAAGCTTCCGGAGTCATTTAGGTCGGAAAGATAAGTGCCGCTAACCATTAGAACCTCCCTTAAGCATTTTCAAGATCTGTAAACTTTCTTTTTTGTCGTCGTCAAAAGCTACCGCCGCACTTATCGCAGCCTTGACATCGTCCGTTTGGCGAAAGATATGCACCGAAATTGTTACCCCTTGATCCCCCTCAACAAGTCGGACTTGCTTCCGAACGTTTCTTTGATGAAATATCACGCCCGTAGTCAGCAAGTCCGGCGTCAATTGGGATAGCGGACTGCTCTTCAATGGTTCGAAAATTAGCTTCCACGTTTCGCTTGATGCGGAGTGGTAAACAAAATCCGCTCGAACGGAGCGAATCGGGGTATGAGGCAAGCGTTTCAAAACCTCGGATGCTAGTCCCCCGCAACTATTCTCGACTGACGATATCATCAGTTGGCTCGAATCGACTAACCACTCAGTTGATTCGTCTTGAAACCTTACTCCATCCTCAATGGACCCAAGGGCTAAGCGAACGTTGGTGCCACTCCATATATTCTGCTCCTCCAGCCACTTGGGAGAAATCAGATACGGATTGAAATTGCCGTCCAAAACAAGTTGAGCGGATTGCAATTCCCCTTCAGTTTCCACCTTGACCTCCAGTATCCGTATTCTAACCTTAAGTACAAATTAGCAATCTGCGATCGCCTGAACAACTGCACTCTGAACCCAGAAACTATACATTGTAAACGCCCTTGCCAGCTCAGTTGTTCAAGAAAGATCGACTTTTCAAGTAGCTCAGGGCTACAAAGTCTGGGCCACCTCACGGATCTTAACTAACCCGATACGGATAAGTTTTTGGACATTCTTCAGCGGCTAACGGCAAGTTAGAGTTTAGGGAGATTGGGGGCTGTCCATCTGTAACGAAACTGCCACTCAACTACACCCGCTCACCTCTTCTTTTCTTCCGCCAGTCCCAAGGGCGATGCACTCTTCGCTGGCGGACCACAGCCGACGCGAATCTCTTTCGCTTTGTATTGCACAATGCCAGATCGACCATGTCGGAATGCTTTGCGCACCACCATGCCATGCGGCGTATCAGCGGGCGTTGCAAAATTCTCGGGCTGGTGAATTACTGGTCTAATTGGTCACGCAAAAATGGCTTAATTTTTTCAATGAAGCCAGCCGGAATTGGAACCGATTCTGGGCGTTGTCCATGTTTGAACAGGCAGCAGACAACTGTAATCGAACCGTCGGCAACGGGCGTTTGATCGCGGAAGAATTTGAATCCGTAGGTCAGACTCTTCGTGCCGATGTTGGTTACCTCGACGTGAACGTTGATCATCTCTTCGAACTTGATCGCGTTTCGATAGTTGCACTCCGCGTTGACGCGGGGCCAACTGATGTTCTGCCCATCGACCTCGCAGATCACGCCCAAACCTAGACTTCGCAACAATGCGTGTTCGGCTTGCTCCATGTAAGCGAAGAAGTTCGAAAAGTGAACGATCCCGGCGGTGTCGGTGTCGCGAAACTCAACTCGGCGCTCAGTCTTGAAGACTTTCCCCATCGGGACCTCTCAGGAATCGAATTCGATTGGCAGTTGCCGGATTGGTTGCCACGAAAAAAGGCCCGCCAAGTTTTGCCGGCAGGCCAAATGTTTCTATCTCAACGTTGTATTAACGCAGCGGACTAGTCGCCTTTGAATGGCAACAACGCCATGAATCGAGCTCGCTTGATCGACTCAGTCACAGCGTGCTGAGAGATTGCGGTACAACCAGTTTTACGCCGGCCAACGATTCGGCCGTGGCGATTAACCAGTTTCTTGAGTAACTCAACGTCTTTGTAATCGACGTACATCGGGCGTGGTCGTTCGCCGTCGACGAACAAAGGATCTTTCCGACTCGTGCGAGTTTTTGCTTTCGCTTTACGACGGTTCGGTTTTCTTCGCATCTTTGCCAATTGAATGGTCGCCTCAATAATGTCCAACAAAATTGGACGGATCGTTGGAAGCATCTCCCAACCGAGTCCGTCCGAAGTCCCGCTATTATGCAAATTGCCCGGATTTTCGCAAGACATTAATTTGCAGAAAGCAGTTGGATTTGAACCGACCTGCCGTGCTCCCGCTATGGTAAAGGTTTGGCTATCGTCCGTGTCCGCCAGCGTTTATCATTGAATTTGCTGAGTCAAATAAACCAAAGGTAACCACATGTCGCTTCGAAACAGTAACTCTTTCGCCGCCGCGAAAACCTTATCCAATGTCGTTTTGGTGGCCGTCGCGTGCGTCGGCATCTGTTTAGGCCTTGCCGGTTGCGAGAAATCAGGTGCCGCAGGCAAATCAGGTACCACCGATGGCAAGACGACTGGTAAGCGTCAATTCGTCACAGTCGCGACTGCTCCTCCAGGTGGCGCGTTCGCGCCTGTTGGAAACGCAATCGCCAATGTGGTTGACGGAAACAAGGGCGAGTTGAACTGGCAGGTTTCGCCTCAGGAAACTAAAGGCACTCAAGAGAACATTCGTAAACTTCAGGCCGGCGAAGTTGAATTCGGAATGGCCAATGCTGCCATTTCTTATTTTGCCAACAAAGGCGAAGGGGCATGGAAGAAGCCGCATGAAGTCCGAACCGTGGTGACCGGCGCTCCCAACGTTGGGATCTTTGTGACCACCAAAGGCACTGGCATCAAAACGATTGCGGACTTGAAAGGCAAGCGTGTTGTGCTGGGACCCGCAGGAGCCGGTTTTGACTATTTTCTCAAGCCGCTTCTGGAGGCCCATGGAGTTTCTTACGATGACTTGAAAGTGCTTAACGGAACCTATTTCACGGCTGGCGATATGCTGGCCGACGGAAAAGCGGACGCGGCATTCATGGGTGGAGCGATTCCGATTCCTGCCGTCACTCAGTTATGTTCATCGCAAGACGTCGTGTTTATCCAATTGGAAGACGGAGTGGCTGACAAACTCAAACAGTATCCTTTCTACTTTTCTGTACCAGTCAAATCTGACGCCTACGCAGATTTAGAGGAAGACATTGTTGGCATCAACGTTGGTAACATGCAGTTGATCACCCACGCGAAGGTTGATGAGGATTTGGTCTACAACTTTACGAAACTGATGTACTCCAACCGGGAGCAGGTTGCTGAAAAGCATCCGGCGGGAAAGGCGATCAATCCTAAGAATGCAATCAGGGACACCGGGACTCCGTTTCATCCTGGTGCGATCAAGTTCTACAAGGAAGAAGGCATCTGGCCTGACGCCGAATAAGTCGAACGTTGGTGCCATGCGGATTGGTAGGCTGAGCCGTTTTGGCGGTAGGCCGCGTTTGATAAATGTCAACACATGAATTTTTTTGGGAGGGCGAAGCTCTTGCTGAGCCTGCGTCATCTGGTACTTCAAGCTCAGCAGGAGCTTCGCCCTCCCAAAGAAGCAATTTATAAAACGCGGCCCAGCCCCAAGGTTAATCTTGGCTCAACCGAAAAACGCTACAAACAGACTCATATCCAATGATCAGTCTGATGGGCCAGTCTCATCAAGATTCAGCAACTTCTCGACGGCCATAAATGACTGATCGGTTCAATCAACTCAAAGGAAACGTGGCCAATTTCCTGGGCTCGATTCTCTGTGTTTTCGTCCTCGTCGGCGTCAACACGAACCTATTTGACGAACAGCCCAACTTGGCTTTGTTCGGGCTGCTTGGTTTGTTGCTGGTCTTTCTCGGAAAGCCGTTAGTCAAAGGTTGGGGCGACAAGCTGCCGCTACGAATCGTCGATATCGTTCTCGTTGTCGCGACCGTGGTTGTGTTCGGCTACGTGTTCATCCAAAGCGAGTCGATGCTTGAGCGATTTTGGGTAGACGGAACGTTGCTTGGTGATCGAGCAGGAAACGAAACAACGTTTGACTTTATTGTCGCCGGGATCGGATTGGTTCTGGTCCTCGAAGGTACCCGGCGTGCAATCGGCTGGACGTTGCCGATTCTGTGTTGCGTGTTTATTGCCTACGCGATTTACGGACAGAGCATGCCCGAATGGCTTTTCCCGCATCGAGGATTCACCTGGGGCCAGATTTCACAAAAGACGTTTCTCCAGTCGGGCGGCGTGTTCGGAATCGCGCTGCGGGTCATGTTCTTTTACGTGTTCTTGTTTGTATTATTTGGGACGTTGCTGGAGCAGACGGGTGCTACGGGCTACGTCATCAAGTTTGCGAGACGTTTGTTCAAGAATAGTGTCGGTGGTCCGGCCAAGGTTGCGGTTGTCAGCAGCGGATTGATGGGGTCACTTTCTGGTTCGGCTGTCGCCAATACGGCGACGACTGGAACGTTCACGATTCCATTGATGAAGAGTTCCGGGTTTGACGCCGAGTCAGCGGCAGGAGTTGAGGCGGCGGCGAGTTCGGGTGGAGCGTTGATGCCGCCGATTATGGGCGCCGGTGCCTACATGATGCTTGAGATGGTTGAGCCGGCGGTTACCTATGTTGAGATTATCAAGGCCGCACTTATTCCGGCGATTCTCTACTACACGGCTTTGCTTTTGACGGTTCACTTTCATAGCCTCAAAACTGGAGCCGCCAAAGAGGTGGTGAAAGAAGTCAACGACGAAACGCCGATGTCGATGTATCAGGGCTTCGTTTTTTTCGGTTCGTTTGCAATCCTGATTTACATGCTGACTTGGCAAGGAAGCACGCCGTTTCGCGCGGTGAGCGTCAGTTTGGTGGGTATTGTGGTGATGAGCTTGTTCAGCTCTCACACGCGGCTGGTCAACTTCAAAGATTCCAGCTTGCTTGGGCGTGTGCTGGTTGCGCTAGCTGGGATTGGATTCCTGCTTGTAATTGGAAGCTGGATTTTCGGTGGGTCTTCGATAGGAACGAGCGCCGATGCAATTGAGGCCTTGGGAGCAGGCGAATCGAAATTTGCACTGCCCCAGTTTCCAGTTTGGGCCAATTGGCTGATCACGGCAGTTCTGGTTGCGAGCGTGGCGTGGTTCTGTGATGTTTCGAAGATCTCCAAAGCTCTGATCGGTGCGGCAAAGGGTGGCGTGGCACTGATTGTCGCTGCGTCATGTGTCGGCATCATTCTGGGAGTCGTCGGGATGACGGGCCTGGGGGCTTCGCTTCCGGCAAAGATTCAAGCGTTCGCGGGCGAGAGTTCGATACTCGCTTTGTTGTTGCTGATGGTCTCAACAATCATTCTTGGAATGGGTCTTCCGTCAGCGGTTTGTTATTTGTTGATGGCGATTCTGGTCGGTACGGTTTTAAAAACGCTGGACACACCACCGCTGGCGGCACATTTGTTCATTTTTTACTTTGGCATGATGTCGATGGTGACACCGCCAGTCGCGCTGGCCGCGTACGCGGGAGCTGCGATCGCCAAAGCGGACGTGATGCGCGCCGCATTTGCCGCATTCCGTTTTGCGTTGGTCGGGTTCGCGCTTCCCTTTGCGTTTGTGTTGCGTCCTGAGTTGTTGATGCTGACAACTGAAAACGTAGCGGCTCATCCTTTGATGATCGCGGCTCATGTCGGCACGACGTTAGTCGGCGTGATCGGATTAGCGGCCTCGATTGCCGGTTTCGGTTTCAAGCCGATTCGCGGAATCTGGCGAATTCCGCTGTTCATCTGCGGCGTTGCGATCTTTTTTACACGCTGGGAAGACTGGCAGTTTGCGGCTCACCTGATCGCGGTTGGCTTGGTGATCGTGGTCATGGCGATCAATTTCAAGTCATCAGATTCAGGTGAGATTCGAGAGAGTCCATCGAAGCGTTAAATGACTGGATTCCCAGTGGTTGGTAACCCGACGCGTTAGCGTCCATAAGGAAACCTCCGTCAAGTCATTGTGAGGAAATTCTAAAAAAATCTCTCGCCTTTGCGTGAGCCTCGTTGCCTTTGCTCGAGGTTTCAGGACGTGCCAGAGCTTGAGTGGGGGCGTCTGTTAAAGCTCTTCCCATACCGTGTGATAGGCTTGCAACGATTCGACGTATTCGAAAAACGATTTATAAAAGTCGTCGATGCCAAGCGTCGCACTGTCACCAATGACAACCAGTTTGCGCCGGGCTCGAGTCAAAGCGACATTCATCCGCCGACGATCTGCCAGGAAACCAATCTCGTTTTCGTTGTTGCTGCGAACCAGTGTGATCAATACGGCTTCCTTTTCGCGGCCTTGAAACCCGTCAACCGTGTCGATTTCCAACGTTTCATGTTGGCTGAGCGAACGAAGCAACCGGACTTGGGCGGCGTAAGGCGCGATGATGGCGATGTCCTTGGGGTCCAAGCCTGTTTCAATCAGGACATTGGCTTTCTTAAGAATCAGATCGGCTTCTTTGGGATTCCGCTTGCTCAAACCTCCTGGCTCAAGCTCTTCATCCCAGCCGGCGCCCGCGGTGTCAATAAATGTGACGGGCTCTTCAATGAAGTTTGCATCTATTGGATTCGAATCGGGCGCCGCGACACCGCCAAAACTTGCGTTGGCCAGATCGACTTCTTCGAGATCGCTCAGAAGATGCTCGACCACCGATTCATGGGCGACTAACTCACCGTCGTAAAACTCCTGCGAAGAGAAATCCATGATCTTGCGATGCATTCGATATTGCACGGTCAGCATTCTGGAGACTTCGGTTCCGTAAAGTTCCATTTCCCGTTCCATCAGACTTTTGGCGAACCCTTCTCGTGCAGCTTGAGTTGAAAGCACCGTCGGCGGAAGCTGTTGATGATCACCGGCCAAAACCAAACGATCGCAACGCAGCATCGGAACCCAGCAACCGGGCTCGGTGCTTTGGCACGCTTCGTCGATCACGCAAATATCGAAACGCCGCTCCCCGAGCAATGATTCGTTAAACGTCGTTGTGGCACAGATGACTTTGGCTCGGCCCATGATCGAATCGATAGCCTGTCGTTCCAGCATCTTTGCGTCACTGATCAACCGTTTGGCTTCCTGGCGTTGCTCCTGACGATGACCGCGAGGCTGTTTAGCTCGCGTCCATTTGTCGGCTTTGCGAAAGATAGATTCTGCTTCACGACGCATCTCACGAATCACCGGCGTGTTGTCGTGCTTTTCGACCAAACCATCAAGCGAAAAATCCCGGACTCGTTGAGCGACGCGAGCCGGATGGCCGATGCGGACGACTTGCTGCTTTGCATCAATCAATCGTTCAAGCAAGTTATCAACCGCCGCGTTGCTGGGTGCACAAGCCAACACAGACTCACCGCGCTTGATGGCTTGTACAATAAACTCAACAACGGTGGTTGTCTTTCCAGTCCCCGGCGGGCCATGAATGATCGCAAGGTCTTCAGCCAACAGCGAAAATCGCACCGCAGATTGTTGTGACTCGTTAAGGTTACTGTGAAACTCGAGCTCCAACTCCTTTTCCATGAAGCCCGGTTTGCGCACGCCCATGAGGACTGATCGCATGTGGCCTGGTCGTCCCCTGGAACCCATTGCAGTGTTGATCGCCGCAAGCTGCCGCTGACGCGTGATCTCATCGGCTGTTAAATCGACCCGGAAACAATCCCCATCAGGTCGGTGATGAAGCGCGACTTCGATCGAATCGAATTTCTTGGCGCTAACGACACCGGTGTCGGATCCACTGCTCCGTGAGTCGAATTGCGAGACGACTACGGGTGAGCCAACTCGCAGCCGATGCCACGGCATCTTGATCGTCTCGTTGCGACGCTTGAATGTGATCAGCTGGTTACCGCCAAGTCCGGGACGATGATCCGCAATAACCAAATCGAGGATCGACTCGCCGCTACGTTCAGCATCGGCGGAGTTTTGTTGCTTTCGGCGCTCTTCCATGCGCGCGATCTCGGCGGTTGATTCCATCGCCAACCACTCAGCCATATTGACGAAGTGCTTCTCGATATCGGGAGAAGTTGTAAATTTGCTTCGTTTTCTCGAAGACATTTAGAGGTGTCGTTTCGGTAAAGCTTAGACGTCGAAGAATTTGGCAAGCGTCTTTTCGGCTGGCGGCTTGGTCAGATAGCTGGTCAGCACCATCGCCAGACAAGTGCAAATGAAGATTCCAACCACAGGCATGATCGGATGGTCAGAACCAAAGGGCGTCAGTTTATAAGCCGTGTTGGCTCCCCACTGGGACTCTTTGAAAAAGTAAATCCAGCTGCCAACCATCGCCATAATTCCCGAGAGCACACCGGCGGCAGTCAGTCGTTTCCAGTACAACGCCGCCAACACAACAGGAAACAGCGCGGCGTATCCGCTGAAGCACCAAACGGCCATGTGAAACACTTCGCGATAGCCCAGCTGGCTGAGGAAGTAAGTGATTGCGACGATCAAGACGACAAACGCCCGGGCGATCCAGACTTGGCCTTGATCCGAGAATCGGTCTTTGCCGAAGTAATGATTGACGATGTCGTTGGTGAAAATGGAACCGATGCACAGGAATTGACTATCAAGCGACGACATGATCGCGGCTAGAATTCCGGCGGCCAGAAAGCCAGCCATCACGGTTCCAATTTGTGAGTTAACCAAATAGGGCAACACCTCGTTGGCTTTGACGCCTTCGGGAATGTTGACCGACGTTGCCCAGACTCCGATCAGCACACACGGAACCCACACGATCATGATAAAAATCGGGTGCATGATGATCGGCAGCTTAAACGTGTTGGCACTTTTGGCGGTCAACCAATGTTGAAACAGATGCGGAAACATGGCCACCGAAAGCGGTATGAACATATAAGTTGCAAACAACGAGTGAGGCATTTTGCTGCGTGTCAACTTCGTCTGATCGACTTTGGCCGTCAGATTGCTGAGGCTTTCCATGATCGTTTCGCCGCCGCCGAGCTTCATCGCCAGCAGCCAAAACGAAACGACGCCCAGCAACATGAATACCAACGTTTGGAACGCGTTGGCCCAAGCCGTCCCTCGCATCCCGCCGAAGAAAACGTAGATTAGCACGACAATGCAGACTAATGCTGAACCGTATTGCGTCGGAATCCCGCCACTTCTTGCGACATCGATTACACCTTTGTCATCGAGGACTTTGAAAGCTTCGAAATCAAACGCACCGGCAGTCATGACCTGGATCACACCGCCGCTGGCCATGACTCCGATCATCAAGTACGGAATGATCAGTCCGACAAGAATCGGGAACAGGATCAGTCCGATCAAGTCGCTTTCCAATCGCGCGCGAAAGAACTGGATCTGGGTGGAATAGCCTTGGCTTCGACCGATCCGGTAAATTTTGACGCCGATCACATAAAAGCAAAGCGAGTGAATGATTCCGCTGCTCGATGCCAACATGCCATAGACGCCGATTCCCTTTTTGAACGACTCCGCGGACGATCCGACCAGCGCGAACGCCGTCATCGTGGTGCCAAACATGCTGAGCAACAGCAAGAACGGGCCGATTGAATGGCTGGCCAGCAGATAGTCTTTCTTGGTCCCGCGAAAAAAGCGGCTGGCCGAGAAACCAAGAAATAAAAGCAAAGCCAAATAGCCAAGGATAATGACCAGGCGGGTCTGACCGTCGTTCATTGCCAGGATTGGAGCCAGCGATCCGTTCATGACCGGCCTCCATCGGCGGGCGAGTTCGAATGAAGTTTCGAGGTTGGATGAAGCTTCGAATGATCTGGATCCTCGAAATCATCGACGCCGTTTGGCCACGCAAAAGCACAGGCAAATGCCCAAACTAAAGCCGCCGCAATCGAAATCCCCACGTGATATGCGAGCCCAATTGGCATGAAACCAAACACGATTTGGTCATCGTCCCAGTTCCAAAAATCATGGTGAGCGATGATCAGTGCGGCTACCAGTATCCAGATTAAAAACTTCATCTTGAGGTCCAATTGCAGCGCACGTTTGGCGGTTAGTCGGAGTTTAGAAGTTTAATCGTAGCTGTTGGCAAAATAAATCGGGCATGCGGAGAACAACCCGAACGTGCGACGAACCGAGG
>CALJOA010000095.1 GCA_937981585.1 uncultured Pirellulaceae bacterium | reverse complement strand
CGTTATCCAGACGAAGTGGTACTCTATGCTATAACGCGTATGCGAACCTGTCCGATAGTTTTCCATCAGATCAGCATAACAAAATCCCGAGGGGGTCGCCTGAAGGCGAGGGTTTTAGACCCATCGTCGAAACAATAAATTTCTTTGAATGGAAATTTTTGGAGGTGTAACCTCGCAAGCCCAAGCTAAACCTTCCAGATCTTTTTCTTTCCCAGGTTTGAACCGACGTTTTCAATTATCAAATTTTGTTTAATTTCTGCGTTCGTTTTTGCGTTCTCTGTATGCCCGACAATTTTGTCTGCAGACGAAAAGGCTCTGAACATTGGCGATCCGCCTTTTGCACGTCTCTGAGCCTTGACAATTCCGGGACTCGGCTGCTACTTTACATTTTACTCAGGTACGCGAGTCCATGGGTAATCAAGGGCCCGTAGCTCAGCTGGGAGAGCGCTACACTGGCAGTGTAGAGGTCGACGGTTCGATCCCGTTCGGGTCCACTTCTTTATTCGCCGAGAATTGCGGCCATTCAGCAGCCGCTGACGTTGGCTCCCTCAGATTCGAGCCCCAACTTGGCTGTACGACCACATTCGGTAACTTGCGTTTGTTGGATTTCAGCCACGGATTGACACGGATATTTTGTGCGCCGTATCCGTGAAGCTCTGTGTGAATCTGTGGCGAGGTCAAGCCTTGCGCTAATAAACCAATCGTTTGAATTCGACTTTCTCTTTCCCGAAGTTGATCAACAGGCCAACTTTCACGCGCGTGGCTTTGAGCTCATTGATCAATTGCGCCTCATCACTTGGGTTGTATTGTTTGGCGACTTTGAGTTCCACAATCACAGAATCATCTACAAATAAGTCTGCATAGTAGTCGCCGACGATAGTGTTCTTGTAGTGAACCTTAATCTGATGTTCGGCGACGCATTTCAAGTTGCGAGCTGACAGCTCGGCCCGCATCGCGTTTTTGTAGACTTTTTCGAGGAAGCCGTAGCCGAGTTCGTTGTGAACTTCGAACGATGCGCCGATGATTTTTTCAGTGATGTCTTTGTGGAGCATGTTGGTTTCTCTTGGCTTCGAATTCTTACAATAAGGTATTCATTCTAATCACGGAAGTTTTAGCCACGGATCTGCACAGATGGACACGGATATCTTGCGTGCCGTATCCGTGAAGATCTGTGTGAATCTGTGGCTCTTAAATTGAGTCGCTGACAGCGCGGCCCGCATCACGGAAGCTTTAGCCACGGATCTGCACAGATGGACACGGATCTTGCACGCCCGGATCCGTGAAGATCTGTGTGAATCTGTGGCCTCAATCTGTGAAATCTTTTTTCTTCTGTTCCGCTTTTGGCAGACCGCTGCCTAGCTGCGAATTTTATAGCCAAGTTCAGCAAGCAATTTTTTCAACCGCTCCGAGTGATCACCCTGAATCTCGATTCCGGGATCTTGAATCGTCCCCCCGGCGCCGCAAGCGTTCTTCAGCCGGGTTAGCAGATCGCCAAGATGGTTTCCCGGATGGCCTTCGTTGAGACCTCGAATAACCGTGACGACCTTTCCCTTTTTACGTCTTTCGACCGCAACCCGCGCGGTCAGATTACCCGGCGGAATCGGTTCCAGCTCAGGCGGCGGACACTTGCACTCAGATTCAAGCAGTTCACAACGTTCGCACGTGGGCGGTCGATCGAACTCAGTTCCTTCGAAAAGTCTCATAATTGTCGAGCAATGTTCGCGTAATAGTCTGGGACCACTTCCAAAATCCAGCTTGACCATGATACAAAACTGGTTGTCCGATTGTCAGGGAGGTCACGTTGCTGCCGACCATAGACAATAAATGTAACCAATCAGATCGATCAAACAACAAACTACGAAGCGAGAAAACAGTTATGGCCTCACCGATTATCGACGGATATCTATTCGCTTGGAAAAAAAATGCAGATTACGGCCCCAAACTGGTCGCTGATCTGAGCAACGAACAAATGGTGGCTCAGCCAGCCACGGATCCAAACGCACCAGCCAACCATCCGGCTTGGGTGCTAAGCCACCTCAACGTGTACTTGCCGATCATCGGCGCGATCATCAAAGGTGAAGAGTTTGAAGATCCTAAAGGTCACCAGTTTGGAATGAATTCCAAGCCTCAATCGACTCGCGACGTTTATGCTTCCAATGAAGAGCTCGTTCAAGCCTTTGTTGACGGACATGAGCAAGTTGCAGAACTGCTGGGCAACGCCGACGATTCCGTTTTTGCCAATGAGATCAAGTTGGAAAGATGGAAAAAAGTCATGCCGGTCGCCGGTATCGCGTTGCCTTACTTGATGTTCAACCATGAGAACGGACATCTTGGTCAAATCAGTGCGTGGCGGCGAGTTCAAGGGCTTCCAAGCGTTTAGGCGAAATGCAGAAGGTTGGGTTTGGCGCGAACTACCGACGGATTGGAGAACGAAAATGGATAACGCTGATTCAGTTAGGCTCGTCTCGGAACAAAACTCGTCGATCAAACAGCTTGACGGATTCCAAAAACATCACCGCGTCCCAGTGGCAGCCAGTTCTGGTGATCAAAGGTTCGTTGCAGATCTTGCGGAGTCTCAGATCGATGCCGATATGCAAAAAGTGTTTTCTGCGCTGCGAAAAAGCTATGGACTCAAACGAAAAGAGATTTCGGTCGACGGTCCTACTGAGGGCGGCGGTGTCGTGACGACGCCGTTTTTTTGTTACCAGATCCAAGTCAGTCAGGATCAAGAGGCTCCTTCAAAGGTGATTTGGTCACGCTCGATCACCGAAATCAGCGAACCTGCCCGAGTTTTTGCCGGCCCCTTTGATGAAGTTTTCGGACGACAGTTTTCGGTCATGGAAATTTTGACGCGCCAGCCGCTTGATCTCGAAGCGATCGTGGATCACATCGAAGACCTCGAGCAGGATTCTGTGAGCGTTGACTACGACAAGGATTTGACATGGTGTGAATTGAACGTACTCGACTCGACCACCAATGTGCGGCTGGGCGATAGCTGTATTCGCGTCGTCAGCCGTCAGGACGTGACGCCGCAAGAACTGCTTGAATCGTTTCTCGACATTCAAAAAAGATTCATCGCGACGCTTAGCGTTGGTGAGGTTCCATTTCTTGCTGGGCTGCAGCGGTAATTGATGACCGCTTCTGACCGGCGGTAAATTCGCCTTTCTTTGAAGCCCTCACATCCCGAACCGGTTTCTTCCAGTTCACACTCGTTCGTTATTTCTTGGGCCAAGTCGTCTCAAGAAACGATTGATTCGTTCCCAATCGGCATCACTTTGTTCGGACGGACGAAACCGGCTTGGAGAAATGCGGGCCCGATTCAACAGCTTCGTTTTCTGTCCCATGGGAAGAATGGACAAGCGAGAACGAACCAGACGGCTGGAGCGGACTGGCTTGTTCCTCCGCTAGACGGACTCTCTGCTTTCTCTTGAATTTCAAATTCTCGCGTACGGTGTACCACCAGCCAGGCCGGTCCAGCGCATGATACTCCGAATCGGCTGGTAGCGACTGAGTCAGATGGGCGTGAGCGGCTTCCAGATTGTGATAGGGGATGGTTGGGAACAGGTGATGCAACGCGTGGAATCGAATCGTGAACGGGAAAAAGATCCACGTCAGGAAAGTGTTCTTGCTGTAGTTGCAGGAATCGCTGACGTGATCCGCCATGCTCATCTGCTCCCCTTCGCTTTCAAAATGATGATCCGCCAAAAAACGCATCTGGTTGCAAACCAAAACGGCCATCGCGAGCAGGTAGAGTTGCGGTAGTCGAGGCCAATGCGTTACGCCGGCGATTATCGCAATCGGAATCATCCAAGCGCGAACACAGCACAGCAATTCGATAAATGCGAATGATTTCCGATCCATTCGGCTGACGTTGCGTTCGTAATTCCAATTCATCGTGAATGAAGAAAGCCGTCGGAGCGTATACTCACGCCAAGTTGGATGAAGAAACGAAATCGGCGCAAGCATGAACCTCAAAACGACAAAAAACGGATAGACCGCCAAGTAGGCAAGGAAGAAAAGCGTTCCAGCAAACGAGCCAGGCGTAAAAACATTGACGATATATTCCGGATCCTGGGGCGTACCGTAATATCTTCCTGAATGGTGATCGCGATGATGACTTGAAAAGAAAGTCGATGGAAACAGGGTTGGAACCCCCAAGATCAGGTTCCAACCAATCTTGAAACTTTTGAGTTGGCTGCGATTCAGGTGCGCCACTTCATGAACCATTGAACTGGCTCGGTACAACCAAAACACTGCGAACGGGAACGAGAGATACTTAAACACGGAATCTAGCGGCAGTACAAGATAGAGCGTCGCAGTAGCGTACGCACAAAACGCACATAGAAACAAATCCTGCCAGTACTTCGCCGGTTCGACTTTGAAAAAATCTTCTGGCCCGTTTTTGATCGATGCGCGCGCATCATGGATCCACTGCTGGGAAACCGACGACATGACAATCCTTTGTTTGGTGGGGCAAATGGCCCGTCAATATTGACGCACCAAATGAAGCGGACGCGATGCCACAATATGAGGTGAGGTAACTCACAAGCGAATAAGAAGAGCGCTTGACTGATGAGACTCTAAGTGATCGGCAGAATAAAACAACCTCACAAGAGTATCTCCGCTTATTGTCGACGAAGCTCATGCAAGCGAAACCGTTAAAAGTTGCCCAACCAATAACTTAACCGGGTCTGTGAAGGACAGTGGAAGAAAGATTCTTAGAGCAACGTTGCACAAGGCTTCGCTCGAAGCTCTGGCAAGAAGGGCTATTGAAAGCCGACGAACGGATCATTGGCATGGTCTCAGACCTCAGTTGTAGTAGAGACACAACCAAAGTGGCGCAAAGCAATCTTGCCACTGTAGCCGAGTTACTCTCCGAGTTACAATTTGGCAGACTCAAACTGACGTAGCGATCCCTGGTGCCTCCAATACAGATTTCGACGAAGCCGCCGAGCAAGCGGCAATTGCGGAAAAGTTGGAATGCGGCGGGAAAAACGCGGCGGCAACAAAGGCAAAACAAAAAAAGCCGGATAGTAATTTGCACCTGTTCTCAGATTCCGATTCGATCGTCGTGATGCTTGCTCAGACCCAAGGGCTCTCACTGGATTCGATCATCAGTTTTTTGACCGCCAATCCGTTCCTTGGTTATCCGATCCTGGTTGCGGGCGCCAGCGTTGCCGCATTTCTGATGTACGGCTGGGACAAACGACAATCCAAATCGGAGGGTTGGCGGGTGCCAGAAAAACGGCTTCACGTACTCGCGTTTATCGGCGGCTGGCCCGGTGCAATGCTTGGCCAAAGCTACTTTCGTCACAAGACCCAAAAAAGCGAATTCAAGATTATGACCTGGCTCGCCGCTGCGCTGCATGTTGGCCTAGTGGTTTGGTATCTGTATTCAAAGATAATTGGCTAGAACTGAGTAAAAATCCGCGTGGATCGTGAATAACTTTTCCGGGAAGACTTAGGTCACGACGTTCTTTTCCAACGAAACCATAATCGTCTTTCGCAGCTCGGCAACCAGAAACGCCGAACCGGCAATGCAGACGCTTTGATCCGGTTTCAATTCCTCGAAGACATTTTCCCAAGCAGTTTGGGGATCGAGCGAGGTTCGCAGCTCGGCAGCCGGTTTCGAATTTGAACGCAGATCGGATTGGATCGACTGAGCCAACTCGAGCAACTCGTTTTGGCAACGACCACGTGGATTGTCTTGATATTTGGTCAACACGATTTCGTCAAATGCCGGCACAAGCGGAGCCAGAATCTCATCGGCGTTCTTGTCGCGACTGAGGGCGAGAATCAAGACTCGTTTCGAACTCGATTTCCAGGCCGGCAGATCGTTTTGCAGCGTTTCGACAAGCGCGTTGACCGAAGCCTCATTGTGAGCCATGTCGATCACGATCGTCGGCGACTGATGGACGACTTCGGTACGACCACTGAGGCTCGCCCGACCAAGACCTGTCCTGATCGCTTGTTCTGAAATCGCCCAACCTCGGTCGTTAAGCGTCTTGATCGCCGCAACCGTAATCGCAGCGTTGAGCCGTTGGTGATGACCAATCATCCCAAGTTTCAAGCCGTCCAACTGGTAAAGCGAATCGTCGGCCTGCGCACCAGTGGATTGCCCATCGTCCGAATTGTCTTCTCTCATCCCGAACTGATCCGACTTAACGTTCACCTGTCCAGCAAAATTGAACAAGTGATCGTCGGACTGATTTTCTTCGCTGATCTCGAAATCCTGATCCAACAAAAACAGCTGCGCATTCCTTTCAACCGCGACGTCGGCGATGACGTCGGCGGCCAGCGGATCGACCGCACCGCTGATCACCGGAATGGAATCCTTGATGATCCCGGCTTTTTCAAATGCGATCTTATCGACCGTTAAACCGAGCTGACGGGTATGGTCAATGCTGATGTTGGTAATGATGCAGGTCGTCGGCTCGCAAACGTTGGTCGAATCGAGCCGCCCTCCAAGCCCGACCTCCAACACAACGGCATCGCATTTCTGAGTCGAAAAATGTAGCAGTGCCGCCGCAGTCGTGATTTCGAAAAAGGTAAGCGGCCTAAAACCGCCGGTGGCGGACTCGGCGTCCATCGCTTCGACGACCGGCTGCAATGTCGTCAGCGCACCGATCAACTGTTCATCGGTGATCAGGTTCCCATCGATCGCCATTCGCTGATGGATCGTTTCGAGGTGAGGCGAAGTGTAAACGCCGGTTCGTCGCCCCGAAGCCGTCAGGACACTCCCAACCATTGTGCATGTGGAGCCCTTGCCCTTGGTGCCGGCGACATGAATCACGGGATAATCCAGATGCGGATTGTCGAGGCGCCGGAGTATTTCCCGCATGTTCCGCAATTTGAAATGACGCGGTGTTACTTTGAGCTGACGCTCGTAGTTGATTCGACCGTAGAGCGCGGCCAAATGATCTTCGATCGAGCTGGGAGATTCGGACTTTAGCTTATTCATTCGCTTGGCTGCGTCGGGCGCGGCAAGACTATGTGCAACGGGATCATGAACTATCGTGTTCGACTGATCAAACGTTACATCGAGTAAGACGTTTTGCAAGGCTCAATCGACTTTGGCGCGACGAATTTAATCGGCTTGGATCAAGTTTGCCAAACCATTCAAATCGGTTTCGCCGAGACGGTCGATTGCTGTAATTATTGGAGGATGGCCAGCGGTTGAACACCTATTTTTTGCGCATCTATCATGGCACAAAGCGTTTAACGGGCTTATCATAGACGAGCGGGTCGGAGAGTGTTGGCGGGTCAGTTTGGGTTGCCATACAATGGCCGGATTTGGCTCCAAAGAGGCCCCGAGATTGACAGCCTGCCCGGCTGAGCTTTTAGGCTCCCAACCACTGAACAAATCGTTGATTGGGGCGTATACCAAGAGGACCATTCTCGGCCTCCCCGGGCAACATCCGAAAAACCAATCGGTACGAGTTACAGATCATATTTGAATCCAGATCATTCAAGACGAATTATTCACGGAGTTACCGTCATCCATGGTTTCTGAGACTACCGCAAAAGAGCCCAAGACAGGGCGACTGGAACAGACCAATCCAGACTACGATCCCAATGTTGTGGTCGAGACCCAGAACCTGACCAAGATCTATCGCGACTTTTGGGGGCGACAAAAAGTTCGCGCTCTCAACGCACTTGATCTGGAAATTCGAAAAGGCGAAATCTTCGGGCTGCTCGGTCCTAACGGTTCAGGCAAGTCAACCACGATCAAGCTTTTGCTTGGATTGCTGTTTCCGACCCAGGGCCGAGCCTTGGTTTTTGGACAGGACGCTTCGGAAGTCACCAAGAACGAACGCATCGGTTACCTCCCCGAAGAATCGTACCTCTACAAATATCTGACTGCAGAAGAAACATTGGACTTCTATGGTCGCCTGTTTGACATGCCGGCCAAGATCCGAAAAGAACGCGTCGCCGAATTGATCGAACAAGTCGGATTGACGTTCGCCAAAAGACGGCAGCTCAAAGAATACTCCAAAGGCATGACGCGCCGAATCGGCTTGGCTCAGGCGCTGATCAACGATCCAGAATTGATCTTGCTCGATGAGCCGACATCGGGACTTGACCCGATGGGTACTCGCGAGATGAAAGACATGATCTTGAAGCTTCGAGACCAAGGCAAAACAGTTGTGATGTGCAGCCATCTGCTGGCCGATGTGCAAGACGTTTGTGATCGGATCGCGATTTTGTACCAAGGCGATTTGAAAGAGCTTGGTCGAGTTGACAATCTGCTTCAAGTCAGCGACGAAACCCAGATTCGGTCTTCCGGCTTGACGGCGGCTGCTCAAGATGAAATCCGAGAAGTCATCAAAAAGCACGGGGGCAACGTCGTCTCGGTAGAAAACCCGCGTTCGACACTGGAAGACCTATTCCTGGGTATCGTCCGCGAAAGCCAAGAGCGACCAGGGCACCGCTCTTCAGGTGCCGATGCCAAGAAACCAAAGACTGAGTAAAAGACAGACCGGCTCAATAGAGGCCGATCGAAGTCGAACTGTGCCTCGACTATCTGGTTCGCTTCGGGCGATCTTCAAGGGCTGCTTTTTAACTTTCTCAAAAACAGACGACGGACAATGAAATAATGGTTGTCGAAGATTTTATCAATTTCTCAGACTGGATCGGCGGAGGAATACTCCTCTTCGGAACGATCGTCTTGGCCGCGATCATCCTTGGCGTCTTTTTCGGATATCTTGTGGCTTCGTTTCGACATGGCCCGTTCGAAGCGTTCTACGTTGTGTCGAAAGTGATCGGTCAAGCGATTCCCGATTTCCTAAATACTTCACCGCGACGAGTTTGGGCGATCGCTCGACTGGCCATCAAAGAAGCGTTCCGACGAAAAGTCATCCTGGTCACGTTCGGAATTTTTGCCACGACGTTGTTGTTCGGCGGATGGTTCATGAACTCCAACTCCGAGCATCCCGAGCGGATTTATATCAACTTTGTTTTGTGGGGGACGCAGTTGCTGGTGCTGCTGATGGGCATGCTGATCAGCTCGTTCAGCCTTCCAGAAGACATCAAGAACAAGACGATTTACACCGTCGTAACCAAACCAGTTCGTTCTACTGAAATCGTGATCGGTCGAATCCTTGGCTTTGGATTGCTGGGGACTGGATTGCTGGCTTTGATGGCGATCATCAGCTTTCTATTCGTCTGGCGTGGACTGTCTCACGAGCATCAAATCGTAGGTGACACTCAAACACTGGCTTCGTTTGCCCCCATTCCTGCCGACGGTTTATCTGGAATCACGCGACGTCGAGTTTCCGAAGATGCGGTCAAAGAAGCCAAAACGAGCACCGACTCGGGTCACAGCCATCTCTTGGAATTGATTCACGACACACGCGATGTCTCTGCTCCTGAACCGCAATTGCAAACCAATATCATCGACAAGACCGTTGACCAAGCGGCCGGGACGGTGACGTATCGCCGTGTCGTTTGCAAACCAGTTGGCGGACACACTCATCAGGTGTTTGTTGATGGAGAAGGCGACGACGCAAGAATTTCGCTTGGCCCGGCCGTTGGTTACTTCCGCGCCCGGGTTCCCATTTACTCCTCCTACCTGCAGTTCTACGACCGGCTTGGCAACAAGACCCAGAAGGGTGTCAACGTTGGAAAAGAGTGGGCCTATCGCGGCTATGTTGATGGTGGAAACGCGCGCGAGCGAACGTCGCTATCCAAAGCCGAATTCCAGTTCGAGAATTTCGTCCCATCGAATTTCCGCAACGACAAAATCCTGCCGCTGGAAATGACGCTGGGTGTGTTTCGAACTCACAAAGGCGACATTGAAAAACGAGTCACCGGGGGAATCCAATTCACCAGCGTCCCCGAGAACGAAGGCGTCGATCCAGTTTTCATCTCCGACATCATCGACTTTGAAACCAACGAATACTCCGTGCAGACGTTGCCGATCTCCCGCAAGATTGTTGGAAAGCTCGTTTCGCCGGATGGCAAATTGCTGGAAAAAGGCGAGTTCGATCTATTTGAGGATTTCGCTGGCAAAAACCAAAGGCTCCACCTGACGCTTTCCTGTCGCGATATCAATCAGTACCTCGGCGTTGCACGTGCGGACCTTTACTTCCGAGCTGGCGACAACCTCTATTGGGCCAACTTCTTCAAAGGCTACATCGGCATCTGGTGCCAGATGATAATCATCATTGCGATGGGAGTGGCGTTGAGCACGTTCCTCAGCGCGGCGATCACAATGCTCGGGACGCTTGTCATGATCCTTATCGGATTCAGCGCACCATTCATCAGAGAGCTGACCAAGATTGATCACGATGGCGGTGGACCAATCGAGTCCTTCATTCGCGTTGTGACGCAGAAAAACATGATGATCGATCTGGATACTGGGTATCTGACAACAATCATCGAGAACGTTGACAAGCTGGTGGTCGCGATTCTCAACGCACTGACCTATCTGGCCCCGAACTTTTCGACATTGAACTTCTCGAATTATCTGACTTATGGGTACGCTATCGACAATCAGCGAATCCTGATTGCGGTTCTTATAACGCTTGCCTTTTGCGTTGGATTGACACTGCTTGGATACTTCGCGCTTAAGACTCGAGAGATCGCCAAATGAATTCCAAACCTTTCATTCGAAAAATCATCTACATTGCGATCATTGGCGCACTGTTAATCCCGCTCTCCATGATCTCGCGTCCAGAGACTCGAGATTCGGATGGGAATATCGCCGACGCTGGTGGGCAGCTTTCGGTGCTGCGGGAAAAGCATGACCTCTCCCAAGCCAAGATGTCAGAGATTGATCCGGCCAGTGAAACGATGAAGTTGGCGTCGCTGGGGCTGCGTGGCGTCGCGGTCAACATGTTGTGGATGCAGGCGATGGAGCACAAGAAGAAAGAAAACTACGACCAGCTCGCTTCGACGCTCCAGGCACTTACCAAGATCCAACCAAGTTTCGTCAAAGTCTGGGAACACCAGGCTCACAACCTCGCTTACAACGTTTCGATGGAATTCGACGACTACGAATACCGGTACCAGTGGGTCAAAAAAGGCGTCGGGTTTCTTAAACAGGGTATCCCTTACAACAAACGCGATCACCGAATCACCGATCAGCTTGGCTTCTTCACTGGAAACAAGTTTGGCAAATCGGATGAGAAGCTTTCGTTTCGACGGATGTTTCGTGAAGACCTTGAGTTCCACGACGAGATGTCGGACTACATCGAACCCAGTTTGTACGATTCAGCGTACGGTCACGACAACTGGCTGATGGCCTATCATTGGTATGACTATTCCCGAACCTTGGTTGAGGAGAAGAGCTGCCGACAGATGCGGAGTGATTTGCTGTTCTACATGTGGCGGCCGGCTCAGCTTCGAAATCAAGCTTTGGGAATCCTGGCTGAAGAGCGTCCCGACGAAGCCGTCGAGGACATCTGGAAGCGCGCCGCCTCGGAATGGAATGACTACGGCAACCAAAAGATCTCCAACACTCTGGGCGTTACGGTAACGCTGGAGGAAATGTCGAAGTTCGAAGCGGACATAAAAACGTGGCGGGAAAAACTGGACGCTTTGCCGCCAAGAGAAGGATCGGACGAAGCTTCGATCGGGGAAATTCGCCAACAGATGATGGCTGACTTGATCAATGATCAGCAGATTCCCGAGGATGAAATGGCGATGCTTGAGCTTTCAAGCGATGAACTCAACGACCAACAGTCGCGGATCGTAAACGATCTCAAGGAAACACTCGGGCAAATGGAAGCCGAGCTTGATCCGCAACTCGTACTGGAAACACGCGACGAAGATCGTTTCGAAGCCAACAAGATTGTCGGAGAAATTGCCCAACTCCAACGCAAAATGTCAACGATCGGAAGAAACGCCGATACAGTTAACTATGGTTATTGGCGTGCCCGGACTTCATCCGAAGCCGAAACCGAAACGACCAATGCCCACGTGGCAATCTATGACGCTGAGGAAATGTGGCGGCAGTCGATTTACGATGACGAGTACGATTTCGACTACAAAACCAAGACAAAGACGATCACCAAACGCGGCGCAATCACGCTTTACGAAGACGCGTTTCGAAAATGGGATGATGTTCTCAACAAGTATCCCGACCTCAAGGACGGCGTGTTTGTTCAGGAATTGATGGAGAAAGCGAACGTTTATTGGGACATGCTGAAGATCACCAATCGCGAATGGCCTGATGATTTCCCGCTTCAAAAACTGATCGATGACCGGGCTGCCAACGGTGAAATGGATAATTTGCCAACAACTGAAATGCTTGAGGCGATGCGTTCGCAGCGGGAATCAAATGACGAAGACGATGTAGAATCCGCGGAAGCTCCCGCAGAAAAGACGACAGAAGATCCGCCCAAAAAAGACACAATCAGCGAAGACACTCCTGCTGAAAAAGAAGAACCCAAGGCGGAGAAAAAGGTAGACACTGCAACTGAAGAAGCACCAACTGAGGAAGCACCAACTGAGGACGCTCCATCGGGGGCATGTTAGGAAATGTTGCGTGAAACGTAATCGACTCGAGTGGCAATGTCGTAGTTTTTACTCAATAAGTTACTCGTCTTCTTGCTTGATGTTTCGAATCGTCGTCAGGAACTGCTTTGCCGTCGCCATCCGTTTTTCAGGGTCGGTCTGGAGGCAATTGTGAATCGCTTTGGCAAGCGTCTTGTTGAGCTTAGGTAGATGCTCATGAATCGGGGTCACTTCCGACGTGTCGTGCGCTAGCGCGGCTTTTCCGGTCGTGTCGGTCGAACGCCAAGGATGTTTGAACGTCAGGAAACGATAGGCCGTAATTCCGAACGAAAAGATATCAATGCGATGATCGGTCGCACGACGACGCACGATCTCGGGGGCCATGTACTGTGGCGTTCCGGTTCGGTTCCCCGGCATCCTGTAAGGCTCTTCGTTAGGCACGGTCAAACCAAAGTCAATCATCTTGAGCCAAGTGAAGTCTTTGTAACAAATGAAGTTTCGTGGGCAAATGTCGCGGTGAATGAAACCAGCGTCATGAACCGCTTGGAGGGCTTGAGCCATTTGTCGGATCAGCGTCAATCGATCGGGAAAAAGATCGGCTTGCTTCTTGCGAATCGCAATATCGAGCCCCGGTCCCTCGACATACTCCATCAAAATATATTCCTGGCCGGTCGTCGTTTTTCCATACTCATACGTCTCAACAACTCGCGGATGCTTGATCTTCATCGCGATCTCGGCTTCGACAGGCTTGTTCAAACCTTTGAACCGATTGTTGAAGTACTTCGTCTTTTCACCATCAAGCAGCTTGAGACCGAAAAGCTTGTTGGTCCCAATTTCCTGAACAACATGGAATTTCGACATCGTCCCAGTGAACGCATGTCGATCGAGACGGAAACGAGCCGAAACGTCCAGCGTCCCAGAGGAGCTTTTCTTGCCACCGAAAAATTTATCAAGGATGCCCATAGCGGTCGTCGAGTTTGGGGTTGTTCGTCAAAGAAATTCAGGAATCGAATCTGGAAAAGAATCTCAACCGAATTATACACCATGCCACGAAAAGGCCATGATGCAGAGGCAAACCGGATCAAAGGAATTGGAGTTGGGAAACTCGATACCTTATTTTCCGCAATAGTCGATTGTGCGGGCGATTTCTGATTTCAGTTTGTCGCGAGACACAATCCGATCGATGAAGCCATGCTCGAGAAGAAACTCGCTGGTTTGAAATCCCTCGGGCAGTTCGATTCGAATCGTGGCTTTGATTGTTCTTGGGCCGGCGAACCCAATCAGCGCCTTGGGCTCGGCAAACACCACGTCGCCCAGCGACGCAAAACTCGCTGCCACCCCGCCCATCGTCGGATTGGTCAAAACGGAGATGAACAATCCTCCTTTTTTATCATAGCGAGCCAGTGCAGCAGACACTTTGGCCATCTGCATCAACGACAAGATGCCTTCATGCATTCTGGCGCCGCCACCTGAACCACTGATGATGATCAGCGGTAGGTCCTGCGCGGTCGCTTTTTCAACCAACCGAGTCAGTCGTTCACCAACGACCGAGCCCATGCTTCCCATGATGAACTGAGAATCAGTCACTCCGATTGCGACGCGGCGAGCACGGATCATGCCAGTGCCGGTAATCGCCGCATCGGAAAGGCCAGTCTTTTTACGCTCGGCAATCAGACGGTCGGGATAAGCTCTCGAATCTGTGAACCCAAGCGGATCCCCCGAAATCAGATTTCCATCCCACTCTTCAAATGTTCCTTCGTCGAGCACTTGTTCGATTCGAAGCTTGGCCGAAACGTACATGTGGTGATCACAGGACGGACAAACCCTAAGCCGTTTCTCGGCTTCTTTGTTGAAGATGGGTGACTTGCAACCGGGGCACTGAATCCAAGTGCCTTCGGGGATGTTTCTTTTTTTTCGACCAGTCACAATTGTCCGTGTGTCTGACATTATTGTTGCAGCCCAAAGACATACTTAGAGCTGTTCTTTAAAGGCTGTTTTCGAAGTTGTAGCAATCTAAAACTGTTGACCAGATGGCCGACTCCATTGTCGCATGAATCGGTCATTTGATTCAACAGCTTAAATCAAATTCATCTGCAATGATCAGTAGGTAGAACACTTTATGAGCCGTTTTGGCGCTAGCCCAATGGCACTTACTTTGTAGCGGTGGAGCGCAAGCTCCCCGGTTTTATTCAAGCGGAACTCTGAGAAACCGGAGGGCTCGCGCCCAAACGCTACAATTTTGCAGGCTAAGTAAGGGCAATTGGGCCTAGCCACGGTTGAATCGCCGTTAACCGTCACTAACGCCAAAAACGGCTCACCCTGAAGCTGTGCGGCAATCGAGCTTGTATTCTTCTGGTGTTGGCTGATTTATAAAACACGGCAAAGCCTAGGCGACTGCCGTCAAGTTGTCACATGGTCCAACAGTGACGGTCATGTTTTTATCAAGCGGATAGTTAGCCAGTGCCTCGTTGACTTGGTCTAGTGTCAGAGATTCGTAGATCTCCGCGATTTGAGCAACGGTATGGAATGGTTGTTCGCAAAGCCACTGACCGCCGATGAAAAACATCCGGCTCCCGGTGCGCTCGCTGGCCAGCACGATATGAGAAGCGATTTTTCGCTTGGCCAGATCAAGCTCCTTTTGGGAGATGCCTTCCTCACAGATTTTTCGTTGAAGATTTGTCAGCCGCTCCAGATTGGCTTGGGCTTGATCGGGAGCACAACATATATAAGTCATGATCGCGCCGCTGCCCTGATAGTCGTAGGCGCCCATGCCGGCCGACTCGGCGAGCCCTGAATCTAAAAACTCCCAGTACAACCGACTGCCGCCGTCATCACCGATGATCGCCGACATCACCGAAGTTGCATATCTGATCTGCTGTTCGCTCGATGGCCCGGGAGCCATTTGCAAAATGTACTGCTGATGAGCCGATGGTTTGTGCATCGTGACAAACCCTTGTTTGTAGTCAGCTTTCTCTTTCATTCTCTCAGGCGAGAATTTCTTCCAATGGCCACAACACCGATCCAGATCTTCGATCAACCGCTCAAAGTCAATATTGCCGGCAGCAGCAAAACAGATATTGGACGGACTGTAGCGCTGTTCGAAATACTTCATCATCCCTTCGGGCGTCATCGCAGTTACTGAGTCAACGGTGCCCAAGACGCTCTGGCCCAACGGATGATCGCCAAAGTACTCGGACATGATCCGCTCGTAACCACCATACGGCGGCTGGTCATCGTACATTTTGATTTCTTCAACGATGACTTGCTTTTCAGTTTCGAAGTCCTCCACGCGCAGCGATGGACGCATAATGTCGCTGAGCAATTCAGTTACGTTGGTCTGGAATTCAGGAAGCACCGAAGCATGGTAAATCGTGCTTTCTTCGCTTGTCCGAGCATTGCTGGACGAACCGATCTCATCGAGCTCGAGATTGACCTGCGCTGCAGTTCGGTTGGGCGTCCCCTTGAACACCATGTGCTCAAGAAAGTGACTTACCCCAGCGACATCGTGGGTTTCATCGCGCGAACCGGTTCTGACAAAAAAACCAAACGCAGAGGTGTAAGCCTGAGGATTGCATTCGGCAAGAATCTCTAGACCGTTATCAAGCTGGTGTTGCCGATACTCCATCTTCCTTTAACTCCAATGGTTGAGGCCCCAAGGTGACGACATCAAAATCACGCGGCGGATTGGCCGCGAGGTATTCGTTAATCGACTTCACTGTCAGGCCATTGATTTTTTCGTTGATCTCGTCAAGCGTTTTTACTCGGCCCAAATGCAGCCAGTCGCCAGCAATCGAACCGGCGCGACCTCGACAGGATTCCTGCTGCATGATCAAGCCGCTGCGAATCTGGACCTTGAGTCGCCGCAATTCGTCTTCCGTGATTCCCTGGGCAAGCTTCTTCAGCTCTTCAAGAATCACGTCCAACGTTTCTTGAGCCCGGTCATTCGAAGTGCCGCTATAACAAAGTACTGCACCTTTTTCGCGAAGCGTGCTGCAAGAGGCAAACACGGTGTAGCAAAGGCCACGTTTTTCGCGGACTTCGGTGAACAGCCGTGAACTCATCCCCCCACTGAGAACTCCAACCGCACCGCGATTGAGATAATAGTCCTCATGGGCGTAGTGCAGGCCAGGATAAGCAACCGCGATGTGCGTCTGCTCCGATTCGTGCTTGATGTGGTGCACGCCGTGCTGAGCGGGCTGGACGATGATTTCGGGATCGGGTTTCGATTGCCAACCATCGAACAAATTTCCGACGTGTCTTTTAAGCGGTTCCCAGTCAAGCTTTCCAGCACAGGCAATCACCAAACCATTGGGGCGATAACATTGTTCGTAAAACGCTTTCAAGTCATCCAGCGTTATTGACTGGACCGACTCAACCGTGCCTTCACAATTTCGCCCATCGGTTGAACCATAATGCTTGAGCCGTAGATGTCGCAACGTTCGCTGGGCCAGATCATCTCCCAGAGCCGCGATCTCTTGAAAGCAAACCATTCGGCCGTCTTCCAATTGGTCTTCTGGAAAAATCGGCCGTTGCAAGACGTCGGCGTAGATCGCCAAAGCGTCATGCAGCTGCGCCGATTGCATCGCGCCGCCAAAATTTGTTCCGTACAACGAAGCCGAAGAGTTGTAGTCGACGCCTAGCGATTCCAAAGCTTCGATGAACTGCCGGCTGTTGTACTCTCCACAACCACGCTGAACCATCTCGCAAGTAAAGTTTGCCGTTCCCAGTTTCTCCTCGGGGTCAAAGCGACAACCCGCTGGGACCGCAATCGAAAATGCTGCCGATTCAAGCCAAGGCATCGATTGAGCGACAAGCGTTAACCCGTTGTCGTAGGTGTGATGGAAAATTTGCTGGGTTGTCATCGCTAAGTCACTTTTGTTCTGCGCCACAAATTAACGGCCAATAACACTCTCAAACGCAATACAAAAATATCAGGACAATCTTCTTAATTTGATACCAAGTTCCAACATTCTCTGGTGCCCAGCGAATAATAAAACCCGCCTGAC
Organism: uncultured Pirellulaceae bacterium; assembly: GCA_937981585.1. Taxonomy (GTDB): domain Bacteria; phylum Planctomycetota; class Planctomycetia; order Pirellulales; family Pirellulaceae; genus Mariniblastus. The sequence continues at coordinate 20,327 of CALJOA010000095.1, read as the reverse complement.
ATTCTTTGGTTTTGAGCCTGCCAATTCTAAGCCGATTTCGTGATTGGACGAAGTGGGCTTGGGCTCGAATTTGGATTTGCCAGCCCGCAACAATATTGTTCCAATCGGGCTGAATAAGGTGGACTGACTGATAGAGAAACTAGAACCGACCACGCGCCAATGAAACAACCTGCCGAAGAAATCACGCTTTACGAAGAAAACCCGTCGATGTTTCGGAATCGGCCGGTTGAGTTCGTCGTTAACTGCCTGCTGTCGCTGGTCGGGGTTGGATTGATTCTGTTTGCGATCTGGTGGCTCAAGTGTAAGGGCACGACGCTTACGGTCACCAGCGATCGAACGCGGTTACGAAAAGGCATCCTGTCCAAATCGATTACCGAAGTCTGGCATCAAGATGTACGCAACGTACAGCTCAATCAATCTTTCTTTCAACGAATTTTTGGAGTGGGAAAGATCGGGATTTCAAGCGCTGGACAAAGCGAAGTCGAGATCAACGTTTCCGGTATCCCCGATCCCGATCGAGTCAAAATGCTGATTGACAAGTATCGGCGGCGCTAAACTGAAGTCCGTCGATCTGTAGTTGACCCTCTGAGTCCGCTGGGTGGCTGGGGTCGATCGCGAGGCACGAGCGAGGAGCCCCCAGATCGTGAGGGGCTAACTTGGAAGCTGGGGGCTCGCTGAGGCTCGACCCCAGCCACCCAAAATCTGGACCACCACCCAGAATCTGAAACCACCACTCGTCGAAGTTGAGGGACGAACTCACTAAGTTCCAGCGTTTAGCTCAATCGCTGACTTGAACAACTTGTCTGCAGCCGCTTCATCGCCGGTTGCCTCAAGCAGAAGACTTGCGTCCGGTTTGGTAGCACCAGGCAGATCGATCTCAATCGTCTTCTTTTTCACTTCCTCAGAAGTTTCAATCAACGTTTTGGTCGCGGCACCAGACTCGACATCCGTATCTTCTGCCCATTCTTCACCGAATGGATTGTCGACAAATCGTCGACCAGCAGACTCCTTGATTCCAAACCGTTTCTCGGATCGCCATTGGCTGGCGCCAGGAATCTTGTTCCTGATCTGAGACGAACTGGTGATTTCGTCGACTGAGCCTGATCGTTCATAAAACGAACTTGTTTCGTCAACCGATTTGGATTTCTCGATACTCTTGAGCGATGTCCCGGGGGACTTCGCCGAGGGCGTTGTGTCTGGAACAACAATCGACGTTGCCGAGGTTTCGTCGAGTTGTTTGGTTTCGACTTTTTCTGTTAAGGTGCCGCGATAGCCACTCGGCTCGGGTCCGACTTTCTTGACGCTCGTTTTTGAGCTCGCTTCAGCTTTCTCGATCACGCTTTTGCCCAAAACGTCGGAACTCAAACTCGGTTGTTCCACACGCCGCGTCAATGTTGTTCCAAATCCGGCGGAGAGATTCGGCTCTGGTTGGGCAACAATCTTCGCAGGCAAGCTAACTGAAACTGGCGACTGGACTGGCATCGGCATCGCAAGCGGATTGCCACAGATGTCCAGCGGGATCTTCATCATCACGACCTTGGGAACGTCTTGCATGATTTCATACTCGACTTTTCGTCGAACCGTTTTGGGAACCTCAACCTCTTTGGTCTCGGTTATCCAACGCGGGACCTCAACTTCGTACGGCTCAATCGTTTCGATCTTCTTGAGCGTCGATCGCGTGTAAGGCACCTTTCGGGTAACGACTTCTTCTTTATACGTCGTGCGCTTGTATGGGATCTGCTCAGTCGTGATCGTTGTCTTGGGAACTTTGACCTCGTAAGGAACTCGCCTCGTTTCGGTTCGCTCGACCATCTTTTCGACTTCGACCGGAACCTCGCGTGTCATCTCCTCCTCTACATAACGCGTGATCTCAATCGGGTTGCGTTTCTCAACTGTCTCGGGAACGAAAGAAAGTTTCCCGTATTGCTGTGGAACCAAAGCCGGAATAACACCGACCGATGCCGCCCCGGTGCTTGGTTGAACCCAGTGCAATCCACGCTTGCGAAATACGGTTTGGCCGGTTTCGGGGTTGGTGTAATAACCGAGCTCAAGCATCTGCATTTTTGGGCGAGCATCAGGATCAGGCGTGGTCCCCAGTTGGATTACAGGAACCTGAGTTGGAACCATACGAGTTTCGGAATCGACGACTGGTTTGTAAGTCGTTGTTTTGGTGACTTCGATCAGTTTCTTGGTAACCGGCTTTTTCACCGTGTACTTTTCGGTCCGCATTTCAGTCTCCATTACCGGCTCGCGAACGGTGTACTCCTGGTCACGATACTTGGTGACGGTCTCATAGGTCGTCTCTTTGACCGTTCTGTCGCGGTACATGGTCTCCACAACGGGCTTTCGCAAGATGACTTTTTCTTCGCGCTCAACTGTTTCCTTGACTGGCTTGTAGACGACTTGCTTTCGCTCGCGCTTTTCAGTTTGCCAAATCGGCTTGTATGAAGTGACCTGTTTTTTCTCGGTTACCGTTTCGTCGACCCACCGAGTGATCTTCATCGGCTTCTTCTCGTACACGGTCATCGGAACGAGTTGATAGGAAGCCCAGTTCGATTGCGCAAACAGATTTGCAGGCGACGACAGCGCTACCAGAGCGACAATCGAGAACATGAAACTGCCGACTGAAATTTTGTTGCAAGTCATGGGTCAAACCTTGTGCATTTAAGCAGGACTCAATTGGCCACGGATTGTGAAAACGGATTGCGAAAGGATTGCGGAAAACAAAACCAGCTCCGGTTTAGCTTGCTGAAGAGCCAACTTCCATCATAAGTAAAACGTACTGTTAAAACGGATAAAGGGCGCGAATTTTGCTTGTTCGAAACACGGTCGAGGCCGACCTTCTCATGCCGTTGGCAACGACTAATCCGGTTGACGATCGGCTTGTAACAAGTTTGACGAATTCGCGGGCAACTCGCAAACGGCTGGTTCTGATTTTGTGGTTCGATTCACGCAAATCGTGAAGGTGCCCAGATTGCCAATGTTAAACCTTGAGGGTTGCAAAGCCTTTACGTCGATTTCGACATGCAACCAATCAAGCTGCGCATCTCATGATGCCATCACTTGGTTCCGAACAATCGACATAGGCCTGTGCGCTTGTGCGTTCCTTCCATCGCGCCTCTGAAGCGCGTGGCCTCTGTTCTTTTTTACTGTGAAGTGCTGTGCGCATGAAAACCATCAAACCATTCCGTTCGCTTGTCGACCGAGTTTGGCCTCGGATGCATCATGCCCGTTCGTCAGATCACCAGTTGTTGCGTCAGATCCGAAAACGCGCCGCCGAAATCGAAGGTTGCAGCGAATCGAAATTGATCGAACACTCGGAGCAGTTGAGGTCCCGCGTCCAGGATCAGGAACTGTCGGTTCTTTCACGTGATGCAGTCGTCGAGTCGTTTTCATTGACCACCGAGGCACTACGACGAACCACCGGCAAAGTCTACTACGACTGTCAGTTGTTAGGCGGGCTGGTGTTGGCAACCGGCGCGATTGCGGAAATGCAAACTGGCGAAGGCAAAACGGTGACCTGCGGACTGCCGGCCGTGCTGTACGGATTCACTGGAAAAGGCGTCCACGTCGCGACAACCAACGCTTACCTTGCCGAGCGCGATCACGAAGAACTCAAGCCGGTGTTTGACGCGTTGGGACTGACGGCTGGCTTCATCCAAAGCGATCAGGAAACTGCGGACAAACAAAACGCTTACATGCAGGACATCACTTACGGGACCGGATACGAATTCGGATTCGATTTTCTCCGTGACCAACTGGCTTTGCGAAACCGCCCTAAGCTGCCCTTGGGAACTCGGTTTCTCAGCCGCCTGCGTGGAATGGATGGGCGTTCGGTCGAACTGCTCCAGCGGCCTTTGTCGTTCGCAATCATCGACGAAGCCGACAGCGTCCTAATCGATGAAGCCGCAACGCCGTTGATCCTATCGGGAACAGGTGGAGCGACGATTCCCGATCCGGTCGTTTACAACGAAGCGATTCGCGTGGCCGATATGCTCGACGATCCCAATGGCTACGAAGTCGATTGGGTTAAAAAGTCGATCAAGCTGACCGATGATGGTTGGAAACTGATTCACGAGCATCTGTTGCCCGATGTGCAAAGCCGACTTCAACGGCCGTGGTCCCAATACATCGAACAATCGCTGCGTGCAAAAATCATGCTTAACCGGGACATCGACTACGTCGTCTCGGACAATGAAATTGTAATCGTCGATCCCAATACCGGACGTTTGCACGACGAGCGGAAATGGCGAAGCGGACTTCACCAAGCCATCGAAGCGCGCGAGAACGTTCCGTTGACCCAAGAACGTGACATCGAAGCTCGAATCACCCGTCAACGGTACTTTGCGTTTTACCATCAAGTCTCCGGGATGACTGGAACGGCGCTGGGCAACGAAGCCGAGATGATGGAGTTCTATGGGTTGCCGATCGTCAAGATCGAGCGCAACAAACCGTCAGGCCGGGTTCCAGTCGCGTCACGCTACTTCGGGGACGCCGAGTCGAAGTACGTCGCGATCGTCGAAGACGCGATTAAACGATCTCGCGGCGGGCAACCGGTTCTCGTGGGTACGCGGACGATCACGCAAAGCCGCCGTATCGCGGAGCTGCTGAAGCTTCAATCGCAACCACATGTTGTTCTCAATGGCACCCAGGATGATGACGAGGCTTCGATCATTGGCGAAGCCGGAAAATCTGGTTCGATCACTATCGCCACCAACATGGCGGGACGTGGAACGGATATCAAACTCGATGACAACGCCAGATCTGCTGGAGGGCTTCACGTCATCGTCGCCGAGCATCACGACTCGCCTCGTGTTGACCGGCAGTTGATTGGACGAAGCGCTCGTCAATCTGATCCTGGATCTTGCCAGTTCTTTGTTAGCGCCGAAGACGAATTGATCACCCGATTCGACGAGTCGTTAGGTGACACGATCAAAAAGACAGCGGTCGACGGAGTCGGTGAGTGCCGCCAGACTTTCGACAGTCAAATTGAAGACCTTCAAACCCGGATCGAAAAAATCGGCTTCAACGCCCGCAGGAAAATGGTTGTCCACGACAAGTGGATGGAAACCGTTCAGGAATCAATCGCCAAACTCGCTTAAGCAATCAAACGCATGATCAAATTCACGACAGCCACCCAAAAACAGAGCAACGCATTCGAACATGGAGTTCGCCAAGCCATCATGCAACTTAATCAATCAATCGGAATCGGAACCACAATTGCCAAGTCGGCTCGTCGGGGCAACCGAGGTTTGAATGGGCGCCAATTGGCCAGTGCGGTTTTGGCGGCGCTCGTGTTTTGCGTTTTGAGCTGCGGCGGTTTTCTAAATTCGGCGCATTGTCAAACGCTCAGCGGCCCACTATCGGACAAAGCCTTCCAAAAAGCCGCTCCGCCAGAAGTCGCCCAAAATCCAACGAGGTTGACCGCTTCACTGCCCCCAAGTCTACGGTCGGGAAATTTGGCAAGAGGCGCCGAGTTACCAACACCGGTTCGTTTGAAAAGCACGATGGCTTCGCGAATCGGATCGGCGGGCGAGGAAGCGTTTACCGAACCGATTGAAACAATCAAAATCGCGGCCGCCGAAACCGGGATCATTGGGAAGGTTGTCGTCAAACGAGGAGACACCGTCACGGCCGATGACCTGTTGTTCGAACTCGACATGACGGTCCTCGAAGCTTCCAAGCGACTGGCGTTGGCCAAAGCGAGTTCCAAAGCTCGCTTGAGGGCCGCCGAAGTCGAGTTTAATGCAAAGACCAAAAGTTATCACAAGCGAGTCAAGCTTCTCGAAGACCAAGCCGGAAGCCCCGAAGAAGTCGAAAAAGCGAAAACAGAGGTCGATCTGGCTCAGCAAAACATCGAGGCCATCGTCGAAGAGCAGGAGCAAGCTTCCCTCGAAACCAAGCGAATTGAAACTCAAATGGAACAACGCCGAACGCGTAGTCCGATCGACGGAGTCGTCATCGATGTCAGGCGTAAACCTGGCGAGTACGTTTCCAATGCCGATCCGCATATTGCAACCGTCGTCCAGCTGGAAACGCTGCGAGTTGTCTTTTACCTGCCGACCGGACGTGCGGCTTCGATCAAATCGGGCGACGTTGTAAACCTGCTTCTACCCGAAACTAACCAGCGAACGGAGGGAACCGTTGAGTACGTCGCTCCAATCACCAATGCCGACAGTGGTCGCGTTCGAGTTGAAGTTCTCGTGGATAACGAATCTGGGGATTTTCGAAGTGGAGTTCGCTGCCGAATCCTTGAGTCAAGCAGCACTCGTCAATCAAAAAGAACGACAGCAGGGAAAACCGAAAGGAACAGACGTTGAAATACCGGCGGCTTAGGCTGCGATTGACAAATCGCGGCCTCGGGCGGGCGAAGGTCCTGCCGAGCCTGAAGCGTCAGATGACAACGGCTCAGCAAGAGCTCGGCACTCCCAAGAATTTATGTTCAACCAACGTTCAGAACTCAACCTTAAGAATTAGCAATGTCCAATAACGCCGACCCAGCTCAGCCTCCACAAACCGCCGCTCAACCGGTGGTGAGCGTGACACCGGACGTCCAAGCGGTCCCGCAAGTCGACCGGCGCGAAGCAACGCCATCCGACCCGAATCAGACTTCTAAATCACAGTTCAAACTCAAATCGGTTGTCAAAAGCAAAGACGTCGCGCATTTGGTTGATCTATTCGAAGACCTTCGCGCGATCGCGACGACGACCGAAGACAAAAATCAACTGGCTAAGCGGTTCATGGACGCCGTTTCAACGCGTGGCCGAATGTTCGGTTCGGCTTGGGTTGAGTTCACCAACCGTGGAGAGGGTTCGATTGTCGAGTCGCGCTTCAGCAACCCCGGCCTCAACAACCAGGCGATGCGGCAACAACTGGTTGAATCTGCGATGGCTGTCATCGGCAAGTCCGAACCGCAGATTCTGAAATCGGAAAAGCTTCGAGGCAGTCTGTTTGCGTGTGTTCCATTTTTCATCGACGACTCCACGACGGCTGTGATTTGCGGCATCGTCCAGGACGACAAACATCGCTGCACTGAATCATTGGCAATCTGCCAATCGGTCGCCAACCATTTCGACCTTTGGCGCTCACGCGACCAACTGACGTCGATGGCGGTTGAGGTTCGCAGTACCGCTTCGGTGTTGGAGCTGGTTGGCAAAGTCGAATCGTGCGAGACGCTCAAAGACGCATGTGTTGAACTCGCCAATGAACTGCAATCCTACTTTCGTTGTGACTACGTTGCGGTCGGATTGAAGAAGTCGAGCCTCGCGTCCTGCCGGATGACGGCGCTGTCATCAATGGCAGAATTCGACAATCAATCGCGGAGCACGACGTTGATTCAAAGTGCGTTTGACGAGGCGATTTTACGTGGCCAGTACACTTCGTTCCCCGCGCCACCGAACAAGCAATCCAGCCCGGCACTGTCACACAAAAAGCTGGCTCAGCACATGCGGGTCGAAGCCGCCATTACGATTCCGCTTCGCAATCAGGACGAAGAGGCCATCGGCGCGGTTTCGATCATGGGCAATCGAAATCTAGATCGCAATCCTTCGACGCGAAACCTCATCAACGCGCTTGAGTATCCACTGGGCAGTTGTCTCGCGGTCGTAAAAACGGCCCAGGGCGGGTGGCTTAGAAAACTTCAACGAATGTTTATTTCGAAAGAGAAAACCAATACGAAATGGGCGGCCCTGGCGTTGGCTTTGATTTCTCTGATCGCAATGTTCATTCCAGTGTCCTATCGAATCAATGCAAACTGCACCGCCGAACCGGTGGTCCGGAGCTTTAGCGTCGCGCCGCACGATGGCTTGCTTGAGACGACTTTTGTTGAGCCCGGCGACACTGTCAGCAAGGGGCAAATTCTGGCCAAGATGGACGGTCGTGAAATTGGTTTTCAGATCGCCGATATCGTTGCCCAAGCCAACCAAGCCGCGACGGAACACGATTCGTATCTGGCACACGGAGAGATTGCCAAGTCAATCGAGTCGGGCCTCAAGCGGGTTTCGCTGGAAGCCGAATTGAGCATCCTCGAAGACAAACAGTCCAATCTTAAGATCAAAAGCACGACCGATGGCGTTGTGCTTTCGGGAAGCATCGACAAACGTGAAAACTATCCGGTGACTCTTGGCCAAACGCTTTACGAAATCGCCCCAATCACGCCCCTGCGCGTCGAGCTGGCGATCCCAGCGGACGAAGTCATGCATGTCCAAGCCAATCAAACGGTGAAGTTTCGGTTTGATGGATTTGGAACAGAAACAATCGAAGGAATCGTCGAGAGGATTCGCCCCAGTTCGACGATTCGCAATGACGAAAATGTCTTTATCGCCGAAGCCGTACTGGAAAACAAAGACGGAGCGGTTCGACCAGGGATGAACGGAAGCGCCAAAGTCTACGGCAAGAAGCGCTCACTGGGCTGGTCGCTGTTCCATCGGCCTTGGGAGAAGATTGTTACAGCGGTTGGGTTCTGAAAAATGGTAACCCGAAGCGAGAGTTTTGAAGTTGCACACTTTCAACCGCGAAGCGGTGGCAGGATGTAGCCGTGGGTGTAAGCCCACGGAAAAATGAACAAAATAATCGCAAAGTCGCGAAGCGACGACAGGAAAGCTTGATGTTCAATTCCTGTCGCCGCTTCGCGGCTTATGAGGTTATGCGAGCCGATACCCCCATGCTGACGCATGGGGCTACATCCTGTCGCCTCTTCGAGGCTGGCAATGTGCAACTTCACAAAGCGTGAGCGAGGGACGGTCCCTCGCTCACGCGTCGGGTTACCAAGCCTGAAAATACATTGCTAAAACATTTGCATGGAACAACTTTGAATTCCCAACCCAACAACACGACCGCACACCACAGCACGGTTGAGCTTTCCAACTGCAAGCTCTCATTGCGCACCGATTTATCGTTTCACTTGCAGGAGTACAACGACGCCCCCTGTTACTTAATCGAAGACGAGTTCAATTCGCGTTTTTACCGGGTTGGGCTGGCTGAATACCATTTGATCTCGCTCCTCGACGGCAACACAACGATCAACAAAGCCGTCTCGCAATCGGCGATCCAGTTGGGCGATCAGGCGATCAATGAACAGGACGCGATCACGATTTGCAAATGGCTGATCGATAGCGGACTGGCAACCACCGACGCTTCGCGGACTTCCGGGCGGTTGATGGAAGCGTTCGAAAAATCGGACAAGAAAAAGCGGATGGCGAAAATGAACCCGGTTACGCCGAAGTTCTCGCTGTTTAACCCGGACGCATTTTTAACCGTGCTCAATCAGGTCTTTGGATGGCTGTTTAGCTTTCCCATGTTTTTGATTTGGTGCGCCGTGGTCGCGACGGGAATCTATCAGACTGCCGCGAACTGGGATCTGATCACCGGAGGCTCGTCGGTCTTTTCAAGCGACAACTGGCTTTGGCTTGGCGTTGCATGGTTGGGATTAAAGCTACTCCATGAAACGGCCCACGGGCTTGCTTGTAAACGATTTGGCGGCGACGTTCGGCAATGTGGTTTGGTAATGATTGTCATGATCCCGTTGCCTTTTGTTGACGTCACCAGCTCATGGCGATTCCCGTCGAAGTGGCATCGAATCTTCGTTGCCGGCGCCGGTATGTACGTCGAAGTCTTCTGCGCGGCGGTTGCGGCGATCATCTGGTGTTACTCCGATGTTGGCGTTGTCAGACAACATTGCTTTAACATCATGCTGGCAGGAAGTGTGACGACTTTGTTCTTCAACGCGAACCCGTTGATGCGGTTCGACGGCTATTACATGCTTTCCGATTGGCTCGAGATGCCAAACCTTGGAACCCACGGCCAGCAGTGGATTAAGTGGGTAGGCAAAAAGTTCTACCTTGGATTGGAAGCCAAAAAACCGAGCTGGCCCGAAGGCCGAGCCTGGATTGTCGGGACTTACGCAATTTTGGCTTTGATTTGGAAGGTCCTAATCTGTGTTGGTTTGGCGATCGCAGCCGAATCACTTTTCTTCGGTGCCGGAATTATTCTGGCCTTCATGGCAATCTGCGTTTGGGTTTTTTGGCCGATCATCAAACTGCTCAAAATGGTTTATACGCCCGAAGAGACGACCGAAGCGCCGAGCAAGCTGCGATTTTGCGTTCTCACTACCGCTTTGTTACTTGCTTGCTTCGCGGTCTATCAATACGCTCCGTGGTACTCCCGAATCAAAGCCCCGGCGATCGTTGACTATCAGGAAAGCCACGAAGTCCGTACGCCGGTCGGCGGTTTTCTGGAGGAAATTCTGGTCGAGCCAAGCCAGGTGGTTCGAGAAAACCAATTGTTGGCTCGGCTTAAAAACCCGCAAGTCGATGGCGATGTCAAAAAACTTAAGATCGAATTGCAAGCCAACGAGCTTCGCTTGCGGCAACATCGAACCGCTGAAAATATGCCCAGCTACAACGTTGAGTTAAAGAACAGAGTTGCAATTGAGGAAAGACTTCAGGAGCGATTGGAGCAGCAACGCCAGTTGGAGGTCCGGGCGACAGCCGGTGGAATTGTTGTTGCCGATGACCTGCAGTCCAACCAAGGTACCTATCTGGCTCGCGGTCATAAGCTTTGCTCGATCGAATCCGATGACCGCAAGGAAGTGCATGCGATGGTTTCGCAACACGATTTTGAACTCTTTCAAAGCCGCATTGGTCAGGAGGTAGAAGTCCACATTTGGGGCGAGGGAACGGGCTACTTCCCTGCCAAACTGAGCCATTTGAATCCGCGTGGTCGAAACGACATGCCCCATCCGGCGTTCGCGGCTACCGCAGGCGGACCGTTGCCCGTCAAGTACAGCGCTCCCTCAGAAGATCCCGAAGCCGAAGAGAAGAACCCGGTTGAACTGGTTGACCCGCATTTCCTCGCTCGAATCGAGTTGCCCGAGGGCATCAGCCAAGCGATGCGTAGTGGCCAACCGGCGTTGGTGAGCTTTCGGACTTCCCGAGGAAGCTTTGGGGAAGTCCTGTCCGAAAAGGTCTCCAACTGGATTGAGCGGCTTCGTGAACAGACCAAGGCCATGAGCTTTTAGGTCCGATGGAGCTGACCGAAAGTGAGCAACGTCAACGGGTGCCTGCGATAGCATTCAACGCTTCATCCCGCTGCCCGCAAGCGTCTGGCTTACGTCAAAATCAGACGCGGCGAATCAAGCCGCCAATTTTTCAGGGGAACGATTGGCGCATGGCAGACTCTTCCGGTTATGCCGTTTGTCCGGCAACCAAAAAGGCGGAACAAACGTCAGTCTTTGCGAAGGTGCGCAATGCCGACGAACCGTTTCGACCGTAACCCTGATTCCAATCGGTTCAACTAAAACAACAGTTCGTTTACCCTCCTGTTCTCGTGGTTCCGATAAATCCGGTGGTAACAATAGTATCTCTCCTACGGTCAATCCTATCCCGGACCAAACAATGAATCACCGTTTTGTTTATCGCTTGTTCATACCGACTACGGTTCTGGTTGCAGCTTCGCTTTTATTAGCCAACGTCGTCGCTGGCCAGGAACTGGCGGGTGGTGCCGAGCCGAACCTTTCACGAACTCTCCAGGACGACTCCCTCGGTTGGTGGAGTGGTATGGTGGCGCGCCCGATGCGTCAAAGTTCATCTCCGATGGAGTTTTCGCTTGATGAAATGATCATGCGAACGCTTGAGCATTCCTCACAAGTCAAGGTTTTCAGCGAGCTTCCCATGATTCGTCGAACGGCGATCATCGAAGCCGATTCAGCATTTGACTGGACAAGATTTCTCAACACACGTTGGGATGATCTCAACGATCCCGTTGGTAGTTCGTTGACAGTCGGCGGCACGGGAACACGGTTTTTGAACGAACAGTGGGTCGGATCAGGTGGCGTGCGACGAAGAAATCGCCAAGGTGGAACGATTGATGTTAGTCAGCAAATTGGCCATCAAAGAACCAACTCGAACTTCTTTCTGCCCAACCCGCAGGGTACGGCCAGATTGGTGCTTGGCTACACCCACCCGCTGGGGCGCGGACGAGGTCGAGTCTACAACGAAAGCTTGACTTGTCTTGCAAAACTGGATGCACGTATCGCCAATGATGAGTTCCGAAGACAGTTGCAATCCCATCTGTTGGAAGTCACCCGTGCCTATTGGTCTTTGTATCTTGAGCGAGGTGTGTTGTTCCAAAAAATGAACTCCTACAAGCGAGCCAATGAGATCTACATGATGCTTGACAAGCGGCGTTCGGTCGACGCACAACAGGCTCAGATCGTGAGTGCCAAAGCGTCCTCGACAACCCGTTACGCTGAGTTGATTCGGGCTCGAATGGCAGTCAAAAACGCTGAATCTCGGCTCCGCTCGTTGGTCAACGACCCTTCGATGGGTGAGTTCGACGAAATCGAGATCATCCCGATCGACCGGCCAAACACGTTTCCATTTGATGCCGAAATGGGCGAAGCGATGGAATTTGCCGTCCAAAATCGCCCTGAAGTGCTACAAGCCCTCAAGCAAATCAAGGCCGGTCAGATCCGATTTGGAATGTCAAAACATGAGTTGCTCCCACAACTCGACTTGATTACCCAAGCCTACGTTGCCGGTTTGCGAGGTGAAGGTAGCATCGGACGCGCGTTCACCCAACAATTTTCCGAAGGAGCTCCCAGCTACTCCGTTGGCCTTAACTATGAGGTTCCAATCGGCAATCGCGCTGCCAGTGCCCGTGCTCTTCGCCGTCGTCTTGAACTGCGTCAATTGAAGTCGCAATACGCAACGACGCTGCAGACGGTCAAGCTTGAGGTAGAAGTCGCCGTTCGCGAAATTGACACTTCAAATCAGGAAATGGTCGCCAAGCACGAAGCGATGGAGGCCCGGTCGGCTCAGCTAACCGCCCTCACCAAACGCTGGGAAAAACTGCCCGGCGAAGACGTTTCGTCCGCACTGGCGCTGGAGAATCTTCTGGTCTCACAAGAACGTCTGGCAGATGCGGAGTTTGAATACCTTCAATCCCAGCTGACCTACAACCTGGCTCAAATGAATCTCAAGCGAGCCACTGGACTGCTGCTCCGAACTGAAGGCATCCAGATCGGCGAAAAAGTCGATTGCGATTTGCCAACTCACACGCTCTCGGTATCCAAAGCTTCACATTTGGATAGCGGAATGACCAGTCAGGCCGTTGCCGGGAGTGAATTCGGTGGCGGCGGCGAAGTGGTCGGTTATGGTGATTTCAATGATATCAATCATTTTGGCACAGGAGTTGAATCCACTTTTGATGCAGGTGCGGGAGACTCAGTGAGCGATCGAGGTTTTGTACCTCCTGAGGTCGAAACAATCGAGCCGATTCCTTCGATCATGCAAGGATACTAATTGGACAGCGGCGCCACTTTCCTGAGCCATTGGATGCTAAGCCGCGTTTGAAAATGTCAAAACATGAATTTTGACGAGGGCGAAGCTCCTGCTGAGCCAGCGTCATCTGGTACTTCAAGCTCAGCAGGAGCTTCGCACTCCCTAAGAAGCAATTTATAAACAACACGGGCCTAAACTGTTGCATATGTGCACGATCATGATCACACGTTTATGAATTGAGAAACGGTGCTGCAACTGCAGTATCGTTTTTTTTTGCGCAACCCGGCAACCCGGCGCAATCGGCAGACAACCTCCAAAAAAGCTCTTCTATCAAAAGAAAAATCCGTACGAAGCTTAACGGCAACCTAAGTTTCCTTGGACGTTGTGCGCACGGACTGCGCAATCGTCGATCTCACCTCAAGAACAAAATCTTACTCAGGCCAGAATACGGATTTCAGTATGCCAACCCCTCCTCCATCGCAGGACCCCACCTCCAACGGTTCTGGGTCAAGTCCAAAGAACATTTCTTCAACTCCTGACAAGCGAAACCTGCTCATCGAGCAGCTCGAAGAGCGAGCGTTGTTCGACGCCGTTCCGATCGCTCCTGTGGACACCAACTCGGTCGACGTCGATCCAACGATGTACCTCGAAACGATTGTCGAAGCGATTTCGGTGGATGCAAACCTGGGCAACTCTCAGCAACAGCAAGAGCAGAGCTCGGAAGTTCTGTTTGTTGACAAGTCCGTTGAAGGATTCGAATCGCTCGTCGCTGAGTTTGTCGAAGGCCGTGACGTTGATGTGTACTTCATCAATGACGGATCGGCGGGACTAACACAGATCGCAGATCATCTTGAAGGTCGCTCGAATATCGAAGCCCTCCACATCATTTCCCATGGAAACGATGGTCAGTTGAATCTCGGTAACTCAGTCGTAGATCAGGGGCAGCTCTCAGGGCAATACAGCTCCGAACTGATTCGAATCGGGCAATCGCTTACCGACAGTGGCGACATCCTGATTTACGGCTGCGATCTGGCTTCGACCTCGGCAGGCGAAAGCTTCATTGAAGAGCTCAGCAGTTTGACCAATGCAGACGTGGCGGCGTCCGATGACTTGACCGGAGCCGCAGACAAGGGTGGTGACTGGGTTCTCGAGAAGACCGTTGGCGAAATCGAAACAACTGCACTTTCTTCAGCCAGCTACACCGGCACGCTGTTGGAAACTGACGCCGGTTTCGTTGTGGGTACCGAAACGTTTGCCAACATGAACGAGATCGCCGTCACACCTGAAAGCCAAGGCGGCGTTTCAAGCCGACTGTATCAAAACACGGCAACCGCTAACAACGGCGCGATCTCAATCGACTTGAGAATCACTCTGGTCGACACCTACGATGAGAATGGCAATTTAACTACTGGTACTGCCGATCAATTGCCCGTTACATTTTCTGATTTCGCAGGCGGCCCGATTCTCCTGTCGAGAAATGTGGGCTCAACCGCTGCCGGCTTCATGGGGCATACGGCTGACGTCAGACTCGAGTTCTTCGACAGTGCAACGGGGAACGCGCTTTCTGTCGTCGGAGATTTTACGTTCCAGGATATCGACTTTATCCCTCCTGGTGGTGCTGATGCGGGGCAAGGTTCGGAAGCCGTTACCGCGATCTCGGACCAAATTAGCTCGTATCAGATTTCTTCGGATCCCGTCACCAGCATCGTTACAGAAGACAACGGCGACGGCACGACGACCTTTACCAATCTCACAACCAATGGAGCTCCGACTGACCAGGAAAGATGGGTCAGCATCAAGTTCCACAATATGCCGGAAGTCAGCTTGAGCTTCCAAGCGCGAGACCGAAACACCGGTTACGGACTCTCAACGGCAAACTTCACGGCAACACCGATTTCATTCTCGCAACCAGAAGCTCAAGACGACAATTTTACAACTGATCAAAACACAACGATTACTGGAAACGTTGTCACTGCAGACAACGGCAACGGAGTCGACTCCGACCCAGACAATGATCCGTTGGACGTATACTTGGTCAACGGGTTACCAGGGAATGTCTCAACACCAACCACTGGCACCGGTGGAGGACAATTCGTAATCAATCCAAACGGATCGTACTCGTTCGATCCAAATGGCGATTTTGATCATCTCGCACCGGGCGAGACTGCTACAACAACGATTGAGTACTCAGTTCAAGACTACACGGGTCTGGCAAGCACTGCGACGGTGACTGTCATCGTTGAAGGGCAAAATGACGCGCCGACTCCAGTGGGCTCAATTCCTGACCAGTCGGATCTGGACAATGACGCCGTTACGCCTGTCGACACATCGGCTTTCTTTAACGACCTCGACGCAAGCCAGGATCTTGTTTACTCCGCTGGTGGAACACTTCCTCCCGGACTTTCGATCGATCCGGCAACCGGATTGATTACTGGCACTTTGGACAATAGTGCTTCGCAAGGCGGTCCTTACACCGTCACCATTACCGCTGAAGATCCGCTTGGGCAATCGACAACCCAGACTTTCAATTGGGCAGTTACCAATCCCGGTCCTGTCGCAACCGACAATCAGAATTCTGTCACTGAAGACGCCAACGTCACCGCAACTGGAAACTTAATTTCCGACGACGACGGAAGCGGCCAGGACTCCGATCCCGATGGTGACGCACTGGTTGTCAGCGCGGTCAGCGGCGGGACTGTCGGGGGAACGACCGCCGGCAACTATGGCGACATCGTGATCAATGCTGATGGTTCGTACACGTATAACCTTGACATTGCCAATTCAGACGTTGAAGCCCTTGATAACAACGAGACGTTGAACGAAACATTCCGGTACGAAGTCTCGGATGGCGAAGGCGGAACCGACATCGCGATTTTGACGATCACGATCAACGGAAGCAACGACGCGCCTGTAGTTGGCGGAACGATTCCTCCACAAGCCGATGTTGATGCCGATACAATCTCCGGCCTCAACGTTTCGACTTTCTTCTCGGATCCAGAAGGCGACACACTAACCTACAGTGCTGCCGGACTTCCCCTTGGTCTTTCGATTAACCCGACTACCGGACTAATCACAGGAAGTGTTGACAACAGCGCTTCTCAGGATGCCGCTAACGGAGTTCACACGGTTTCGATCACCGCAACCGATGACAATAACGAGCAGGTAACCACAACTTTCACGTGGACGATTACCAATCCTGGACCAGTTGCGGTTAACGATACCAATTCGACCTCTCAAAACGCAACTGTTTCTAACAATGTAGTTACCAGTAACGATAGCGATCCTGACGGCGACACAATCACAGTCAATCAAGTCGCTGGGTCGGCGGGCAATCTGAACGCGCCAACGGCTGGATCAGCGGGCGGCGAATTTACGATCAACTCGGACGGCTCGTACGACTTTGATCCAAACGGAGATTTTGACTATCTCTCGGCTGGCCAAACAGCAACAACCTCGGTTACCTATCAAATCACTGACAGTGAAGGCGGAACTGATACTGCTACGTTGACGATCACGATCACTGGAACCAACCAGGATCCAACGGCCGTCAACTCGATTCCCGATCAAACCGATCTCGACAACGACTCCATCACTGCTGTCGATGTCTCACCTTTCTTCAATGATATCGATACCAACGATACGCTGAGCTACTCAGCTGCGGGGCTTCCGGCGGGATTATCGATCGACTCGACAACCGGTTTGATCACCGGACAAATCGACAATAGTGCTTCGCAATCCGGCCCCTACACGGTCACCGTTACAGCAGATGATGGAAACGGAGGAACGGTAGACCAAACATTTACGTGGAATGTCAACAATCCTGGTCCTGTGGCAAACAACGACTCGGGCGCAACCGACCAGAGTACAAACACAACAGGCGATGTTGAGTCCAATGACAGTGATCCAGATGGAGACACGATCACCGTTACCCAAGTCAACGGCTCGGCTGCCAACATCGGCGGGGTCGTCGCGGGATCAAACGGCGGACAATTTACAGTTCAACCAGACGGCTCTTATGTCTTCAATCCAAACGGAGATTTTGATTCACTTGCCGTAAACGAAACCGCCACGACCCAGATCACTTATCAAATCAGTGACGGCGAAGGTGGTACGGACACAGCGACTTTGGAAATTGAGATCACTGGCACCAATGACGTTCCCGAAGCCGTCGGAACGATTCCAGATCAAAGCGATCTCGACAACGACTCGATCGCAGCAGTCGATGTCAGTCCATTCTTCGCTGACCCCGACACAAACGATGCACTTAGCTTCGCTGCCGCTGGTTTGCCAGCCGGATTGTCGATCAACCCGACAACAGGACAAATCACCGGGCAAATCGACAATAGTGCTTCGCAGTCAGGCCCATACACGGTCACTATCACGGCCAGCGATGGGAATGGTGGGTCTGAGATTCAGACGTTCACATGGAACGTTGCCAATCCAGGTCCCAACGCCACCGACAATACGGCTGCTGTAACGCATCTGAGCGCCGAAACTGATTCTGGAAATGTGATTTCTGATAATGATGGCTCGGGCACTGACTCGGATCCAGACGGCGACACTTTGTCTGTTTCAGCGGTCAACGGTACTGGAGCCGTCGGGGTCACCCATTCCGGAACATACGGCGACATCGTCATCAACAGCGATGGAACTTATACCTACACTCTGGACAGCAACAACCCGGACGTTGTCGCGTTAACTCCCGGACAAACGCTTGACGAAACATTCGATTACACCGTCAGCGATTCCGAAGGCGGAACCTCTTCGGCGACTTTGACAATCACGATCAACGGCGCCAACCTGCCTCCAGTCGTCGGAGGCACGATCCCACCCCAGGCCGACGTGGACAGCGACACGATCAGCACGGTGGACATTTCGCCTTTCTTCTCCGATCCAGAAGGCCAATCGCTAACCTACAGCGCCGCTAACCTCCCAACCGGATTGTCGATCGACCCGATGACCGGCGAAATCACTGGACAACTCGATAGTAGCGCTTCGCAAGACGTTCCCGGTGGAGTCTTCACTGTTTCAGTTACAGCAACCGACCCCAACGGTGCGGATGTTACAACGACGTTTGATTGGACGATCACCAACCCGGCTCCTGTTGCACAAAATGATTCGTTTACGACAAACGAAGACACTGCAGTGAGCGCAACCGTTGTCGGCAACGACAGCGACAGTGATGGTGATGCGGTTTCATTCAACCAGCTCTCCAATGCTGCCAACGGAACGGCTTCGCTTAACCCCGACGGCTCGTTCACCTACACACCCAATTCAGATTTCCACGGCACTGATTCGTTTGAGTACGAAATCGTTGATGCTGACGGAGCGACTTCAACCGCCACCGTTACGATCACCGTTGATCCGGTCAACGACGCTCCAGTTGTAGCGACCGCAATTCCAGATCAATCCCACCTTGATTCGGATGCTATCAACGTTGACATTTCTGGTAACTTCACCGATGTCGATGGAAACTCGTTAACGTTCTCGGCGACTGGTCTTCCTGCGGGTCTATCAATCGACTCGGCCGGGAACATCACCGGAACGATTGACTCGAGTGCTTCGCAGAATGGTCCATACACTGTCGTCGTCACTGCCGACGATGGAAACGGCGGAACAGTCACTGATACGTTCACTTGGACCGTGACCAACCCGGCTCCGACGGCTCAGGATGATAATTTCACGACCAACGAAGACACTCCGGTCAACGGAACTGTCTCTGGAAACGATTCAGACTCGGATGACACTGTGTCGTTCAATCAGTTGTCCAACCCAGCCAACGGAACAGCGGCGCTTAATGCGGATGGAACGTTTACTTACACGCCTGATGCTGATTTCGTTGGAACCGATTCGTTTGAATACGAGATCGTTGATGCCGATGGAGCAACTGCGACTGCAACGGTGACGATAACCGTTGATCCAGTCAACGATCCACCGGTCGTCACGACTAACATTCCAGACCAGACCAACCTCGACAGCGATAACATCAGCGTCGATATCAGTCCTAACTTCAGCGACGTTGATAACACGGGATTGACGTTCTCGGCAACTGGTTTGCCAGCCGGATTGTCAATTGACTCGGCTGGAAACATTACCGGCACGATTGATTCGAGTGCTTCGCAAAGCGGTCCCTACACGATCGTCATCACGGCTGATGACGGGAACGGTGGGACGGTTACTGATACGTTCACTTGGAACATCTCAAACCCTGGGCCGGTCGCGCAGAATGACGGGTTCTCAACCAACGAAGACACTGCCGTTAGCGCATCAGTCACTGGCAATGACAGTGATCCAGACAGCGATAGCGTTACCTTCAACCAACTAAGCAATCCTACCAACGGCAATGTTGTCTTCAACAACGACGGCACGTTCACTTACACGCCAGATCCTGGATTCAACGGAACAGATACGTTTAATTACGAAATCGTTGACGCCGATGGGGCGACTGCAACTGCGACAGTCACAATTGACATCGCTCCGGTCAACGACCTGCCAGTGGTCGACACCAACATTCCAGACCAGGTCAACATTGACAGCGACAACATCAACCTGTCGATTGGAAGTAACTTCAGTGATCCTGACGGCAATCCGCTCAGCCTAACTGCGACTGGTCTCCCAACTGGCCTAACGATGGACTCAGCCGGAAACATCACTGGAACGATTGATTCGAGTGCTTCGCAAAGCGGTCCGTTCACCGTAGTTATCACAGCTGATGATGGGAACGGCGGAACGGTTACTGACACGTTCACCTGGACCGTGACCAATCCGGCTCCTGATGCTCAGAATGATTCGTTCACGACTAATGAAGACACTGCAATCAACGCAACCGTTGTCGGCAACGACAGCGACAGTGATGGCGATGCGGTTTCGTTCAACCAGCTATCCAACGCAGCCAACGGAACGGCGTCGCTTAATCCCGACGGCTCGTTCACTTACACGCCAAATCCAGATTTCCATGGTACCGATTCGTTTGAGTATGAAATCGTTGATGCTGACGGAGCAACTTCAACCGCGACTGTCACGATCACAGTTGATCCAGTCAACGAT
>CALJOA010000094.1 GCA_937981585.1 uncultured Pirellulaceae bacterium | reverse complement strand
GACTGCCGAAGCTGCTGCAGAAGCTGAATTTGTTCTTTGTTTCAATCCACGCGCCCGTGAAGGGCGCGACCGCAACACCAAGAGGTTTGGGGCTTTATTGGACTTGTTTCAATCCACGCGCCCGTGAAGGGCGCGACTTCGCCGGAACGCTGGCCGTGCATCATGGCCATAAGTTTCAATCCACGCGCCCGTGAAGGGCGCGACTGCGTAAGTATATCTTTCGGTCGCATGGGAGGAAAAAGCTCGTGAATCGCGAACCTTAGCTCCAAGAAGCAAATGTTTGCCAGCCGTTAAATGGCTTGGTTCTATTGTCAAAGGACGAAAGGGGTCCGAATCACCGCGAACCTCGCAGGACATTGGGCGTTGCTTGACGTTCGCCCTCTCTTTTCTCAAATGATTAGTGGGCCTTCGATATCCAAGGTTTCCTTGGCCCCAACATGCTCGACGCGACGCTTCCAGTTCGAACCCAAATAGTAATATCGCAGGCTGTCTTCGGCTGGATTGAAGGCGCTTTCAAGCTTAGACTTACAATCCGCCCACTGCCCCGGATCAACCAACAGTTCGAATACTGAGTTTTGCACACGCTGCCCGAAGCCTTCGCAAATCCTCGCGATCTGGCGAAGGCGTTTCTTGCCTGCTGGCGTCTTTGTGCTTACGTCATAAGTTACCAAAACGTACATTTGATTCCTTCAAAGAACTCAGCGCCAAATGAATGGTGGATAGGCGTCGATGTCGCCACGAAGATATCTTGCCAACAAGCGGGCTTGTAAATGAAGCAGCAAACCGATCGTAGTCTTCTCGTTAAGAAACGGATGAGTGATCACGTCCTGTTTCCGTTTCTGATAGGCTGCAAGAACGTTTTTGCGAGGCTTGTCTTTCAGCAAAACCGCGCCGCTTTGGGTGACCTCGAAGTCTTTCAGCTGTATTTGTTTTCGATTGATCAATGACAACACGAGGCGATCCGCGATAAACGCACGAAACTCTTCAATCAAGTCCAGTGCAAGACTAGGGCGTCCCGGACGATCTCGGTGAAGAAACCCGACGGCTGAGTCGAGGCCCGTTGCCTCGCATGCGCTTCGCGCATCATGGGTTAGCATCGAATACAGAAACGACATCAGAGCATTGATTTGATCAAGCGGCGGGCGACGCGACCGATGCTTGAATTCGAATCCATCAACATGATCGGACATCATGCAACTGAAGACCGAAAAGTACGTATTGGCCGATTCGCCTTCTGTACCACGAAGCGAGTCCAGGGTTTTTGCCGTACGAGCCAAGCGGACATCGAAGTTCATTCGTCTGGCAGTCGATTTCAATTGATCGCGTTTTGCCGCATTTTTCGTATCTCTGGCCGCTCGCAAAAGAACGCTACGGCTGTTGGCGATCTTGGCAGCGACAAACTGTGAGGCAATTTCCAAAGTCGATTTTGGATTGTCTGCCTCCCGATACTGAGTCCTTCGCAGCAAAACGTTTCCAGAAGTAAAGCCCGAGACGGCCGCTTGGAAACCGCCATACTGCGTCAAGAATGAAATGGTGACTCCCGCCTTGGCGCAAGCTGCCATCAGAAAGGGGCTACACATGATGTTTCCCAGACAAACGATACCGTCCAGATTGTGCAAAGGTAAACGGAGTCGATTTTGTTTTTCGATCGAGACAACAACAGCTTGACCATCCTTTTTTAGATAAGCTCCTTCAGTCGTGACGAAGAGCGTGTTCAAGTGTTTTTTCATGAGTCCACTTTCGTTTCGAAGCTATCCGTTTTAGGCGTGTCCATATTTTCAATTGCGGCGAACTGCCGATCATTCCACGCTTGAGCTCCAGTTCGGAATCGCATCGCTTCTGGCATGCAGAGTTCCAGTAGTGAACACTTGTCACACTTTGGTGCCCGAACAGCCGAAGGCGTGATTCTGTTGTCGATCATGTGCCTTAGTTGCTCGATTCTCTGCATAGTGGTTTCCCGAAGCTTCTGGTCGAAGATCACTTCTGTGCGGCGTTGACGAGTTCCGTAAAACAGGTTTCCGGATCGAATTTCAACATGTTTCATATCTTCCAGGCACATCGCTTGGGCGCAAAGCTGGACCCGATCTGAATCATCTTTCTTGGGTTTGCCGCGTTTGTATTCGACCGGTACGATCTGACCATCGAGATGAAATTCAACCACGTCAGCCTGACCGGTGAGTCCGAGTCGATTCGACTTGATCCAAAGTCCTCTTGCGATGCGAACGTCGTTTGTCGTTTCCGATTTTCCGGTATGCGCTTTCTCGTGTAGGTGTCGTCCTTCAACCGTAAACTGGTTCTCTGCCCACAGTCGTTCAACATGAATCAATGCGCATTGCCGAGCGCAAAAGATCAAATGCTGCAGAGCGGAAATTGGAATGAGTTGATCGTCGGAGAACATTCGACTGAAATCGCAAATGCTAGAATTTTCGTAGTACTTTGACGCCTTCGGGCATTTCTGATTCATTGACCGAAACCTTGTAGTCCGCGAACGATCGCGGTGGCGATTCAAGGTTAGCTCGTTCGACTGTGACGCGTTGTTGCAGCTTGTGGGCTGGCGCGTTGCCTAGCGGGTCCTTGTGTTCGAAAACTACTAGCGCTTGCGGCGCCATTTGACCACGGCTGGCAGATCGGTCCAACTCAAACATCTTTTCAAGAGACTGCCAGAACAGTTCCAGGTCATCAGCCGAAAATCCTGTTTGCTTTGCAAAAAACGGATTTATGAATCCGTGGCAACGATAAAGTCCATATGGAACTGTGAACTTTCGACCCATCGTTCGATTGCCGCCATCCTGCTTTTCCGCTTCTTTAGTTGTTGCAACCGCACAACGAGTGATCGCGTGTTCCAATGAAACGATCGGATCGACACTGCGTGAAAAGGCCATCTGGATTGGACCACGAACTTGGCCGCAGTTTACTTTGGTACTCATCACAGCACCAAAGGCCCGCACGTCATAGAAATTCTGACACATCCATTGCCGACATTGCTCGACCTCTGGCTGCTTTGCCTTTTGAGGATCAAGCTTGAGTGCTTCATATGCTCTGCCATGTTGATTGTTGAGGACCGCTCGTTCTTTGACGTAGATCTCATGTGGCGGTTGCTCCTCTTTTACGGTTCCAACGAAGTTCCGCACTTTACGTTTCAAGCACACGTCAGTTACCAAACCATGACCGGTTTCAGGATCCACACGCGGTAGGTTGCCGGCGTCAGGGTCGCCATTTGGGTTTCCGTCGGTAACGTCAAAAAGGAGAACGAAGTCGTAACGATGATCCATGATTATTTCCTAATGAAAGTTGATAGCTATTTGGAATGTTTGTTTACGGTGTCAGTTCGAAAGTTCGGGACGGCAATCTTAGGCCTCTTCTGCCTTCGGTTTTTTCGTGAAGAAGTCTTGCCGTTGATGGTAGTAGCCAATGGCAAATAATCCTTGCTCCGCCAAACCTAAGTGGGCGGGGAAGTCAGCCAAGCGTCCCATGATTTCTTGCAAGCGTTTTTCGGCAACGATCTTCTTTCCACCTTCGAGTTTGCCAACGTGATGTTGACTCATCCGAATCAGCCGCGGAAACACGGTTAAAGGCGTCGAAGAAGCGGCACCGAAGTAACGGTCTTTGATCGTTGCGTTGAGTCCTGGAAGCGCATCCTCTTGGGCTCGTTCGAGCGAGGCAAAGAGACGCCCAAGATGATACGATGGTTCGGTTCGTTCGATGTCCAGCATGATGCTGATCTCCTTTTTGTAGTTCTTATTAAGAATTGCTTTGATGATGGCAGCTTTGGGATGACGAATCTCTCGCTCAGCACGAATGCGACGAATGACAGCCGTCAAAAGTGACTCTGGATACCGACCATCTGTTAATACTGATCGCAACAGCGCCCCTCCAAGCAGTGGTTGAATTTCTTTGGATTCACGAGCGGTTTGAGCAAGGATCAACCAAAGTGGTAGTAGGTCCCGGTCATTTGGTCCCTTGTTGATCTCCATTCTCTTTTGATGTCGAGCAACTCGGCCAATCAGCTCGCCAGCGGTTCCGCTGATCCAGAATCGAATCGACAATCGCGAAGCATTCGGCGACAGACCTAAAACGTAGAACCCTGTACCCGCGTCGGGTGCTTCCGCTTCTCCGTTTGCAATTCGCGAGAGCATGTTCCCGATCTCGGCAGCTCGGGCTTCGTCTTCGATTTGCTCAGAATCCAGCCCAAAGGAAAACAAGTCCTCTGCCTCGGTTGATTGGTCAGCCCAAAAAACACAAGTTGTATCACCGATCTGAAGCTTGCGACCCGAGTCATGTTCAAGCAACCGGGAAAGGGCCGTGGCATATTTGAACGCGGAAGACTCACCGACTGGAGCGTTGTAGCTTTGAGATTTCCCATAGCTTGTGAAGGCATCATCGTTGAACGAAACGATTGATGCCCCGGAAGATTGGGCATCGCGGACCCCTTTAATTCCGGGGTGGAGGCGTGCCAAAGTTGTAGTTTCACCTGACACAAGGCAAGTGCTTACGACATCGCTTTCTTCACTAGCTGCTTGCGAGCTTGACCAATAGCTACGCACCGCTTCTTCCTCATGGACAAAACTCTTTGCCGATCGAATACGAAAGACGGCAAAACCAGTGCCAATGTTTTGCAAAAATTCGTCCTGTTCCTGTGTCAGATTGTTCGGATTCCAGTTATTCAAAAAAGCGACAACAGACTTAAGTTGTTTTGACTCCACTTCTATTGAGCAGTCTTGATGCAATTGTTGAGCGGCTTTGAAGCATTCACCGATACGGTCGATTCTCTTGAGTCGTTTTTTGGCTTCAGACTCCGACTCACGTTCGGGTTCATCACGCAACTCGGGAGAGATCCAACCGAGCAAATACTCGGGTTTGTCCCACAGAAACATGGGCATGATTGCATTGGCTCGCTTTCCTCCATACGGCAACTCCATCAACTGGTTGACTGGTTTTTTTCCCGACATGTCGCGGATATCTTGCAAGGCGTGCAATGCCCCATCCTCTTCAATGACAATTTCAAAGCCAACTTTCTGAGGAGCAAACCCAATCGCTGCGATGTTTTGGTTTGGGTCGGAGGCAAGTCGATCGTAGTAATCGCAGAGTCGCTGAAGAATCATGACCGCACCTCGTCACTTTCGAACGGTGGAACGTCGATTACACCATCAATCATGCTCGCGCGAAAAAACTTTGGCGTCATATCGTTTCGAAAATCAATATCATGCAGCATGAATCCAAGATCGCGTTCGCCTTTCAGTGACTCAGGTGATTCCGGCGTATTGCCTTCGTGCCATTCGAAGTTTGCCACAAATTCGCGACAGCCAAGGTAAGGGTGGTGAAAATACTGCCCTTTGGAAGATCGCCGTTTGAACATTTCATAATGTTTCTGCGGCGGGTCATTGCCGCTGACTACTTCGTAATGAGCTTCGATCAGGTAGTTGACGTTTTGCAGAATAGTAGCCGCGCGTTGCTGCCTATCTTCTTCAATGACCTGTGACAGTACGTCTGATTTCTCACCGCCCAGGTATGATTTCAAAGTTCTTGCCGATGGCCCGACGCCTCCCAATTCGTTGCGACGAATGTTTGTGAAACGAATGGGATTGAGTACGTGAATGCGACGAATGACCCAGCGAATTTCTGGCTTCCAGTAGATCGCTTCAAGAACGCCGCGGGCGGCGGACGGCGTCATGACGTCATAGCTGACTCGCTCGACTTTCATTTCGGGGCGAGTAAAACAGGCGAAATCGCCCCACACTCGAAGGGCGACGCGGTTTTTTTCAATGTTCATAGGTTTCCTTAAACGTTGCTCAAATAATGCAATCTTCAACCGGAAGCACGCCATCTGACTGGCTCAGCTTTAATCCCATTGCCTCGTCATATAGATGATTGTGTGCTAGGACGAGTCGGTCGTGTAAAGTTTCAATTGCTCCGGCTTCGTTCAAAATTGAAAGTTCATGTTGCCGAAGCTGTACGGTGTATCGCTG
Source organism: uncultured Pirellulaceae bacterium (assembly GCA_937981585.1). Lineage (GTDB taxonomy): Bacteria > Planctomycetota > Planctomycetia > Pirellulales > Pirellulaceae > Mariniblastus. Next base: position 24,692 of record CALJOA010000094.1, on the reverse strand, counting down.
AAGTCGCCGCCAAGTATCTCGGCGCACAAATTTGACTGGCTGTCGGAGTTTGTCCAACAACTCCTGCCCTTCGTCCCCGTACCCAACAATGATGGCTTGGGTCTCGTCGCGAATGAATCGGTATCGCGAAGCGACTTGGCGAAAGTTGAATTGCAGTTTGTTGGGTTGATTTCCAATAGCTTTTAAGACTTCCTGTTTGTCCCACGTGTCGGATTTTTTCCAGTAATGAAGGTCGAAGTAGGCTTCGATTGCAGACGGTGAAAGTAGGTCATCTTCAAACTGCTCAATCAGCTCGCTACTAGTGTCGGCACTTTGCCTAAGAAAGCCGACTGGTGGTGGGCGCTCAGCTTCGAAGAAGATAACTTCGCCGGATTCCAACAAGCCTTCCCTGTTGCAACGTCCAGCGGCCTGAGCCAACGAATCCAAGCCGCAACTACTTCGATAGACGACTGGAAAATCGACATCCACGCCCGCTTCAATCAATTGCGTGCTAACAACGCGGCTTGGCTCGTTTGCTTTGAGCCGACGTCGGATTTCGTCCAACTGCTCCATCCGATGGGCAGCGCACATCCGCGTACTCAAATGAAAACACCCTTCAGTTTGCTTTTGAATAAGTCGCTCAAAGATCTCAGCTGCATGATTGCGAGTATTTACAATGCAAAGTACTTGAGAACGTTCTGTCACTTGAGTTGAGAGCTCTTCATTATTGATCTTGCCGGCAACGCGAACCTTGGTGCGGTTTAGTGATTGATACAGCTTGGCAGAATCGTTGATAATCGGACGAACATCTTTGATTCCAATAGAAAAGGTGTCACGCCAACCGAGGGCTGGTTGGGTTGCACTACACAGCACAACCGAGCATCCAAAAGTGTCCACAAGTTCTCGCAAAGCCAACAATGTTGGGTGCAGGAGTTCGATCGGCAACGTTTGAGCTTCGTCCAAGACGATAACGCTCCGAGCAATCCGGTGCAACTTTCGGCAACGGGATGTTCGGCTTGCAAACAACGATTCAAAGAGCTGAACGTTGGTGGTTACAACCAATGGCGCATCCCAATTTTCTGTCTGTAGTCGATTAGTTGTAGTTTCGTTCGCTGGATCGAGGTTGCTGTGGTGTTCAAGCACCACCTTGTCACCGAGTTCTGAAAACAGGTTGCGATAAACTTTCGCGTTTTGTTCAATAATGCTGGTAAAGGGTACCGCAAAAATCATTCGCTGGAGATCATGTTGAATTGCGTGATTCAACGCAAAACGGAGTGATGCCAGTGTTTTGCCCCCACCGGTTGGGACTTCCATGGAGAAGAAACCGGGAGCGAGACCAGACTTGGTTAGACAATCAGAGCTAACACGTTTTCGGATTTGGTTGACCTGAGTGTCAGGAGCTGCATTTTCGAGATCCCCCATATGATTTTCGACGACTTGTTTCAGATCGGCGAATTTAGCAATGACTCTTGGTCGGAACAATTTTCGTTCGGGTGACATAAAGGCTTCGGTCGCCAAAAAATCTGCATCGACTAGTGTCGAGAAAACCATGCGAATCCAAAAGCTGACTCGAAAGGCAGCGTGGATGGCGTCGTCTGGCTTTGGATCGCCAATGCTAGGCATGCCAGGAAATGATTGCTCGATCAATGTCACAGGCACTACTTCTGACCAATCAGGAATTTGCTTTGTCAAACGTTGTTTCAATCCAGAATGGCTCTGTCCGTCGTCCCAATCGGGTAGACCAGCATGATGCCCGGCAAAACAGTAAGCCAGCAATGCGCCTCGCGCACCGAACTTCTCAACTGCCAATTGTGCTGCCGCTGTTGAGTGATCCACTTTGCCTTTAACTTCACCGCGATGCGAGTCAACCTCGATGGAATTCGCTGACTTGATATAGCGTTGGAAGGCTTGAGAGTACTTCCCCAAATCATGCCAGCGCCCAAGCAATTCGCCCCAAGGTTCAAGAGATGGATCAATTCTCCTCAAAAACCCACGGCAGTATTTCGCGACCAGTTCTTCATGCTGTTGCATGGTTTCCCACTGTTCGATGGGCTGGTCTTTGAGGCTGTGAGCGTAAAAAGTCATCGTGACTACCAAGCAAAATTGAAAGACAGCGCATTTAAGCCGACTAATGTGACACGTTTGGTCACGCGAAACAATCAAATGAACAAGAAAACACGGTGACCGAGACTATTGAGAATTCGAAAATGCTTCATTCACATCGACCGGAGCGAATCTTTGATAGCTAAAAAAGCACCAACAGGAGTTGATGCAAAGCTGAACTAGTTCTTTCGACGTCGGCCTTTGCTAGTTGGGCCGAGTCGAATTTCAGAGTTCATGATTCCCGAGGCTATCAAGCCTCCGGAAACCAAAACGAAAACAAACCAGGATGACGTGACCGCGCCGACAACTGCACCAGCAGTAACGGCGGCCCAAATGGCTTGTTCGCTTAATTTTTGACGTGCGTCTAGAAACACCAAATTGATGAACATTCAATGATCCGACGTAATCGCGTCGAGAGGTTTCTTGCTGATCACTGGCACTTTGGCATCGCTGGCCGGACGGCCGACCACCAAAACGACAAAAGGCCGCTCGTTTGCTGGGCGATCAAGAACCTGATTCAGAAACTTCATCGGGCTTGGCGTATGTGTCAGTGTGGCCAAGCCACAATGATGCAGCGCCGTAATCAACATGCCGGTCGCGATGCCGACCGACTCGTTGGCATAGTAGTTCTTAACCCGATTGCCATCGGAGTCGAGTTCGTGCGGCTTGGAAAAAATCACGATCAGATAGGGCGCGATCTCCAGAAATGGCTTATTCTGATCGGTGCCTAATGGCGCCAGAGCATCAAGCCAATCTTGAGGTGCTCGGCCGTTGTAGAACTCTCGTTCTTCCTCTTCGGCCGCCTGACGGATCTTTGACTTCACCTCCGCATCGGAAACAACGGCAAAGTGCCAAGGCTGCTGGTTGGCTCCGTTGGGCGCGGTGCCTGCCGACAAGATACACTGGTCGATGACTTGGCGGGAAACAGGGCGATTGGAAAACTCACGAACCGTGCGCCTACGCTTGATCTGTTCGTAAAAATCCTGCGCCCTTTGAACCATTTCGGATTCAGAGTATTCCGCATAAGAATCAAGCGGCACAAACCGGTGCTTCTGTTTTTCCTCGGCCAAGCTTTGGTTCCCGGGAGTTCTACGAAACTGTGTTGGTCGAAGCGTTGATCTGCGAAACCGCGCCAGCGATTCCCCGGGCCATCGGAACAGGGGACTTTTGACGTTCCATTGGGAGCATCAAAGTAAAGCACGTTCCTTTGCCCACGCTGCTTTCGACACGAATCTTTCCGCCGTGAGCTTCGATGATGTTCTTGCAAGTCGCAAGTCCAACGCCAGTTCCGCCCTTGCCGGTTTCATCCGGACCTTCCTTGGTCGTGTAATAAGCGTCGAAGATTTTTCGCAGTTTGTCCTGCGCGATTCCGGGACCGTAGTCGCGGACGCTCAAATCGACCGTCTGGTTTTCGGCATTCTTTTGAAGCTTGATCACCAGCTGGCCGCCTTCGCTCATCGCCTGACGCGCGTTGATCAGAAGGTTCATCAACACTTGCTGGATTTGGTTTCCAATCGCAGAGACTTCTGGAACTTCGTCGATCTGCATGTCGACCGAGATCCGATACTTCTGCATTTCGCGCTCAAGCAGAACCATCGACTCATCGATGATCTTGGCGATATCAGTCATCTCGAAGTGTTCGCTTCGGTTTCGAGCCATACCCAGAACCGAATTGGTAATCTTCGCGGCTCGCATGCCCGCCTTGTTGATTTTCTCGAACGCCTTGTCGCGTGTCTCTTTGTCGTCGTGACGCATGCCCATCTTGGCGTAGTTGATGATCGTCATCAGCACGTTGTTGAATTCATGCGTAGTGGTGCTAACAAGCTCGCCCAACGCGGTCATTCGCTGGCTTTGATCAAGCCGTTTTTTAAGTGCAGTGATCTCTTCCTGGAGCTGCTGAATCTCTTTTTGCTGGCACTCGCTCACTACGAATCCTTCCGTGGTCATTAAATTCTAAGCAAACAGTAGGCTTGAGAGCCCTTGCTAGGACCGCGCAAACTACCTGTTCTGCGCTACTGGATTTGCTTATTACAGTTTTATCGGCTCAATTCTCAAATCGCGGGTTGGCACCCCAAATCGAACCAAGGTGGGACGGCTGAGTTATCGTCCAACTCGTCTGTGACTCTAAAACGCTAATTCATATAATCGGCTTGGGTAATCCGCGGGTTCGACGGGGTTGGCAGACCTTACATCGGACCCAATGCACGCCTCCAAATTCGGGCGAGTTGGCAATTGAGACCCATAGTCAGGGAACGAGCGTCAGGGAAAGACGTTACGTTAATTTACAGAACAAGGAAGTCGAGACATGAGTACGATTGAAAAGATCGATCGTTTGACAGCGATTGCAGAACAACTGGGCTATCAAGTCCGCTACGACTATTTTGGCGGTACCGGCGGCGGCACTTGCGAAATCGGGGCAAAGAAAATCCTGTTCATGGATCTGGCACTCACCTCCGCCGAGCAACTCGAACGTCTAGAAGCAGCCTTGGCCAACGATCCACTGCTTTCAACTACCTTTGCAGACAACGACATCCAGCGCCGCGCTGCATGAGTTGGCTCGATGGTGGACTCTTACCCGAATCATGCCGTTTGGAGTTCAGATTCGAATAGAGAGCAAAACACGTAGCATTGCCCTGCAATGTTTTCAGTCATTTTGGCTTTCTGGGCAACTCAGACGAGTGATTAAGTAGCCTGCAATTCAGCAACGGGCTTTCACGCATCACCAATGCGGACTTAAGAGCGTACTTTGTTGAAAGATTGCCATCATTGGGAACAAACGCCACACTGTTTGGCTCCAAGCTACTCCAATTGGGATTGCTCAACGCTTCTTCAACGCGAACGCGCATGTTGGCAGTTTCTCCGGCATAAAAGCCAATGTCATCAGAACATAAAATGAACACACCTGGAATTTCTAATGCTTCGAGTGATCCATCAGTTTCGATCCGCTTTAGCTTTTTGTTTCCCCGCATCCATTGGCTGAATTGCTCAGCAGCCGAGTCACGTGCGCCGTGCGAGCGTTTTCGAATGGAAAGTGCGGCGAGGCGGAATTCAAGTGATGAAACACTTTTGTCAACAGGCCCAAACTCGCTTGCCAAACGATCAAATTCAGCCGCAAAATCTGGCGAGCAAAGTATTTCGTCCAATGTCTTTCGGTAGTCGATCGCGAGCAAACGCCATGCGACTTCGCTGGCAAACCCAAAACGATCCATCTGTTCAGTGGAAATTCTCGCAGCACGCTTTTTCGAACTTGGAAGCTTGCCCGCTTTTCGAAGATTCAGAAGATATGAATTCCAAATTGCAGCGCTACCACCAATCCCATGGCTAAGACACACATCAATGAATTCCTTGTTAAGATCCTTGTCACACAACAAATAATCGGCGGGGTAGCCGCGTCCCGCTTTCTTGTATGATTCAATAACGGCCTTTTCTGTTTTTTCGTTAAAAGGTTTTTTGCGCCGTTTGCCTTTAGCTGTACTCGGGGCACTCTCGATTGGATCTTCCGGGCCGTCGATTTCGTCGCCGATGCTGATTCGCTCAAGTCGTTCACCAATATACTTGACGTAGTCGTCGGACAACTCAAACCCCATCCACTGACGGCCAAGCTTTTTGGAAACGCACAAGGTTGTGCCGCTCCCGCCGAATGGATCCAAGACAAGATCCTGAGGCTTGCTGGTGGAACGGATGATTCGTGCGAGCAATTGTTCTGGCATTTGGCAGCCATGAAAGCCTTCACGTTCCTTGAACGTCCCTGCAACTCGCGGAACATACCATGTGTCGTGGTTTGGACTGAAACTTAGCGGCGCATCTTGAGGCCGCGTGATCCAGGTATTGTCAGGCAGGCGCCCATTGGGATTGGCTCGGTTGTCGGCATACACCATCTGGCGAGCAGACTTCACTCGAATTTGAGGGTTGATGCGGTTGAAGGTGAAGTTCTTTTTGTCTTTAACGAAATGAAAAACATGGGTGTGAGATCGACTAAATCCGTTCACGCAGTTTACGCCGAATGTGTAGTACCAGATCACCCAACTGCGACAGTGGAAGCCAGCTTTTTGAGCTTCAATCTTCAACTCTGCTGCATACTCGTCACCGATAGCAAGCCAAAATGTACCGTCGTCTTTAAGCGCGCGATGAACGCCCTTGATCCACTGACGGCACCATTTCAAGTAATCATCGGCTTGCCGCTGGTCATCGTAGACATCGTACTCGTAGCCGATATTGAACGGTGGGTCAGCGAAGACAAGATCTACCGAGCCCTTTTTAACCTTCTTTAGCAAATGAATGCAGTCGCCTTGATGAATGCGATTTTTCGATAGGGGCACTTGCAAATCCTTTGTGTAGACTTCCAACATTTTATCGCGTTCTTCCAAGATATTCAATCGTTGCAAACGTTGCGACACGTTTGGTCAGCTTCCAACTTTATTGAGACAACGAAGGGCGCTTTCGAGGAGTGTGATTGCTTCATTGGGCCTCTACCCTTGGTGAAACCAGCACCGCAAGAATTGATGCCAACGACTGGGCGCATCACCGCTGGTGCCAATCGAAGCGTCCGCGGAACCCTCTTCCCAACGGCTCCAAATATTTGGAAGCACGACCGTCTCAAGACTCACCATTTGAACGCTGGGATTTTGCAACAACCATTGATTGCAAGCCTCAACGGCATCGTCAAACGTTTCATGCTCGCCAGGATTGAGCAAACCGGGAGCTTCGATTTCCTTGGGAACAAAGTCCTTGTACTTCAACATTCTCAATCCTCAATCTACATCAAAGATACTTTAGTGTTTCCCGCGAAAGCAGGGATCCAGTCGCCTTGGTTGAATTTTGGACTCCCGCCTGCGAGGTTGCGACGTTAGCCGGCATCAGCAAATAACTTTTGCGTCTCGATGTACTTTTCTACCGAACGTGGAGTCAAGAATCGAATACTCTTGCCTTGACCAACTTTCTTCCGAATCTCACTACTACTAATCTCGATTCGAGGGCAAACGATTTTCAGATTCTCAAACCTCTGAAAACGCTCGGGACTGACATACTGTTTCAAAACCGATAGATCGACTTCTCCCGAGCCTGGTCGGTTAACGACAATCGGTGTCGCCAACTCGCAGATCGTTTTCGGATCGCGCCAACTGGAAAAGTTCTCCAGCGAATCGTCGCCCATCATCAGAAACAACTCGTCATCAGGATTCGACTCCTTGATCTGCTTAAGCGTATCTACCGTGTAACTCACATCGCCTCGCTCGATCTCCAGCCTCGACAGCACGAACGCTTCGTGTCCCCCGAGGGCCAGTTCGATCATCTCGGTTCGCTGGCGAACCGTTCCGTGGGCTCCGTCAGATTTATGCGGCCCCAACGCGCACGGCATGAACCAAACCTGATCGAGGTTGGCTTGCTCACGACAAACTTCGGCAAGGATCAAATGTCCAAAGTGAATCGGATCAAATGAACCTCCAAAAATCCCAATACGCATATTCGTTCCAAAATCCTTTCAATCGGCGATCGTCAAACTTAGCAATCTTGGCTTTTTAACGATCTCAACAAAGCCTAACACAGCGTTCCCCGATCTTCTACGTCGGTGCCTTGGCCCAAGCGTGTTCAATAAAATACTGCCACCTCTGTTTACCGCAGCAAATCAGACCCAACGTGTCAACTCAATCTGATATGTTGGAATGATATGGATCAGCAGTCACTTTTCAACGTCGAACCGCAGCCTTGGCAGCTTGATGATCAAGACGACTGGCTCGTTGCGCGAATTGCGTTCTCTAGCGCACCTTATGGCCCTTATGACTATTCGATTCCTGCGAGCATGGAAACCGCCGTCAAACCCGGTGTCCGGATAGAAGTCCCACTTGGACGTGGCAACCGCAAAATGACCGGTTACTGCATCGATGTGATTGGGGCGTTTCACGAACTGGCATCAACCGTCAACCGCTCGCGACTCAAACCGATCGAGAAAGTCGTTGATGCAGCACCGCTGCTGACAAGTTCGTTGCTCGGACTTGCTCACTGGATCAGTGATCACTACATCTGCCCATTGGGCCAAGTCATCGAAACGATTGTCCCTCCCGGTGTTCGCAATCAATCAGGAACGCGCGAAATGCTATTCCTGAGTCTTGCCGATGGAGTTGCTGAAGGACTTGAAACGATGAAGCTGTCCGATCTTCAGCGCAACATACTCGGGACGATTCGCTCAAGCGTCCAAGACTGGACTCCTCGCGAATTGGCCGAGACGGTCGGATGCACGACAGGCCCAATCTCAACACTGCGCAAGAAAGGACTGATCGTCACCACTTCACGGCGGGTGCAACAAAAGACACATGAGATTCCGCGCGAACAACGAATGTCTGATCTGATTCTCAACCCCGAGCAGGAAATTGCCCTCGACGCCATCACGAAACACATCGATGCCAATACACATCGCACGTTTCTGATGCACGGAATCACAGGTAGCGGAAAAACAGAAGTCTACATCCGCGCGATTCAAAAGATCGTCGAGTTCGGTCGCCAAGCGATCGTGTTGGTCCCCGAGATCAGTCTCACACCGCAAACACGGCAGCGATTCCGAGCCCGATTTGATCGCGTCGCTGTATTGCACTCCCATTTGACCGCTGCTCAACGGGCCTGGCACTGGCAACAGATCGCCGCTGGCAATGTGCAAGTCATCGTTGGAGCCCGCAGTGCGATTTTCGCTCCGACTCCCAACCTCGGATTGATCGTGCTTGATGAAGAGCATGATGGCTCTTTCAAGCAGGACAAAGCCCCGCGCTACCACGCCAGAGACGTCGCTCACTGGCGCGCAAGCAACGAGAACGTTCCATTGATTCTCGGATCGGCAACCCCATCGCTTGAAAGTTGGCATCGGGCAGGGGAGGGGACTTACGAAAAAATCTCGATGAAGAAACGTGTTCTCGATTTGCCGCTACCCGATGTCGCGACGATCGACATGCGTGCTGATTTTGGAGGACGAAAACGATTCGGCCCAATCAGCCAAAAACTTCGCCAGGAAATCACTCAATCGATCAAAGACGGTGGGCAAGTCATCTTGCTACTCAACCGTCGTGGATTCTCGACCCGAATTCAATGTCCGGCCTGCGGCAACGTGGAAACATGCCCCGACTGCTCGATTCCTTTGACTCACCACGTCGAAGGCAACAAAGCCGTCTGTCATTATTGCGACCACCAGATTCCCGAGCCTAGACGCTGCACCGACTGCAACAATCCATCGATTCGATTTTCAGGACTAGGAACCCAACGGCTTGCCGCGACCGTCGAAGCCATGTTTCCCGACGTGCCGATGATGCGAATGGACACCGACACGATGCGCAAACCGGGCAGCCACGAACGCGCGTTGGCAAAATTCCGCAGCGGCGAAATCAAAATTCTGCTTGGCACGCAAATGATCGCCAAAGGGCTCGACTTTCCCAACGTCACCTTGGTCGGTGTGATCAACGCCGACACGGCGCTGCATCTGCCTGACTTTCGAGCCGCCGAACGTTCGTTCGGGCTGGTCACCCAAGTCGCCGGGCGCACCGGGCGCGGAGAAAAAGGAGGCCGAGTTCTGGTACAGACCTTCTGCCCCGAGAACGACGCGATACAAGCCGCAACTCGCCACGACTTTATCGGGTTTGCAAACACCGAAATGCCACAGCGCGAAGAATTCAACTATCCGCCGTTTGGAAAATTGGCGCGGATCGTGATTCGCAGCGAGATTGATTCTAAAGCCGAACAGATGGCCGATCATATTGCGGAGGAAATCGAGAAATCGGCCAGCGAGCTTCAAAAAGAAGTCGTCGTACTGGGCCCATCAACGGCGCCCGTCGAAAAACTGAGGGGCAAATACCGATTCCACATGATGCTCAGCGCCAACCACCAAGGCGACATCCAAGCAGTCGTCAAACGCGCCCAGACGACAATCAAGTCGATCGACGATGTCCAGTGGATCGTCGACATTGACCCGCAAGACATGATGTAGCTCTGCAATCACTATGGCTTGTCGATCTCGACAGTTCTACAATAGCGTTGCTACGGAACTTCGTCGAAAGTCAACTTCAAATGGCCTACAAGAGCCTCAAAGGCGTACTTGGCAACTCATCGCTGGAGCGGAAAATCCGTATCTGGTTCGGCGCGTTGATGCTTGCGCTGATTGCGGGTTCGTTCTGGTCAGTCAACCAGATCACCGAGAACCTGATCCGCCGAAACACGCGCGCCCAAGCCCATGAATTGACGACCGACTTCAAACTGCGCACCCATCTGAAAAACGTCAAAGGCCCCGCACGCGATTTGTTCAGCTCACTCGCCAGCGAAGAGCCTTCGACGCCCTACCAAGCTGAAGTCCGCGTCCTGGACGATAGTATCTATCGAAAACACACCAAGCCGATCGTCGCCAACGACCCGAGGGAAATTCGGACGCTCGAGAAACTGGCCGCCAAGACGCTTGCTCTACAAAATGAGCAGAACCAGGTTGAAGCGATCACCAAAGCCTTCAAACTCGACACCGAGACCTATGAAGAAAAATTGAAAACAATTGAGCGGGTCCTCATCGAGGAATCAGAAGACAAAAACCCCGCCGACGGGGAAGAGTTTACCACCAACAAAAAATACTATTACTACATCCCGATCGTCTTTAACTCTGAATCGGGGTGCTTGGGCTGCCATCTCCCGCTAACCGAAGACCCCGAGCAGTTCCCCCGCCTCGAAGAAATCGCCGCCCAACTCGCCAACAATGATGACTCTGAAACTGAAAGCGAATTAGTGCTTGAACGACTGAGCATGGTTCCTCCGATGTTCTTGCGAATCGGGTTAGAGAACGAATCGACTCAGAATGCAATTACAAAGAATCGCGCGATCCTGATTTCCGTTGCGATCGTGACAGCGGTTTGCTCAATGGGTCTGCTGTGGATGATCGTCCGCTGGTTTATCGTCAAACCTCTGGCACACCTGCGAGATGTAACCGAAGAAGTCAGTCACGGCCGCATGGACGTTCGCGCCGATGTTGATACCGGCGACGAGTTCGAAGAACTATCCCGTTCATTCAACCGGATGCTTCGTCACCTTCTCGACACCCAGACTGCGCTTCAAAACGCCAACGAGGATCTCGACAACAAAGTCGACGAACAAGCCCAGTTGAATCTCAAGCTCTATGAAATCAATCAAGTCAAAGGCGAGTTCCTGGCCAACATGAGTCACGAACTTCGCACACCGCTCAACAGCATCATTGGCTTTTCCGAGATTCTCGAAACGGCCAAGGGCTTGGATCAAAAACACGTGCGATTCGCTTCCAACATTCGCAACTCAGGCAGATTGCTGCTTGATTTGATCAACGACATCCTCGACATGGCCAAGCTCGAAGCCGGCAAAATGGAAGTCAAACCCAGCGATTTCAAAATTGACCAACTCACTGGTGAGCTTTGCGAAATGGTCCGAAACCTGGCCGATTCAAAGAACATTCAATTGGTTTGGAATGCCGACCCAACCTGGCCTCAGCTCGAACAGGATAAAATTAAAGTCCGCCAGGTGATGACCAATCTGCTGTCCAACGCGATCAAGTTTACACCCGAAGGTGGCCGGATCAATGTTGATACCAGACGAATCGAGGAGGCATCAAACGATCAAATTTCAAACGCGAAACTTGAAATCAAGGTCTGCGATACGGGCGTAGGAATCGCGCAGTCAGATCAGGCGATCGTGTTCGAGAAGTTTCGGCAGGGGCCATCGGCAATCGGGGAAGACGCATTGACGCGTGAGGTTTCGGGAACCGGATTGGGGCTTTCGATCGTCAAAGAACTTTGCATTCTTCTGGGCGGAACGATCGAGCTTGAATCAGAGGTCGGAAAAGGAAGTACGTTCACCGTTACGATGCCCTGGATTTTCAAGCAGATCCCCAGGATCAATTCTGAGATTGCTCAAAGCATCGACGAACTCACTAAGAGCCAGCGTGTCGATTTTGCCAGAGCGACGTTGACACCCAAACCCCCGCAATCCGATGAAGTAAATGAAACCCAATCCGACGTTAAAATTCCAGACGCCGGCTCGCCGCCTCAATCTGGTAACCCGTCGGCTCCGGCGGAGTCGTAGGGTAAACTGAATTTGTATTTGAAATCTGAATCGAAACCTCAAAGTTAAACCTTGGCCAAAAAAGATAAACCAACTGAGATCGAAGTTCACTTGTTCACCGACGGCGGCTGCAGCGGCAACCCTGGCCCCGGCGGCTGGGGATTTATCCTGCGCCACCTGCCCTCGGGAAAAGAAATCGAGAAATCGGGCGCGATGGTTCATACAACCAACAACCAGATGGAGTTGGAAGCAGTCATTCAAGGGCTGGCGGAACTTAAACGACCATGCGGCGTCGAGCTATTCACCGATAGCGTCTATGTCGGTAAAGGCATGACCGAGTGGATGCCAAAATGGAAATCCAACGGTTGGAAACGCAAAGAAGGCAAAAAGCTCGTCCCAGTCAAGAACGAAGAGTTCTGGAAACGACTCGACGCCCAACTTGCCCGTCACTACGTCAAGTACACTCGTGTCGCTGGCCACAGTGGCCACGAAGAAAATGACCGGGTCGATGGACTCGCCGTCGCGGCCTATCAAAAATATTTGTAGAGCCGGGGAACGGCTAATCTGAGAAACCGATTCCACTTCCCCACTGTCGCTCGCATCCCGATGAGCACAAAATATGGCATGTCCGATGCCAAGACACAAAACTCGAACCGGGAAAAACGGCCCAGCGAATCTGATCGACCGGCCCCGTCGCCGATTGAATTGCTGACTCAGCCTGTGGTCGAGTTCAATGGAATCGGACCGCACCGAGCTCAACTGCTTGAGAAACTGGGACTAAGAACTGCGGCCGATCTTCTGTTCTTCTTCCCACGTTCCTATCAAGACTTCACCGAGCTACATCAGATCGTCGATCTTGAGTCTGAGCAGCTCGCAAGCATCGCCGGAGCCGTCGATGACATCGACCAGGTCATTTCGGGCAACGGAAAACATATTCTCTATGTCTTGGTCAAGCAGGACAATCAGTTTGTCAGAGCCGTCTGGTTCAACCAGCAGTTCCTGATGAACCGGTTCCAGATTGGCCAGCGGGTGCTACTGCGAGGAAAAGCCAAACTTAGTGGCGGTCGTTTTCAAATGAACCACCCCAAAACGACTTGGCTCGACCTCGACCAGAATCTCGATGACGAAAAGCATCTTTCGCCCGTTTATCGTCTGACTGATGGTATCAACCAGCGGCAAATGCGCGAGCTGGTTTCCCAAACGGTCGAGCGCTGCGCGGGCTTGGTTCAAGAGGCCTTTCCCGACCAGTTCCGTGAGCAAATCGAAGTCTGCGGAATCGAAGCCGCGATTCGACAAATCCACGCGCCCAAATCACAGTCCGACGTTGACGATGCCCGTGGACGTCTTGTTTATCAGGAATTGTTCATTCTGCAGTTGGCTCTTGCGTTTCGTCGTCACAAAATCAGAACCGAGAATGTCTCGCCAGAATTGGAGCTGACACCGAAAATTCGAGCCCGGATCCTTGGGCGGCTTCCTTTTGAGCTAACTCAATCGCAGCAAGTTGCCTTTGATGAAATCGCGACCGACATGGGGCAGGGCTTTCCCATGAACCGCCTTCTGCACGGTGAAGTGGGAAGCGGTAAAACTGCGGTCGCACTGTGCGGAATGTTGCTTGCTGTGGCACACGGGAACCAAACGGTTTTAATGGCTCCAACCGAAATTCTCGCCCGGCAACACTTCCAAACGATGACCGAGCTACTGCAAAACAGCCGCGTCCGAATGGCGCTTTGGACCGGCAGCCTCAAAACATCGGAGCGAAAAATGATCGCGGCCGAGATTGCGGAAGGAGAAGTCGATTTTGTGATCGGGACTCAAGCCGTCGTGGCATCGAAACTCAAGTTCAAGCAACTTGGTTTGGTCGTGATCGACGAGCAGCACAAATTCGGAGTCCGCCAACGGGCAACTATGAAACAATCGGGGCACGACCCACACTATCTGGTCATGACGGCGACACCAATCCCGCGAACCGTTTCAATGACGTTGTTTGGAGATCTCGATGTTTCAACGCTAGAGCGAACCAGTGGCGTTGGCCAGAAAGTAAATACGTATCTCGGTCAGCAGCAGACCCGACAGCAGTGGTGGGAGTTCTTTCGCAAGAAACTTCGGGAAGGAAGGCAGGGGTTCGTCGTTGCGCCGCTGGTTGATGCAAAAGAAGATTCTGATCTCAGCAGTGCCGAAAGCATGTTTGAATCGTTGAGCAATGGTCCGTTGGCTGAATTCCGGCTCGATGTGCTTCACGGCAAACAGTCCTCGGAAGAAAAAGACGCCGCGATGGAGAGTTTCGTCTCTGGCAAGACTCAGGTTATCGTCGCCACCGGAGTCGTCGAAGTCGGCATCAACGTGCCTAATGCGACCATCATGACGATCGAGTCCGCGGAGCGTTTCGGGCTTTCTCAGCTTCATCAACTCCGAGGCAGAGTCAGCCGAGGCCAACATCCGGGCTATGTTTGTGCATTCGTCACATCAGACGATCCTGAATCAAACGAGCGATTGAAGGCTTTCGAGGAAACAGATAGCGGATTCGAGTTGGCCGAGACTGATTTGAAAATTCGCGGACCAGGCAATCTGTTCAGCACGCAGCAAAGCGGTTTTCCACCGTTGATGATCGCGGATTTGATCCGGGATGCCGAGGTCTTGCAACGGGCTCAGCACGACGCGCGAAAATTGATAGAAGAAGATCCCGAGATGTCTGATGAGCAATACAGCCGACTTCGCCAGCTCGTGTTTGCACGCTATGGAAAAGCACTCGATTTAAGCGACGTGGGGTAGCAAGACAACTGCGAACCGCGTTTTTTGCGACTGGGTGCCATAACCACTCTCAGCGAAACCGGTAACCCGACGCGTCAGTTTTGAAGTTGCACATTGCCAGCCTCGAAGAGGCGACAGGATGTAGCCCCATGCGTCAGCGTGGGGTTATCGGCTCGCACAACCGCCTAAGCCTCAAAGCGGCGACAAGAATTGAACATCAAGTGTTCATGTCGTCGCTTCGCGACTTTGGGATTATTTGTTCATTTCCCCGTGGGTTTACACCCACGGCTACATCCTGCCACCGCTTCGCGGTTGAAAGGGTGCAACTTCAAAACGCGTCAGCGAGGGCGAACTCAATTTCAGCTTCGCTCTCGCTAACGTGTCGGTTAACCGTTACATGCGCCCGCCAACCACTGAACATCAAAATAGCTTTGACCTACGCTTGCTGATGAGCCTGACCAACTGTGATCTCTTCGCCGACGCTCCAATCGTAAAAATCATTCTCGTTGCGATTGATTTTTTGATAGGTCGTGCTTCTTTCGATCGGATCCCGACCGGCTTCGCGGATCAAGTGCTTCAATTTATCAACCGACAGAAACTCCGGCGTCGTCGCACCTGCATCGTGATAGATCAATTCCTGACGAACGGTTCCGTCGAGATCATCGGCTCCGTACGAAAGCGCGGTTTGTGCCGTACCGATTCCCAACATGATCCAATACGCCTTGATATGGTCAACGTTGTCGAGCATCAAACGGCTGATTGCGATCGTGCGAAGATCTTCCACGGCAGTCGGTTTCTTGATATGCGAAAGCCCGGTATTCTCCGGGTGAAATGCCAGTGGAATGAAAGTCTGGAACCCACCGGTTTCGTCTTGTAGTTCGCGCAATCGAATCAAATGATCGACCCGGTGTAACGGCTTTTCAACATGACCGTACAGCATGGTGCAATTGGTTTTGATCCCCAACTGATGAGCCGTTCTGTGAATGTGAATCCAGTTGTTCCCGTCGGCTTTGTGCTCGCAGATCTGATCGCGTACTTCGGGATGAAATATTTCCGCACCTCCGCCAGGCATGCTTCCCATCCCGGCGTCTTTGAGTTCCTGAAGAATCTCGGCTGTCGGACGCTTTTCCAAAAACTCAAACCAGTTAATCTCAACCGCAGTCCACGCCTTGAGGTGTATTTTTGGGAAATTGGTTTTCAACAAACCAATCATGTCGCGGTACCAAGCGTACTTGCGCTGGTGGTGGAGACCGCCGACGACGTGGATCTCGGTGCAGCCGTTGTCGGTCGCTTCCTGACCGCGAGCAATAATTTGCTCATCGGACATCGCATAGCTCTTGTCGCTGCGCAGGTCTGATCGAAACGCACAGAACACACATCGGTAAACGCAAACATTGGTCGCGTTGAGGTGCGAGTTGATGTTGTAGTAAGCCGCGTTGCCGTTTTTCTGTTCGCGAACCAGATTGGCCAACTGCCCTAAATCGTTGACCGGGATCTCAGGATCGTACATCAACATGCCGTCATCAAAGTCCAGGCGCTGGCCTGATTCGACTTTGTCGCGGATCGTTTTTAGTCTTTGGTCAACGGAATAAATCATGTCGTGTTCTTCAGTTTCAAACGTGTTTTTTCCAAGCCAACGAGTTTATTTTGCCCGGCCAAAAATGTCCACGGCGAAACCACCCATTCACTAGAGTAACCGTGTCGCCAACCCTTTAAATAACGAGCAAATCAAGAGTCCCGGCTACAAACAAGCCAAAGCTAACGATTGCATTGACGTTAAAAAACGCCAAGTTTACGCGAGTCAAATCATCGGGTCGAACCAGCATATGCTCGTAGATCAACAAGCCAGTCGTCAGCAAAACCGCGATCCAGTAGACCCAACCCAGCCCGAGCCGCGGGCCGCCGAACAAATGCGTGTTTGGAATCAGGAGCAGCAACGCAATCATGATCACATGGCAGATCGCGGCCAACCTTAAAGCCCCGGCGATCCCTAGCCGAACCGGAATGCTGTTGAGATTGTGCTCGCGGTCATAGTCAAAATCCTGACACGCGTAAATCATGTCGAATCCGGAAACCCAGAACATGACGGCCAATCCCAGAACGACGGCTGGTAAAACATCAAACGGATTTACAATGACTTCTAACCCGCGCACACCCAGCCACGCGCAAATCGGCGCGAGCATCAACGCCATGCCCAACCAAAAATGAGCCAACGAAGTGAAACGTTTCGTGTAGCTATAACCGAGCAACACGAACAAAACTGGAATTGAAACGACCAGCGGCAAATAGTTTGGCAGAAAGAAACAGGTGCCCGCGACAAAAACGAGGCTCGAAATAATCGTGAACCAAACAACCGATCCAACCGACAACTCGCCCGCCGGAAGATGTCGCTTAGCCGTTCGCGGATTCTTGGCATCGATAAAACGGTCTACAAGGCGGTTGAATGCCATCGCCGCACTTCGCGCACCGACCATACAAACGATGATTCCGACCAAGTGAATCCAATTGAACCCAACGGCTCCTTCAGCCGGGGCGGTCCAAGCCATCACGGCAGCGAGCAGAGCGAAAGGCAAAGCGAAAATCGTATGGCTGAACCGGATCATCTCCAGCAGCTTCTTGATTTTGTCGAACATCAGCTGTCGCCCCAACGCTTCACCAAATCACACTTCAGTCCCAAACTGTCAATGATTCGGGCGCCAATGAAATCGACCAGATCGGAAATTTTTTCAGCTCCGTGATAGAACCCAGGAGAAGCCGGTAAGATCGTGGCTCCAGCCGCACAAGTCGTTCTCATGTTGTCGATCTGAATCAGCGACAACGGGGCTTCACGCGGAACAAGCACCAGAGGACGACGTTCTTTGAGGTGAACATCGGCAGCACGCTGTATCAGATTGCGGCTGGCCGCCGTCGCGATGCCAGACATCGTTCCGCCACTGCAAGGACAGACAACCATCCCGCGCGTTTGATGTGAACCACTGGCAATCGGTGTCATAAAATCCTGATAGTGGTGATAAACAAGATTTGAAGGTTCGCTAGGTGAAAAGCCCGGGATCAATTGTTCAACTGAGAAGTTCTTCAATTCCAACTCAAGCCCAAGCTCATGCTGCGCCACCACCCGCGCTGAATCGCTGATCGTGAGATGAACCTCTACCCCTGATTGCAACAACACCTCAAGCAAACGCTGTCCGTAGACCACGCCGCTAGCGCCGGTAATCGCAAGAACAATTGGAAGCTCACTCATTTGGTTCCCAGGTAAAGTGTGGCAATACCAAACGTCAGCGGGTAGAACTCGGCAGTCGACAAACCGGCCGCCAACATTCTCTCGGTCAGTTTCTCGTAGCAGGGAAACTCGCCGACGCTGTCGGGAAGATAATCGTAAGCGCTTGAATCGTTCTTCGCCATCATTTGCCCGATCCGAGGCAACACGTTCTTGAAGTACCAACCGTACATGCCTTTGATCGGCTGGTATCGCGGAATCGAAAACTCGAGGATCGCGACTTTGCCACCTGGCTTGCAAACCCGCGTCATCTCCTTGAGACCTTGATCGGTACTTGCAACGTTGCGCAACCCGAATGCAGCCGAGACGACTTGGAACTGATCGTCTTCGAAGGGCAAGTTCTGTGCGTCGGCTTCGACGAACTCGACGTTGCGATTTGACTTTTCGCCTTTCCTGCGACCGACCTCCAACATTTCAAAACAGAAATCCGATCCAATCACTGGCACCTGACCATCAGTGTATTTGTGAAATGAAAATGCCAGATCTCCGGTTCCGGTACACACATCAAGAATCGGATCGTTTCGATTTGGCGCAAGTTTCCGCACCGCTTTCCACCGCCAATATCGGTCGACGTTCATCGAAAGTAGATGATTCATGCGATCGTATTTAGGCGCGATCTCGCCAAACATCTTTCGAACGCGTTCGCTGGATTTATCGACAACCATATTTCTTTAGGTGAAAAATTCTTTTTTACCAAACCGTGGCTAGTTAGACAGAGCCACTTTGGCACTTGATGGTAACCCGACGCATAAGCAAGGGCGAGATTAAGCGCCGCTTCGCCCTTGCTTACACGTCGTTTTACCAATTGCCTACGGCAAACATCTAAAGCTTGCATAACGATAAAGGGGCGCAATTTATAAACCGCAGATTAGCGCCAAAACCCCTCATCTCTTCGTTGGATTCATCGTTGGCAACAGTGCCTTGCCCTTACTACTGATGACCGAATCTGTCAGGATACATTAACTCAGGGGAAATGCTATGCAGCTGTTTTGCCTTGATAAAGTTAGCAAAGCGTCAGTTTGTGACGATTTGCAGTGAAACAGATTGATGACTTTGCCCTACGGGATTTGACCACGATTATGTCGACCGCTTCAACTTCCAATCCGTCCCACGTTCTCGATGTCGTAATGCTCCCGAGCCTCGTCGAGCCGGAATCGCTGGCGGGCAAGACGGTTGTCGTCGTCGATGTTTTACGTGCCACGACGACGATCATCCACGCACTGCACAACGGAGCCGAACAGGTCCTACCACAACCGAGTATCGAAGCGGCCCACTCAGCTCACGCTGCCCAAACAGGCCCGGCCCTGCTCGGGGGAGAGCGGGGTGGCCGGATCGTTGATGGCTTTCACAATGGAAACTCGCCGGTCGAATACACGCCTGAGGTAATTGGCGAAAAGACGTTGATCCTTGCGACCACCAACGGAACCGTAGCAATGGAACGCTGTCGCAGTGCCGAGCGCGTACTGATCGGAGCGATGGTGAACCTCGGAGCGCTAACCAATGTCCTGATAGACCAGCCGTTGGTCACAGTCGTCTGTTCAGGAACTGACGGCTGGGTAACCAGTGAAGACGTCTTGTATGGCGGAGCGCTGATGGAACGACTGATCGAAACCAGAACTGCTGCTGGCAAGCCCGTCGGCAAACTAACCGACACGGCAAGCATCGCGCTCAACCATTGGCAAAACACCAAAGCAAGCGTCGAAGCTGGTGGAACGTTAGCCGACGTTTTCCGTGATGCCCGGGGGGGAATCAACCTGGTCAAAATTGGTCACGACCCTGACATCGTGTTCGCTTCCGAGATCGACAAAGTCCCAGTTGTTGCTGAACTTGACCTTGAGAAATGGTCGATACGATTGATTTAGAGCATTTTCAAATTCAATCTGCACCAATTTGTAGCGTTAGGGCGCAAGCCCTACGTTTTCATCTCCATTTTCCAAAGGTAGAAACTAGACCGGACGGCTTGCGCCGTTCCGCTACGTGAATAGCAATATTGAAAATGCTCCAGACGGCCCTCAAAGGACTCTCAGCGGCCTTCTGAAGAAACTGAATTCCCAATAAAATTGGCAGTTCCTGTAGGTCGCGAGCGATCATAACTCGAAGCTTAGATCAGAGAAGGTCCCTCATTGATATCTTCGGGTTTGGATTTGTCGCACAGATGGCTTCTCCAGCTTCAACGCTCGTCTAACTTTCCACTCAACGAACAACAACTTTAACAGACATTCGGATTCTCCCATGACAATGGACTCGATCGTATCTCTCTGCAAGCGCCGCGGTTTTCTTTTTCAATCAAGTGAAATCTACGGTGGCTTGCAAGGTTTTTGGGATTACGGCCCGCTCGGTGTCGAGCTCAAACGCAACGTCAAGGAAGCTTGGTGGAGCGACATGGTCAGCGCCCACGACGACATGAGTACGCTTGCCGGTGCACCCTCGCCTTATGCGATGGAAGGCCTTGATTGCACGATCATCATGCACCCACAAGTCTGGAAATGCAGTGGTCACTACGACCTGTTTCACGACTTCATGGTCGACTGTCGTGAGACGAAAAAGCGTTACCGACACGATCAGCTTAACGGTCGTTGGGTAGAAGCCAAAGGCAAGAAGGTGTTTGTCACTGCGCCCGCCGGTGACGACGAACAGGAGCACATGACCAAGAGAGCGTTGAAGTTCTTCAACCTGCGAAATAAGAACATCGACGACCTCAAGTGGGATGGCGATTCGACTTGTTTGACCGAGATCGAGAGCTTTGACGAAGTCCTCGGTCCCGACGCAAAAGAAGCAGGCACGCTAACCGCACCTCGTGAATTTAACTTGATGTTCAAAACCTACGTTGGCGCACTTTCTGGTGAAGAAGGCGCCGCGTTCCTGCGACCTGAAACGGCCCAAGGCATCTTCGTGAATTTCAAGAACGTTCTCGATAGCACACGCCACCGTTTGCCGCTGGGTATCGCGCAAATCGGCAAGAGTTTCCGTAACGAAATCACCCCGCGAAACTTCACGTTTCGCTCGCGTGAGTTTGAACAGATGGAAATCGAATTCTTCTGCAATCCAGCCGAATCACAAGACTGGTACAAGTTCTGGCGTGACCGCCGTTTGAAGTGGTATCACGATATGGGCATCAGCGATAAGAACCTGATCATGCGTGAACATCACAAAGAGGAACTGGCCCACTATTCAATCGGAACGGCCGATATCGAGTATGCGTTCCCGTTTATGGCCGAAGGCGAGTACGGCGAACTCGAGGGTGTCGCTCACCGTGGCGATTTCGATCTTCGCAGTCACATGGAAGGCAAGCTCGACGAAAAAACGAATCCTTTGACGCTTCAATTGGGCGACGACGGCAAACCAAAATGGAAGGGCAGCGGCAAAGATCTTTCGTATCGCGACGATCTGACCAATGAGAAGTACATTCCGCACGTGATTGAACCTTCAGCCGGTGCAGACCGGGCGACGTTGGCGTTTCTTTGCGAAGCTTACACCGAAGACGAGCAACCAGACGACAAAGGTAAAATGCAAACGCGAACGGTGATGAAGCTGCATCCGCGACTGGCGCCGATCAAAGCCGCGATTTTTCCGTTGGTCAAAAAAGATGGCATGCCCGAAGTCGCCAAGGAGGTTTACCTCGATTTGAAAAAGCACTTCAAAGTCTTCTACGATGCCAAGGGCGCCGTTGGCCGGCGCTATCGTCGTCAAGACGAAGCCGGCACGCCGTATTGCATCACCGTCGATGGCCAAACACTCGATGACAAAACCGTAACGATCCGCGATCGAGATTCGCTGGAACAGGTTCGCGTGAAAATTGACGAGTGCGAACAAGTGATCCGCGAGCGAATCAACGGGTAAGCTATGTGCAGGCCTACTAAACAGAATCTAGCACGGCTCTCAAGCGGCCAGTTATGCTGAGAGTTATGCTGAGAGTCAAACGAAAGCTTGCGAGTCTAGACCCGCAAGCTTTTGTTTTACTGAAAAAGCCTCCTTTGATTTCTTCGCCGCCCGGTAATGACCAAGGCGATTGACGCAGAACACACTATCGCCAAAACAGCTAACATTGCCAACTCTCATTTTTAATCGTGGCAGACCACTCGCTAGTCAAAGATTGAGACAACCTCGCCACCTGCCTTGCTCATGAGCGCGGCGAACGTTATGGCGTCTACGTTCGAGTCGAGGAAATGGACGCTACCATCACACAGCGCGATGTTAGCGCCACCAGGATGGAAACTAAACGTCTCTTCATTTGGGCCGCAATTGACAATATCCCAAGTACATCCGGGGGGTCCACCGCGAGGTGTTGCATTTTCGTTAACCAACTTGTCAACGTTGTAAGCATTGTCAGGATCGGCCCAGCCCCACGATCGAAGAGTCGCAGGTGTACCATCGGCCATTCTGTAACTTGTTTTCAACTCCATAAACCCTCCGCTTGCGACGTCAACACGTCCGGCATCCTCGGCCATCGCGATCGTGTTGCTGGTGCCGTCAGATACGGAACCAATACTCCTCGTCGAATCACCGTTGAGAACACACTTGAACCTGGGACGTCCAAGCCCATCGAGGTTTGGTTTTACCGTAACCGGAGCCGAGTAATCGGTGTACCCATAGCCCTCAGCGTCCTGAAAACTTCCTCGACCTGTCGAAGGGCAAACAAACAAGGGTACAGACTGTTTCGCTCCGTCTTGATTGGTTGCAGCCTGTGGATCGTCGTAACGAAACCTGAGGTTGATCAGGTCGGCAATATTGTTCTGCTCAATGAAAGGAAGAATGTAAGTCTGAACCGACGCTGCAGGATCGTTTGCAGTCTCGAACCTACCCCTGTCATTAAAAAAAACGTTTGACGAAGACGAAGCGCCAGACATTTGGGGCGAGTTATTGCCGAGCTTTGCCTGACCGGCCGACGGAAACTGCTGGTGAGCGGATTCATAGTTAAATAGTGATAGCGAAATCTGTCGCATACTGTTGGAGCAAGTAATGCGCCGCGCTGCCTCCCGGACTTGCTGAACTGCCGGAAGCAACATTCCGATCAGGATTCCAATGATGGCAATAACAACGAGAAGCTCTACAAGTGTGAATCCCTTACGAGACGAAATCTGAATTTTCATTTGTTTTGTGTACTTATACCTAGGTTGAAACGAATCCAAAAAATTTGGGGGACGTCGAGACAGACGTAAACTCGAACGAAAAATGGCGAAAGCCTGAGAATCGCAGAAGATGTCTGCCAAGCCAGAAAAAATTCCAGGTGTTGTCTTGAGTCTCAATGACCCAAACGCAACAACGGGCACGCCGCCTGAGCTTTAAGCTACTCAGGTAAACCCAGAAGGGAGTTTTTGAAGAAGTGTTTGATGGCCTGCCATAACCATGTTTTTAGATGATTGGGCCAGTCTTTCAAGTCCAGATAAACGAAAACTTGTTCTGTAAAAATCAACACCAAAAAGCTGCGAAAGCAACGGACAAGAATGTGAGTTTTACGTTTCTTGTGACGGCAATCAAACTACAGTCCGTGGACCAACTGTGAGAAACGGAATGCATTCCGTTCTCCCGTTTAACCTTTAGCCGTAATCTCGGCCATTGCTTCGTCCGAGATATTGAAGTTAGCCGAGACAGACTGAACGTCGTCGTGGTCGTCCAACGACTCCATCAGCTTAAGCACCTTTCTGGCGTCATCGACGTCAAGGTCGACGGTATTCTGTGGGATCCGAGTGACCTGTTTGGAAACGCACTCGACGCCCGCAGCCTCTAACGCTTCACCGACATCGGTGTAAACGTTGGGATCGCAGAGAACTTCAAAACTTCCATCAGAACTGGAAATATCTTCAGCTCCAGCTTCGAGCGCGATGTCCATCAGTTTTTCTTCGTCGATCGTTTCACTGGAAATGACAAACAAGCCTTTGCGATCAAACAAATAGCCAACGCAACCGGTGGCTCCGAGTTTGCCGCTGCCTTTCTCGAACAGCTTACGCAGCTCAGGCGCCGTGCGGTTTCGATTGTCGGTCAGAATGTCACACATGACAGCCACGCCACCCGGGCCATAACCCTCGTAGATGATCTCTTCGTAGTTGTCGCCGTCGGTATCACCGGAGCCCTTTTTGATTGCCCGCTCGATGTTATCCTTGGGCATGCTGACCGCTTTGGCATCCGCGATCGCGGTTCGAAGCCGAGAGTTCCCAGCCGGATCTGGTCCGCCCTGTTTCGCCGCCACAATGATCGCTTTGGAAAGCTTACTCCAAGCCTTGCCGCGTTTGGCGTCCGTCGCGGCCTTCTTGTGCTTGATGTTTGCCCACTTGCTGTGGCCTGCCATCGGATGTCCTTTACAAAATAACGACTGTACTTGGTTGCCGAGTTTGATTGCCGAGATGACGGCGTGGTTTATCAGCTCAATGCGAAAAGCCAGGTTGGTTTACCTTACCGTGGTTTCTTTTTCTTAAGCGACTTGCTGGGCGATTTCTTTTTGGTTTTCTTCTTGGCCTTCTTTTTTACGACCTTCTTCTTGGAGACTTTTTTGGTCGCCTTTTTCTTGGTGACTTTCTTGACCGGTTTCTTGGTCTTCACCTTG
>CALJOA010000093.1 GCA_937981585.1 uncultured Pirellulaceae bacterium | reverse complement strand
GCCTATTGCCAAGCCAGAAAACGACTGCCGGAAAAATTCTTTTCTATCATGGCTTGCGGAACAGGACGCGAACTAGAGGCGAAAAACGATGCAAACTGGCTTTGGAATGGGAGACACGTTTACATGTTCGATGGCTCAACCGTATCGATGGCCGATACATCTCAAAATCAAAGCGAGTATCCACAAATCTACAATCAAAAGCCTGGCGTGGGTTTTCCGCTGGCTCGCATGGGCGTGATTATTTCACTTGCATGTGGTGCGGTACTCGATTTGAAGGTTTGTGCTTACTCGGGTAAAGGAACAGGCGAAGTCAGTTTACTCAGAAGACTGTGGGGCTTGTTTCGTGCCGGCGATGTCGTGCTAACCGACTCTCTGTTGAGCTCCTGGACTGAACTGATGATGCTCAAGCAACGCGACATTGACTCGGTAAGCCGGTTGAACAAGGCAAGACGTTCTGCCGACTTCCGGCGTGGAAAACGATTGAGCAAAGACGATCATGTCGTTTGTTGGCCAAAGCCGATGAAGCCACGAACAATGGACAAGGAAACTTACGATTCTTTGCCCGATTCACTTTCGATCAGAGAGGTTCGAGTCAAAATTGAGAAAGCGGGTTTTCGCACCAAAACTCTTGTTGTGGTTACTACCATTCTTGATCCTGACGAAGCGTCCAAAGAAGATCTTGCGGAACTATATTTCCAACGTTGGAACAATGAGTTGGATCTACGTTGCATCAAGACGACGATGCAAATGGAAGAGTTGAGATGCAAAACTCCCGAATTGGTCCGGAAAGAAATCTGGACTCATATTCTCGCATACAACCTGATTCGAACGATCATGGCTCAAGCAGCTATCAAGCACGACGTTCTTCCGCGAACTATCAGCTTCAAGGCAACGATCCAAACCTTGGAGGCTTTCCAACCGCTGCTTGCGTTCCACATCCTGTACTGCAAACCAGTCATTGGTCAGTTGTTCCAGCACGTCATCGAGATCATCGTTGGCAATCGTGTCGCGAATCGGCCAGACGATATTGGTTTGCCAATACGGGAGACGATGCCGATACGACCAGACCGGTGACCCCGGCTTTTGTTTACGTTAGTAGAACTGCTGACGCTTTCTTCGAACTCATCTTCCCGGCTCTTTTTATAGCTTTCGCGTTAGCGGATTACGTTTGTCGCGGTAGCGGCCAAATTCGTTTTCGGTGGTGTCGACAACAGAGAATTGGCCGTCAAACACAATTCGCGGCTCAGACTGTTAGGCAGAAGAAATGTTCACCCGCTATTTTTCCAGCCCAGTGAACTCCCAAATCTCATAGAGCCACGGATGAACCCACGGATTATTCATCGAGTAAAGCGCAGAGGCGACACTCAATCCGAGCAACAGATAACACAGAAACCGTCCAGCTTTCGAACTGGCCAACCAGTCAACAACTGGCAGCATCGACACCAGCCAAATCGGTGCAAGCCAGAACAGCCACCGAAGCGCACTGGTTACGCCGCCGTAATTCCGGTCCATCGCCGGACGCTGCAGATAAAAACCAACCACGACAATCGAAATCACAACGCCCAGAAAACCCAGCCATTGCATTCGAAAGCGACCTGCCAGTTTCGCCCCAAACAGCAGTGAGAGCATTCCAGCCAAGCTCAAGATCCAGATTGGCGTCAACGAAAAGATCCCGTGATGCCCAAACAGGACGTGGAACGCGTAAAGCTCAACCGAATCCTGACCGCGATCGACCATCGACTTGTTCTCTTCGTTCTCGGTCAACCAATAACTACCAGGGTAGTCGTACCAGTTGTCCCAAGCCCGGATTTCATATCTCGCCGTCGGTTCATCGTCATCGCTCAGCTCTGGCTCATCCCAAACGACACGAACAACTGACATTTGAGTTTCCGACACTTTGTCTCGTACGACCCAACGAGTTTCATTCTCAGGACTGCTGGGCCATGCGCCTTTGGTAACGACCGGCACTTTGAAGTCGTACAGGTCGGCGGCGGCCTGTCGAATTTCATCGGGCAACCGGTTTCGATTCAACTGGCTTTCAAAATCGCCTTTGACACTGGCGACAACTGCTCCGTCACCACGATGCATATAGGGCAACTTAAACTGCTGATGGGCCAGATAGTTGGTTCCGAAAAAGCCAACGGCGACCAATACCGCTGCCGGAGTGAATGTAAGGATCGTCTTGCCGGGTGATTTGACGAAGCAAAGCAGTCCAACCAATGCCAGAAATCCAAACGCTGGCAGTTCATTGGCTGCCGCAAACGCTGCAAACAAACCACAGACAAAGAAGCTTGACCAACTTGAGCCCCGTTGCCCAGTAGAGCTATCAGGGATCTGTTCGGTGACAACTACGGGTCTCTCACGCCAAATCTTTGACAGAAAATAGAGCGCGATGATCACGCTGGTCGCTGCCGGCAAATGGTTAGTAAGTGTATTGGTAAACGTTGACAGGTAAGTACCAAAACCGGCGCAAGCGAGTACGTAGTAGCGAGACCAATCTCGAACCGGTATCGAGTTGATCATCTTGGCCATGAAGAAAAGGTAGACGGCCCACGGTAAAACGCTGACCAGAACCAACATGGTGCGAACGACGAACATCGTATCGTCGGTCAAGTTTTTCCCGGTCGTCGATTTAACGAGCTTGTACACGCCCGCCATCATCGTCGGAAGAAGCGTCGGCTTGCTCGAATAGAAATGGAGCTTGCCGTCCTGCCCGACATGCTGGACTTTGTCGATCGTATCCCAGTGGATCGCTTGGCCACGCTGAGTAACGTCATCGATCTCGTAAACGCCTTCGTCTCCAAGCGCACGGATCGTGCACCAACGGCTACGATCGTTGGCGCTAAAAAACGGCGAGTCCCCTTTGGCGGCGTGATTCTCAACGGTGATCGCGCGACCAGCAACAACAGCCACCGAACAGACGATCAGAATCCAGAAGATCCCCCAGTGACGCTGGGCGCAGAAGTTGGGCAGCTCAGCCGGACAGGTTTCATTGGAATGGATGTTGGACATTTTAGTTTTGTATCAGTCGACTTTTGTAACCCGAAGCGTAACAGGATTTTGCAAGGCACATCATTATCCGTTTGTAGTACCGGCTTTAGCCGGAATCATACTGCGCCGCCTAAAGGCGGTACTACAAACATCCCCGGCTAAAGGCGGTTCAACCGGGGCTATCGCCCAAACGGCTAATGAACTCACAACCTATTCGAGTCAGGATTATTTCCACAACGAACCCGGGCGGCAATCGAAGGTAGCGCATTCACACAATTCTCCCATCGCCGGCTTCGTCAATGCGGCTTCCGATACGCTCCTTAATCGAATACGGCTCCTTACCATCCTGCTGCCCTTTGGCAACAATCAACTCGGCCAGAAAACCCATGCACAACAATTGAGCTCCCAGCAACAAAGCACCCAGCGAATAGATCACCAAAGGACGTTGATGAAGCGGCGCCCAATCGGCGAAAGCATCGAAACTCATTCGCAGGACCCAATAGACCATCAGATAGAACATTCCCAGCGCACCAGCGGCAAACGAAAGCATGCCAAACATGCCCAGCAAATGCTGTGGACGTTGATTGAATCCCGTCAGGAAACTTACGGTCAGCAAATCGAGAAAGCCCTTTGGCAGCCGGGACCAACCGTACTTTGAGACACCGTGTGTGCGGGCGCGATGGTTGACCGGATTCTCGGTCACCTTGAACCCCTTGGCCGACGCGAGCACGGGAACAAACCGATGCATCTCGCCGTAGAGTTTGACTTCATCAAAGATCTCACGGCGATAGACTTTAAAGCCGCAGTTGTGATCGTGAAGCTTGACACCGGTCATGAAACCGACCAGCCAATTGAAGACTTTCGACGGAAGCGTCTTGCCAACCGGGTCATTGCGGACTTGCTTCCATCCACTGACCAAGTCGTAACCTTCGTCAAGTTTGGCGATCAGGTTCGGGATCTCATCGGGATCGTCCTGCAGGTCTGCGTCCATCGTGATGATCAGCTCGCCTGTCGAAGCATTCGCGCCTGCCCGTAGTCCGGCGGCTTTGCCGAAATTCCGACGAAACCTCAAGCACTGGACTCGATCGTCCTGCTCGGCCAGTTCCGTCATCACTTTCCAGCTCGTGTCGGTCGAACCATCGTCGATAAACACGATCTCTACATCGTATTTGTTGGCCTGGGCGACGACAGAAATCTCGCGATGCAATTCGGCCAGTGATCCCTCTTCGTTGAACACTGGTATTACGATCGAAAGCGTAGGCATTGGTCGGCTTGTTTTCGCTTGTTTCGGTTCGGTTGACAGGAGCGCCGCGAGCTATGCTTCTACTAATTGCCTTTGCCAATACGCCGCATCAAATAAATTATACCAGAGGTCATCAATTCGGCTGCCAACCAAACGATTCGAATCACAACCGCGCCAACAATTGCGTTGACCGACCCAAAACGGGCCCCTAAAAACGGAATCATCACTACTTCCCGAACTCCGATTCCACCGGGCAGCAACGAAACAAATCCGGCGACTGTTGCGAGGGAAACACAAGCCAACGCCAGCGGATAGTCCGCGATTGTCACGTTGGTTCCGGGCAATCCGCGCAATACCAGCCACAGGCTCAACCCGTTGAGACACCAACCAAGCGTCATCAACCCCCAGCCGTAGCTCATCGTTTTAAGATCGAGCCCCTCAAATGTCTTGACGATCTTTCGTCCGCCGACACCGCCAACCTTGAGCGCTATAGCGCGAAATATGGGAGGCCAGGTCAAAACGCCAGCCGCGATAGTCAACAATCCTGCGGTGATTTGAAGCACCAACTGATCGCGGAATCTGAATATCAACAGCAGACTTGCAATCGCCGAGCCAACAAAGATCCAGGTCAGCGTTTCGACAAAGACGCTTGCTGCCGCCGGACCGGTTTTGACGTCGTCTCCGCGAATCAAGTCGGTCCGAATTACCACCACCATCGCTTTGCCGGGAATATACTTGCCCAACTGACTCGCAAAAAAAGCGAGATACGAATCAAGCAATCGGGGCCTTTGACCGAACGCCAACAGCACCCGATGCCAAAACAGGCAAGAAAAAGCCATCGCTGCGACATAGCAAGCAAGTGCGCTTACCCACCAGCCCCAGCCGACGCGGCGGAAGTTGAAGTTGTTTTCCTGCAATTGGCCCCTGGCCTTAATCGCGGTATAGACAATCGCGACCACGACAACTAGCGCAACGAGAACTCGAAACCACTTGACCCATCCGAATTTGGATTGAGAAGAAGCTGACTTGGCTGCGGGGACTTTATTCGGGTCTGACACGATTGGCCTGAATCTAACTTCTCAAAGAAAGACGACGAAAGGGAAACCGCTAATAGACGCTGTTAAACGCTAATGTAATCTTGAGTACGAGTCATTAGCGTTTATTAGCGGTTCGAAAATCCTTAAAGCACCCTACTTACGCCCTCACTTGTTGGGCTTGGGGCGCTTTGCGTATTTTGAAGGTCGCCATTTGATGAAAAACTGGACTTTCGCGCAAACAGCTTGCAAAATCACGTTCCAATAAAAACCAGATTTACGGTTTTGGCAGCATACCCAACCAAAACTATTCAATTTCGCTCTTTACCCGATTGTAATAGAATCGTTATCATCAGCCGTTACCGAGCAACAATTGAAAGGTGGAGACGTTCCATGAAGGGAATAATGGTAACTCTGCTGATGTTAATGACGACAGGGATTGTCGTTGGTCAGCAAAGCAATTCGTCCGACAACTCATTCGGCGCTGTTTCTTCAAGCGCGCAAAACGATTTGGTCAAACCGCTAGAAATCGGTGTCTCTGCCGATGCTAGGCGCGCGATCCGTAGTGGGAAAGTCTTGGTTTCCAAAATCGAACCGGTCGATCCTGTATCGGGAGAAAAGCTCCACCGAAACGTGATCAGCGGAATTTCTCTGTTCCCCGAGGGCAAAAACCTCGAATCGTTAGCCCAAACCAGAGTTCTTGGTCGAGATGACGGCGATGGAGTCTTACGTTTTGGTTTATCCGATTCCGATTTGGTTGCGCTCGAAAACAATCAGCTGAGAATGGAATTTGCTGCTTCTCAGCGAGGCAAATTTCAGGAGATCGAAGTTTTTTATGCCGGTGCCAATCGCAGCACATCCGCTCAGCAACCTCGCACGAACGCCAACACCGGCTTTGTCCCGCCCTCTACGACTCGACCGAGAAATCCGACTCCCCAACAACGAACTCAGCGGCCTTTTGGTCCTCGAAACAATCAAACCGCACAAACGCCTTTTATTCCGTCTCCTGGCCCCGCCGAAGCCGAACCCGGCGAGATCAACTTCATGGGACCAGCCCTTCCTCCTGCATCTGCTGGAAACTGGACACCACCGACTCGAACAACTCAACGCAATCCCGCTTTCAACACGGATCGACAGAACGATTTTGCTGATAAACGAAACACTGGCGGATGGAATATCCCCGGTGGTAACGAAAACGGATTTCAATCTGATCGCCAGAAGGCACTTGATGCGATTGAAGCCAAGCGGATAGCCGATCGCCGTCGACAGATGGAATATGAAGAGCATGTACGGCGTCAGCAAGAATCCGATCGCCTCAGGCGGATGGAAGAGGACCGTTTGGCTCGATTGAAATGGGGGAATCGGGAACCGCAGACTCCATTGGCTCCCGTTCTCGATGGACCGGTTGATAACCGCCAGCAACTTACGCCAGAGCAAATCGCTTATCAGCAAATGATGTGGGACCTCCAGCAGCGAGAAAATATCCTTAAAAGCAGAGAGGACAGCCTGATTCGTAAATCAGACCTGCTGGCGATGAAAGAAAACCAACTCGACGCATCGTTGCGGCAACAAATGTGGAGCAACTCGGTGGGCAATCAGCCATTGCGAACCAACCAACCACAGAATATCAATCCTGATTGGGATCGCAGCAACGGAATCGAAATCGGAAAGCACTACTATCCCCACAACGGACCTGTAACTGAACGGCTTCGCTCTCCGCGCTCCACTAACGATTATGTCCGTCGCAACGTTGGCTATCCCGAATCAGGGTTTCGACCTGCAACAGACAACAAAGACATCGCGCCTCGCGTGGCCACCAACCCAACCAGCCCCAAACGGGGAATCAACAATTACGTTGCAGCCGTTCCGGCCCCAGGTGCCACCAACAATTCGATCTCCAAAACTGGAACCAGAACTGGCAACGAAATCGACAATCGTGCCGATCGGGTTCATGGATTTGTCCTGTTTCTGTTGCTTTGCTCCCTGGGGCTAAACTTTTATCTCGCGTTCATTTCCCGAGGTTTTTACGTCCGCTACCACGAGCTGGCGGATGAATTGCGAGAGACGTTTTCAACAACACATTGATAAGCTTCGAACTGGAGTGCTGGCATTGGACAACCCAGTAGCCCAAAGAAATTCACCAAACATCTATTTACGTGAAACGGCAAGCCCGCAACAATGCGGCTCAAACCGTTTTTTGACGACAATTTGATTGGCTTGTTTGAGCAAGTTTCAGCGAATGGATTGCTGATGCTCTTACAACTAAACTCACGACAGCAAGGAGTGCTGAAAGTGAAAAACATGCGATGGATCGCGGCTTTTTTCGCCTGCCTGTTAATTGCTTTTTTTGCGAACATTTCTACATCGATGGCCCAAACTAAAGTGGGAATCGTTGACATCGGAAAGATCTTCAAGAGCCACCCCGAGTTTTCGCAACAACTCGGAGTCTTGAAACAG
This sequence comes from uncultured Pirellulaceae bacterium, assembly GCA_937981585.1. Taxonomy (GTDB): domain Bacteria; phylum Planctomycetota; class Planctomycetia; order Pirellulales; family Pirellulaceae; genus Mariniblastus. The sequence goes on along the minus strand of CALJOA010000093.1, from coordinate 46,974 downwards.
GAAGCCGACACCTTTCAGAAATCGGCAGTGGCAGCCCAGCAGCAGCTGGTGCAGAAGGCTGAAGTCCTCAAACAGTACAAGCCTGGCTCGGTCGAATTCAAGAAAGCCGAAACTGGACTGGCTCAGCAATCCGCTGCGATGGAAGTCGAACAGCGAGACAAGATGCGTGCCCTGATGGTCAAAGAGGCACAGCTTCACTTCGACACTTACGCCGAGGTCAACCAAATCGTCGGCCAGCTTTGTGAAGCTCAGGGGATCCAACTGGTACTTCGGTACAATAGCCAGGAAATGGATCTCAAGAACCCGGCGTCGGTTATGCAACGCGTCAACGGCAGCGTGATCTATCACAATCCCGGAAACGACATCACCGATCTGATCATCGGTCGAATCAGCCAAATGAAGGGAACGGCCAGCAACACCGGCCAGCCCCGGCGCTAATTAATTCGGCAGGCGCACCGCTGCGTCTGCCAACAGTTGCTTGATCTCTGATCAAACCTCGACTTCTGAAAGCCAAAAACTTGTACGGTCAACCTCGCAATCAAACTACCATCGCCGATCAGGTCTCGGTTTCCGGGTTCGGATTTTGGAGCGGTCGAGATGTCAAGCTGACATTCATTCCTGCCAACGCCAATACTGGAGTGGTTTTCGTACGAACTGACCTTCCCGGTCAGCCGCGAATTCCGGCAGTCATTCAAAATCGAGCCAACGGGCCACGTCGAACGACTTTGGTTGCCAGTGGAACAACGGTCGAAATGGTCGAACATGTTCTGGCGGCGCTGGCTGGACTAGACATCGACAACTGCGAGATTCATGTCGACCGGGCAGAGATGCCTGGTTGCGACGGCTCAAGCGTGGCGTTCACGGATGCGTTGGCAAAAACATCAATCGTTGACCTGGCTGAAGAACGAAAAACGATTCGAATCGAAGCTCCAGTTCGAGTCGGCACCGAAGACTCCTGGATTCTGGCAGAGCCAACTCAAAATCAGGACCTTGAGTTGACCTATCGACTTGATTACGAGTGCCCGTCGATCGGAGAGCAGACATTCACTTCAATCATCACTCCCGAGACGTTCATCAACGACATCTCGGAAGCTCGAACATTCCTGTTGGTTAAAGAGGCTCAGCAACTCGCTGAACAGGGAATCGGGCAACGCGTCACTTATCAAGACGTTGTCGTCTTCAATGACGAGGGACCTCTTGAAAACGAACTGCGTTTTGAAAACGAATGTGCCCGGCACAAGTTACTCGACATGGTCGGTGACTTTTCATTGCTGGGAACAGACTTGGCCGGAAAAATCACGGCTTACCGAAGCGGTCACCTCCTGAACTCTCAAATGGTGTTTGCACTGCTTCAACAAATCGTAAAAAACAATCCAACCCGTATGTCAGCGTGAAACGAACCGACGTGGAAATTCTCCCATTCAAAAATTCGCCAGACTCGGATCGCCCGGTCGATACGACTCCGCCCAACATTTCGCCACTGGCGTGCGTCGATCCGGCAGCCGAAATCGGCGCCGGAGTTGAAATCGGCCCCTTCTGCGTTGTCGGCCCCAAAGCCAAAATCGGGCGCGGAACCAAACTGATCAACAACGTCACCATTTTAGGCGACGTTACGATTGGCGAAGACAACATCGTTTCTCCGGGCGCAGTGATCGGCGGAGCACCGCAAGACATCAGCTACCGCGGAACCGAAACCAAAGTCATCATTGGCGACCGCAACACGATTCGCGAGTGTGTCACCATCAATCGCGCGTCTGAGAAAGAGCAGGGCGTCACGACGATCGGAAGCGATTGTTACTTCATGGGTTGTGTTCACATCGCCCATGACTGCTTGATCTCGGACAACATTATTATCGGACATGGTTCGATGCTTGGCGGACACGTTCACGTTGAGCATCATGCGACGCTTTCCGGTTCGGTTGCAATCGTACACTTTGCTTCGATTGGCAGTTACACGTTCATTGGCGCAGCAACCCGGGTGCTACAGGATGTCGCCCCGTTCATGTTGGCCGATGGTAGCCCCGCCCGTCCTCGTTGTGTCAACATCGTTGGACTAAGACGAAACAACTTTCGCCAGGAAGTCATCGACGCGATCAACGAAGCCTATCGTTTGATGTATCGCGCCCGTGTCGGACTGGCTAATTGTGAAGAAATTCTTTCATCCAAAGGCGAAATGCTCCCCGAAGTCCGATTGTTCCTCGACCGCGTTGCGGTTTCCCAGGAAGGTCGACACGGACGTGGGCGAGAGCCAAGGAGAAAAGCCGCGTGACAAAGCTTCGAGTTGCAGTCGTCGGTGCCGGGCACCTGGGAAAGATCCACGCCCGACTTTTGAAAACGCAGACCGAAGCTGAATTGGTTGCCGTTGCTGACCCAAGCACCGCCGCTCAGCAACAGATCGCCGAACAACTGGCTGTTCCAACGGTCAGCGAGTATCAACAACTCTTCGGTCAAATAGACGCCGCCATTATCGCGACTCCTACGCGCATGCACTTCGAGATAGCGCGCCAGTTCCTCAATCAAGGCATTCACACGCTGATCGAAAAGCCGATGACCGATTCGGTAAGTGACGCCCAGGAATTGGTCCATCTCGCCAATCGGAATAACTGTATCGTCTCGGTCGGTCATGTTGAACGCTACAACCCAGCCATCAAGTCGGCGCTGGAATTAGTTGGTACTCCAAAGTTCGTACAAGCCTCCCGTATGAGCGGATTCACGTTTCGCTCAACCGACATCGGTGTCGTTCACGATTTGATGATCCACGATATTGACCTAGTCAACACGATCTTCCCAGGCGAGCTGATTGAAACTCGGGCCCTTGGAATGTCGATGTTCGGCCATCATGAAGACATGGCGCAGGCACGACTTCAATTCGACTGTGGCGGCGTGGCCAATCTGACGGCTTCCCGATGTAGCTACGAAGCCCAGCGGTCGTTTCAGGTGTTTGGCACAGACGGTTTTGCCAACGTGAACCTCGCCAAAAGCACCGTTACGTTTGTTAAAGTTCCCGGCTGGATCAAGGATCGTCAATATGACCTCCTCGACACCACCCCAGAACAACAAGCCATCATTCGGGAAGAACTGTTCACCAGGATTCTTCCAAAATCTGAGATCGAAGTTCCAACATCCAATGCAATTCTGAGCGAACAGAAGAACTGGATAACGGCTATCGCAGACAACGAACCCTGCCGAGTCACTGCAGAGCAGGGCAAACAAGCAGTTGAGATCGCTCAAGCGGTTATCGATTCGATCGCTTCCCATCGCTGGTCCAAGCACGATCCGCAATCGACGGGACCGTTTGGCATGATCGGCTCTACGCCGAAGAAAATCTTGCCCTTCCGTTCGGTCGATGATTCCGAACAGCGCAAAGCGGCTTAGGAATGCTTGGCAATTCCATATTGAACTGGGCAGCTGTGTTTTGTCGTGGGATAGACTGCCAGCGCAAGATGCCTCCCACCTAAACGGTTCCTTGACGCCAGATCCAACTACGCCAGATCGCGGTCTTCGAAAAGAACCAGCGCCAACAGCATCGCGACCGTTCCATAAATGGCCGTGTAGATGATCGACCAGCCGATGTAGTCCAACGGAACTGGTGAGTTCGTATTGATCGCGGCTTGAACATCAAAGTGATTCAAGACCGGGAACACGATCGCAACCAACTGGCCAAACACGACAATCGGCTGAAACTCGGCCATCGACGATTGAACCAGCAGCGGGGTCAGGTGGCCAAGAACGTACACCGAAAAGCAAATCAAAAAGTTCGCCAGCACGCCCATCCGAGTTGAAATTGCAACGCTGATCGCTACAAAGATCAGGACTTCCAGGAAACACAAAAAGATACCTGGAGCAATGTGAGTCGCTTCCAGGAAACACTCAGGCCATTCGCAAAGACCTTTGGAGGCTTCGGCATAATCGTAAATCGGCTTATAAGAAACCCAGGAGAAAAACCACAGGCCGAGGACGATAAACATCAACCCAATCGCCAGCGAGATGCCCGTGAACTTGCCAAAAATAAATTGGCGTCGACCGACAGGTTTAGACAAAACAGTCAACGCAGTTCGACCTTCAATCTCGGCGGCAACCGACTTACTGGCCGCCCAGATCGCCAGGAAGATCGCCAGAACTCGAATCAACGTAAGACCAGAGTCCTTGTACATCTTTATGTCTTCGCCGAACGTGTTGTACGGAACGTAGATCGATCCAATCATGAACAAGGCGCCGATTATCATCACCAGCAAATACAGCGGCTGATTGACCTCTGTCTTGAACGTTGAATGCGCGATCGCGAATACTTTGGGGCACATCGTCGCTAGAATCAGGTAAAAGGCATACAAGCCAAGTACCGACAAAGCGATCAACGGGATCACTGAGACCTCTTTGTAAACTGGAGCAAGATCCCAAGCCAACTCAACTGTGGCCGGTGTCTTGCGATTCATGTTTCGAATGTATAGCTCCGAAACTTCAGTCAACGGAATTTTCCCGCGACCATCTTTTCGCTGAATGTAGGAATACGGCTCTTCCGAAACTGGAACCTCGAGAATGTAACCGGGATCGGAAGACTCAAGAATTGGAGTGGGAAGAATCTCAAGTTTTTGATCGGACAAAAAAGAAATTTGTTGCAGTTCGCTGCCCATAAAACCAACGGGCACCGCCATCCCCTGATCGCCTTGTTTGGCGGGGGGGATCTCAACCGTCTTCTTTGAAGACTTTGTGAACGGTAATCGCTTGAGCGAATCTACGAACGCCATTGGGTCATCGACGAATTTGATCACGCCGAACCCATCGGCCATGCCCAGCCCAAAACCAATCACCCCAAAAAGCAACATTGCGATGCAAACTTTATTGACCCAGCCAAGAAATCCTTCGTTGAAAAGAGATCCTGTTTCGCCGATCATCCGCCGCGCACACAGATTCCAAACGCCAAATCCGAGCAACAGACAAAGCGGAACAACAAAGCACAAAGGAAATACCAGCCCCTCATTGAACTGATCCACGCCATAACGCCAATACCAGAATCCCAGAAACAGGCCGAGGTAAAGGAGCGAAGTCAAAAAGCCCAACAGATACCGCAGGCCGGGTTTCTCAGTTACCGTGTTGATTCCGGAAACCTTTTGAAACACCAAAATCTTGACGAGCATCACCAGCGCCAAAAGAAAGCCGAGTCCTACGCCAATCGACACAATCCAAACCGGGGTCAACCAGTTGGTAACCTTGATATTCTGTGCGATCAACAGCGGAAATGATGAGGCCAGGGCAGATGACATACTTGTGGCTTAGTCTTTAAATATCAATTTTCTTAAGTCGAGCTGAATAACGCCGACCATCTGTTTACTACGATCATTATGCTATCGGGGTTCAAATTCTTCAAAGGGACCCCGCAGATTTTCGCAAGGTTAAAAGCGAACGCATCACTTCACCTAACGATCACAAACCCCTCAAATTCTCCGGTGAATGACGTTTCGTTAATCTCGGTATGGGCAACGTTGCCGTGGGTTGACTCGCTGACCTCTGAGATAAACGCTCGAATCTCTTTGGAATCGCCCTCGCAAATCATCTTCACTCGCCCATCGGGAAGGTTCTGGACCGTCCCGGCAACGTCAAATCGCCGCGAGACTTGCTGGGAAGTGAACCGGAACCCGACGCCTTGTACCGAACCGGAAAAGTAAATTTCAAAACGCTTCATGTCTCTTGATCTTTATCGAAATGGTCAACGGGTTCCTTGCAACATACCAACCAGCGTATAACAACACGCTTAGTGGTCAGGCCAAGCTCGCCGATTGAATTACTAATGTTTCCGTACAGTTGAACTTTAAAATAGCCGTTGAACTTATCAAATGAACATCGAAACACCACAAGAGCTTGAAGAATTCTGCAAGGCGGCCTGCCAAGCCGCGGAGCTGGGCGGCGAAGTCCTGCTGAAGTGGCTGGGCAAGACGCAGGCTCAGAAAAAGGGATTCCGCGATTTGGTAACTCAAGCCGATTTTGAGTCGCAACAAGTTATCCAAGATTTTCTTGCAACCAAATTCCCTGAGCATCGCTTCATCGGTGAAGAGGATCTACCGGGAGAAAGCCTGCCTGTTTCCAAAGACGATTATTGCTGGATCGTCGATCCGCTTGATGGAACCACCAATTACGTTCACCAACTTCGCTCATTTGCCGTTTCAATCGGACTCAGACGCGGCGATCAAACAATTGTCGGTTGTGTTCTGGATCCGGTTCTTGAAGAAACCTTCGCTGCAATCGCAGGGCAGGGCGCAACACTCAATGGTGATCCGATCAAAACCAGCGGCGCTGATAAAATTGGCGAATCACTTTTCGTCTTTAGTTTCGGCCGGGGTTGCAAACGCGATGATCCACAAGTGATTCGCTTCCTCAACATTCTTGAAGACGCCGGGAGCATTCGTCGGCTGGGTTCGGCGGCACTTAACCTCTGCTACGTGGCGTGCGGACGAACGGATGCCTACTGGGCAACCAAGCTAAAAAAATGGGACGTGGTGGCCGGCTGGCTGATCGCCCAAGAAGCCGGCGCCACGATTAAGGACTTTCGTGATAAACCGCTGGACATCGAGAAGCCATTCTTTTGCGCCGCAGCTTCTGAAGCGCTGTTCCAACAAGCCAAACCGCTACTTAATGTCTGAATGCTTCTTGCGGTCGAAGCCCCTATTATCACCAGACTTGATTATCAGATTTTCAACCGCCAATGGACGCAAAAAGCGTGAGCTTGAAATAACTCAGCTTTTCAACTTGCGCATTGCCACCACTGCCAACGGCAGGAAAATCCCAACGGGTATCCAGGCCGCCATTGCCGCAGGACGAATCACGCTTGAAGCGCCCAGCGCATAACAGCCCATACTCGTCAGCTGGACCGCTGCGATGATCCAAAACACGATTCCCGCCGAAACAAAAACGTTTCGCTCGATGCCACCGATCACCAGAGGCAGCCCAAGCATCAACAAAGTCAAATCAAGAACGGGCTGCAAAATTCGAGTATGAACGTTGATCTGTTGGTTGTGCCCAAACCACTTTCTTGGCTTTCGTAACTCCGCCATCATCGCCGGCGTGGAAAGGTAGTTGGCCAGTTTATTCCCGTACGCCATCTGCTCGACTTCGAAATTGCAACGAACAAAGCACTGTCCTGGCGTCACCCAGATCTGGTCTTTGGGCATGAAAATTATCGTCTCGCCGTCAGCATTTTGAATTGATGACAACGTTTCAAGGTCATCGGGCAATTCGACTTGGTGAAGCCACAAGCCAGCCGGGTGCATCTCATTGGCTTGCTCGACGATACACCAGTTGGCTCGAATCCTGGGAAGATCGGTGCTCAGCGAAGTCGGAACCTGAATGTCGGCTTCGGAAACCCGACCTTCTCCGATGAACAGTTTATCCCCCCGCAGAATAATCCCAGATTCGAGGTCTTCCTGAACCGTAAAATCAATCTGGCCCTGGTCGTCCCAGTTCTGCGCGGTACGAACCAGGCGGTCTTTGACTTTTGGGATCAGCAGCTCGCGGTTGGCAATCGTCAAACCGATGATCACGATTGCGCAGATGAAAACCGGCCGCAAGATTCTGGCTTTCGTGATTCCGGCGGCTTCGATCGCTGTCATTTCACGACGACGCTGGAGCAAGCTCACACTGAAAATCGCAGCGACCAGCGTGATGATGCCCGCAGTCTTATCAAACAGTTCGGCAATTCGTGGAAAGTAGAATTCCTTGAAAAGGGTAGGCCAGCCATCGGCCTTTGCAATCTCAACCAAGTCATCGAGGTTGCTGAACAAGTGAATGACGATATACAGCCCGGAAAAACTCACAAAACAGATCAAGAACGTTTTGAGAAACAGAAAGAACAAATATCGATCAACAATCGTCATCCTGACTTGCCTGTTGAAACTCTGGGGCGCGTGCTCAATACCTTAGATGAAGGAAAGAATTGTAGATCAGTCTCAACGCTCAACCGATACCAGTTTCGCCATTGTGTCTATTTTGCCTGTGACTATTTGATGATCACGGATTGCCTGTGCTTCAACCTTTAGCCGTCATTCCCGCGCAGGGCGGGAGCGACTAGAGGATATTTCAAAACTTGATTCGACGCTTTTTTTCATAGCGGGATTCCCCAGAATTCCTGACGTTTAAGAGTGGGCGGCTACGACAAACAAACATCCTGCTAGCTTGCTGCCTGTCCAATTAGGAAATTGCTCGTGTAGTTCACAAGTGAGCCAAAGTGCTGAAAATGGTGGTGCTTTCGAGTTTCCTTGGACCTTGTGCGACCTCCATTACTTCTGAAGAGTTTGATGTGTTGAAACTACATCGCAATTTGGCCACGCTTGTTTTTCCAGCACGTTGCTTGGGCTGCCAAGACGAATTGCTACCGATCACGGATTGGTCAAGCGAGGTTCTGCCCTCAACTGCAGTTCTAGTTTCTTCGGACGAACCAAACTCGTTTGATTTTGGATCTACCTTTGACACGCATTGGTGCGTTGGCTGTTGGCGCAAGCTCAACGATCATTCGAGTCGCTGCCGAAAGTGTGCGGCCACCGTGTTCGACAAAAATCCGCTTGGCGATCGTTGCGCTCTTTGCCATGAGCTTGACCTGCGTTTCGAAAGCACTGTTTCGGTTGGTAACTACCGAGGGCTGCTCCAAGAACTTGTTATTGAAATGAAGAATCAACACAACGAGCAGCTCGCAGTTCAATTGGGGAGGTTGCTTGGTTTTCACGTAGTGAATTCGGACTTCTTGGAAGACTTGGATTTGGTCGTCCCGGTCCCGACGCATTGGTGGCGCCGGGTTAAACGAGGGTTCCACGGAACCGATATTCTTGCACAGAGTTTGGCCGACTCATGCGGAATCCCTTATTCGAACAGAATTCTGAAGTGCCAACGAAGCACTAAAAAACAGGGCACACTCTCCACCTCCGGTCGATTCCGCAACGTTCGTAGTGCCTTCTCTGTTCGATCGAGGAAAGCCGTATCGGGCAAGACAATTCTGCTGATCGACGACGTGATGACGTCCGGAGCAACAACCAGTGAGTCTGCGCGAATCCTTTTACGCGAAGGAGCCGACAAGGTTTTTGTTGGCGTGATCGCCAGAGGTGCCAGAGTCAGCTAGAGCATTTTCAAAGATAATCTTCACCAGAATTTGTAGCGTTAGGGCGCGAGCCCTACGGTTCCCCTGCACCGAATTCATGGCGTCAGGCAAAAAGGCCTACGGTTTCCCCCTGTTTAAAAAGGTAACAACTCGACCGGACGGCTTGCGCCGTTCCGTTACGTAAATAGCAGTATTGAAAATGATCTAGATACTCAGACTGAGCGATTGGATTCTTAAAGTTGTCCGGCTGTCCTAGCCGTGAATCGGCTTCAAAAAACGGCTGGGACAGTCGTTCCACTATCGATCACGCTCAGCGTGAGTAGATAGGGATTAAATTGCTGATAGACTGAAACTAATTGGACAGCGCCACTTTGGCACTAAATGGTAACCCGACGCGTTAGCGAGGGAGAGCTTAAGAGTCACTTCGCCCTCGCTAACGCGTTTTGAAGTTGCACACTTTTAACCGCGAAGCCGATAACCCCATGCTGACGCATGGGGCTACATCCTGTCGCCTCTTCGAGGCTGGCAATGTGCAACTTCAAAACTCACGCGTCGGATACTAGTTCCATTGGACTGAGCGGCAAGGCGCTCAATTAAAAGCACAGCTTCGTAGCTCGGTTATTGACCGGACCTTTCCCCTCAAAAACAAACGACCAAACCAATGCCAGCCGATTCTACCCAACCAACTCCCACTGACGCTTCGACCAGAATTCGACTGGGAACCCGAGGAAGCCAACTGGCACTTTGGCAAAGCAATTGGGTCAAATCAGAACTGGAAAACCTCGGGGTTACGGTCGAGTTGATCCAGATTAAAACCGAAGGCGATATCAAGACAGGTTCGCTGGCGCAGATCGGCGGTCAGGGCGTCTTTACCAAGCGTCTTCAGGTTGCATTGCTTGAAAATGAAATCGACTTGGCCGTCCACAGCCTCAAAGACCTTCCGACCGAAGATCATCCCGACCTTACCATCGCCGCAGTTCCGCCAAGGGAGAACACTGCCGACGCGTTGGTCTGCAACAAACACGACGATCTTGATTCAATTCCGCCGGGTTCGGTAATCGGAACAGGAAGCGTGCGGCGCGCTGCTCAACTGCTTCACCTTCGCAACGATTTAAAAATTGAAGACATCCGGGGAAATGTTGACACACGCCTGAAGAAGCTCGACGACGGAAAGTACGACGCCATCGTGCTGGCATGTGCTGGACTGGTGCGGCTTGGTTTGAAAGGTCGAATCACTCATCAGTTTGATCCGCAACAACTGATGCCAGCCGTCGGCCAAGGGGCGTTGGGATTGGAAACGCGAGCCGATGACCGATCAACGATCGCGGCGGTTGAACAACTGAGCGATCAATCTAGCTTTCATCGCGCGATGGCCGAGCGATCAATGCTGCGTACGCTTTTTGCCGGGTGCTTGGCACCCGTTGGAGCCAACACGACAGTCAATGAAGGTCAGTTAACGCTGGAGGGGATCGTACTGAGCGTCGACGGAAAAGAAAAGGTTTCAGCGAAAATGTCCCTGCCGATTTCCGAATCAAAAGAACTAGGCCAAGCCGTCGCTAAAGAACTGATCAACAAGGGTGCCGATCGGTTTCTGTCGCGAGAATAGGCCCCGAGAATAAAAAAGGGCGATACACCGCAATGCATCGCCCTATCTCAAATCGAATTTTGACTCGGCCTACTCAGCCTGACTCTCTTTTTCTTTCTCTTGGCTTACTTCTTCAGCCCCTTTAGCGCACTTACATTCGCCTTCGCATTTACACTCGGCTCCTTTGGTGCACTTACATTCGCCTTCGCACTTGGTGCACTCAGCTGATTTGGCGCACTTACACTCGCCTTCGCATTTGCACTCGGCTCCCTTGGTGCACTTACATTCGCCCTCGCATTTGGTGCACTCGGCAGTTTTGGCACAAGCACACTCGCCCTCACACTTGGTACACTCGGCGGCGGCTGGAGCCGTGATTTCGCTCACGGGTGTCTCGACTGTAGCCTCTTCGCATCCGACACATAGAAATGCAAATGCTGCAAAGAGCATCAAAATATTGTTTTTCACTTTCGCTTCCTTCAAAAAGATTCCCGACTTCGTAGCACCAAACGCCACTGACCAAGTGTAGCTCGGTTTTAGATCTCGTTCAACAAGTTACCGGCCAAAATGGCCCTATAAATCGCCCTATTCTACCCAACCGTTTGCAATCCTGCGGCAACTCCGTTGACAGACTGAAGTAACGCGTGCCGAATCTGTTCACTATCAACTCCTTGCGGGTTGGCTCGCAGCTTCTTCAGCAGCACTACCTGAATGTAATGAAGCGGATCTACGTACGGATTTCGCACTTTGATACTGTGCTGCAACCAAGGCTCGGTGTGAAGCAACTCGTCACCGCCCGTTATTTTGAGCACATACTTTTTGCTTAGCTCAAACTCCTGCTGGATGTCGTTGAACACTGCTTCGCCGACTTTGCCAGCCAGTTTTGCATACATCTCAGCGATCTCCATGTCCGCCCGCCCCATTCCCAAGTGCACGTTGCTCATCAGCGTGCGGAAGAATGGCCAAGTCTTCTGCATCTCGATCAATGTTTCGAGCCGTTCATTTGAATCGCCCTGGGCAAGCCAACTTTCAAATGCCGTTCCAATTCCGTACCAGCTCGGCACGTCTGTTCGGGACTGCGTCCAGGCGAAAACCCACGGAATCGCTCGAAGGTCATCCAGAGTATTGGTCGCCCGTCGATGAGAAGGACGCGAGCCGATGTTGAGGCTGCCAATCTGATCGATAGGCGAGGCGTTTTGAAAGTACTCCAGAAAATCTTCCCGCTCCACAAGACTTCGATACTTCTCATAGGCCGACTGGCTCAGCGAATCCATAACGCCTGACCAATGACCGATCTTTTCGAAAACCGGACGAGTTCCGGTTGAGCAGAGAACCGCATGAAGCAGCTGTTGCAAATGCCGGTGAGCGATTTCCGTTTCACTGTATCTCGAACTTACGACTTCTCCTTGCTCAGTGATTCTGATTCGCCCTTGGACCGATTCAGTTGGCTGAGCCAAAATCGCCCGGTTGGTTGGCCCGCCACCGCGACCCAACGAACCGCCGCGCCCATGAAACAACGTCAACACGACATCGTTCTTGAGACAGACTTCCGCCATCCGGCGCTGGGCGGTAAACAGCATCCAGTTGGCCTGAAGGTACCCGCCGTCTTTGTTACTGTCACTGTATCCAATCATGATCTGTTGCTGTGTGCCGCGTTGTTTGAGATGCTCTGCGTAAACCGGATTGGCGAACAGGTCCTCCATAATCTGCGGAGCCGCTTTGAGGTCGGCAACCGTTTCGAACAGTGGCACAATGTCGATCCGCCCAAAAAGTTCCGCATCGCGAGCCAGCAACAGCACTTCCAACATATTACTGACGCCTTCGGTCATGCTGATGATGTACGTCTTGATGGCGTCTGGCCCGATCTCATCCTGAGCGGTGCGGATCAAGCGAAACAGGCGCAACAGCTCGTTCGTTTCCTCGCTGAAACCAAATTCACCGTTGGATTTGATGCCGCCCGTCCACGAGCGGGGACTTTGGATTTCCTTGGTCAACACATCGACCATTTCGGCTTCGGTAAGCGAAACATAATCTTCGACGGTCTGATTGCTGGCAAAAACTTCGGCGGTGGCTTGTCGATGATGTCGCGCGTGTTGGCGAACATCAAGCGTCGCCATGTGAAACCCAAACGTATTGACTGCCCGGATCAATCGCTCAAATTTCCCCCGCGCCAAACGTTCGCCTTTGTTCTTGATCAGGCTGCTGCGGATCAAATCAAGGTCGGCAACAAACTCCTCAACGTTGGGATAAGCTCTTGGGTTGGGTTGACGGTTGCCCCACGGCTGTTCGGCTTGTTTGCGATTCACTAGCAGCCGGCGATACATCATGATCAGCTTTTGCCGGTACGGCTCTTGAGAGAACCGGTCGAGGACTTCGAACTCTTCTGGCGGAACGAGCAGTTTGTCTTTTTCGATACTTGCCAGAAACCAATGGCTGAACTTGGCTCGCGTGATCGACGGAGTCAGCAGCGAATACATTGAAAAGATCTCGTTGCAGTAAAACTCCAGCACCAAATCCTGATGCGCGCGTAGCGTATCCTGGGTTACCTCAATCGTGACGTACGGATTGCCATCTCGGTCGCCGCCGATCCAGGAACCGTAGTTCAGAAATGAGGGAATCTGGAAATCGAAATCAGGGTATTCCTTAGCCAGTGCTGATTCGAGTTCTTCATAGATTCGCGGGATCAAATCGAACAACGTATTTTCAAAGAAATACAGCCCGGTGTTTCGGACTTCGTCCATCACCGTCGGACGGCGGTCGCGCGTTTCGTCGGATTGCCAGAGCAAGACGATATGATCGTGGAGGAGTTCTTTGACTTCTTGTTTCTCATGTTCAAACAGATCTTTAGAACCGACCTCGGTCAGAAGGCCGGACATTTTGCTAAGTATCTGCCGGATAGTCCGACGTTTTGATTCGGTCGGATGGGCGGTGAAGACGGGCGTGACAGCCATCGAGCCGAGCGTTTTTTGCAGTTCTTCAGCCGTAACGCCTTCCCGCTTGAGAGTCGCGATTGCTTCGCCGATCGTCTCGTCCATCGGGACGTTGGTTTGATAAGCCGTCTGGGCACGCTCGCGAAGGACTCGGACTCGCTCATGCTCTTCGGCAAGGTTGACAAGCTGAAAGTAAGTCGAGAAGGCCTTCAAGTTCGCACTCGCCAGCGGCAGATCGCCAGCCAGTTGCTCAACGATATCGTCCAGCTTTTTCTTGGCCTCTGTGTCGCCGCCGCGCCAAGCGATAGAGAGCTTGCGAATCTCCTCTTCCATCTGAAAAACTGGTTCGCCTTCTTGGTCAATGATCGTTTGGCCAAGAAGCCCCCCAAGAAGATGAATTGAAGTGCTGAGAGAGTTCTGCTTTGTACTCATTAGATTGCTTGGCTCAAGGCCTTAAAGTTTGGATTTGGGAAGCGATCCAGAAGAGATCAGTTCGAGCTTCGATTGTAGACGAGCGAGTTCTTTAACCAAGTCGTACATTTGCTCAAGGTAATTGCCCTACGGCTTTTTCAATATCGCATTGAGAGTTGGTCGACGCCATTTTGGCTCTCAATGGTAACCCGACGCGTAAGTTTTGAAGTTACACATTGCCAGCCTCGAAGAGGCGACAGGATGTAGCCCCGTGCGTCAGCATGGGGTTATCGGCTCGCATAACCGCCTAAGCCGCGAAGCGGCGACAGGAATTGAGCATCAAATTTTCCTGTCGTCGCTTCGCGACTTTGCGATTATTGGTTCATCTTCCGTGGGTTTACCCCCACGGCTACATCCTGCCACCGCTTCGCGGTTGAAAGTGCGCAACTTCAAAACGCGTCAGGTTACCAACTATCCAAACAGTTTCATTGCCCTCGGCTCTCTATCTCTCTATGGAACGGGGCAAACCCATAACCGGCTTTAAGGTAAACAAAGGTAGACAACTTGGCTGGGCTGCTTAGGTTGAACCGACTTCTCAGTTTCAAACGACCAGCGCGAAAAACAGAACGATCAAAGATGGCTCAACGAACGGCTTTTGCCGATTGACTTCATTCCTGACAGGATTAGAATCGGACCCATGAAATGCTTGTTAGAAAACTCGCTGATCACCGAACTCGTTCTCCTTGTTGTGTTCCTACTCAACGTTGGCCTGCTCAACGTGGTACCAATTCCGCAATAGTCAGAGGCGAGGGGTTATTGTTTTAAACTTCAACGGCTCGCAACTGCGAGCCGTTTTTTTGTGAAACCAATTTGTTGTGTTCCCCGTTTGGGGAGAGTAAACCAGGAGCTACCGATGACGACGATGTATTTTGATGCCGATTTGAACACTGGCGCTTTGGACGGCCTTTGCGTCGCTATGATTGGATACGGCTCGCAGGGTCGCGGCCAGTCGATGAACCTGCGAGACAGTGGCGTCAACGTTGTGGTCGGACTTCGCGAAGGTGGAAACAGCTGGAAGCAAGCCGTCTCTGAAGGCTGGTCTCCACTGACAATGGAAGAAGCCGTCAAGCAGGCCGACATTATTTGCATCATGTGCCCTGACATGGCTCAGCCACAGGTTTACAAAGACGTCGTCGAGCCGAACATCAAACCAGGTTCAACGATTTTGTTCTCGCACGGATTCAACATTCACTTCGGGGCGATCACTGTCGCTCCCGAAAACAACGTTGTCATGATCGCTCCCAAGGGGCCTGGTGGCATGGTTCGACGAACTTACGAAGAAGGCAGTGGCGTTCCAGCGTTGGTTGCGGTTCATCAAGACGCCACTGGCAACGCGAAAGAGCTCGCTTTGGCGTACGGCTGGGGAGTCGGATCGGCTCGCGCGGGAATCATTGAGACGACTTTCCCGGAAGAAACAGAAACCGACCTATTTGGTGAACAAGCCGTTCTGTGCGGTGGATTGACCGAGATGATCGTTGCCGGTTGGGAAACGCTTGTCGAAGCCGGATACCAGCCAGAGGTCGCCTACTTTGAGTGTCTTCACGAAGTCAAACTGATCGTCGACTTGATCTACGAAGGCGGAATCGCCCGGATGCACGAATTCATTAGTGACACTGCGGCCTACGGCGATCTGGTCACGGGCAAGCGAATCATCACCGACGAAACTCGCAAAGAGATGAAAGCAGTTTTGACCGACATCCAAAATGGCTCTTTTGCTAAGATGTGGCAGGAAGAAGCCGCCTCTGGTTCGGTCAACTACAAAAAGATGATGCAGGAAGATCTGGATCACCCAATCGAGACCTGTGGCAAAGCACTACGTAAACAGTTCTCCTGGTTAAAATCCAACCAGGCTTAGTTGAAGACGACTTCAATTGGGAAACCCGATGCGTATTAGAATTTTTGCAGGGCGCATCGTTGTCCGTTTGTAGTACCAGCTTTGGCCGGAATCATGCCGAGCCGCCTAAAGCGTCTAAAGGCGGTACCACAAACATGTTGCTGAAACTGATGCAAACAATAGAAAGAGATGTCAAATCGATGGACTGACGCGCGGCGGGGCTGACCCGTCGTGCGAGTTACACCGTTTTGCAGAGGCTCCACATGCCCACCTCATCCAACGGAAACGCATCAGATTTGCCCGCCCCCGGCGATCCGGCTGAACTCTCGGATAGTGAGCTTTTGAAAGCGCTGGAGTCCGAAACCGAATTGGCGCTTGACCGAGTCTATCAACTTGAGCAACCAACCCCGCTCGATTCAATTGAGCTGGACAATGGCTGCAAATTGATGCTCAAGCGCGAAGATCTCTCTCAGGTCCACAGTTACAAATGGCGCGGATCGTTTAACAAGATCCTCTCGATGCACCAGCGCGGATTCAAAGGCGCAATGGTAGCCGCTTCGGCTGGCAACCACGCCCAAGGCGTCGCCATCACGGCAAATCGGCTTCAGCTAAAAGCCACAATTTTCATGCCCCGTTCGACACCTCTACTGAAACAGGAATCAGTCAGAAACTTCGGCGGACAGTACGTTGAAATCCGGCTTCACGGCGACTCGTTCGATGAAGCTTCCGCAGAGGCGACGAAATTCGCTGCCGCATCAGGCGGAGCTTTGATCCCGCCCTACGATGACCTCCAGGTAATCGCTGGGCAATCGACCATCGGGGTTGAACTGGCAGAAGAACTTGAGCAACCTCCGACTCACGTGTTTCTTGAATTTGGTGGCGGTGGAATGGGTGCCGGTGTTAGCTCGGTAATCAAACGACGTTTCCCCGACGCCAAACTGATCTGCGTTGAAGCCATCAACCAGAACTGCATGGGCGTTTCAATCGCCAAAGATCAGCGGACGACGATTGAAGAGCTTGACCGCTTTTGTGATGGGACCGCAGTAATTTGCCCCGGCGAGTTGCCATTTAGGATTTGCAAACAGCTCCTGGACGAGTGCGTCACCGTTTCCAATGATCAGGTCTGTCAAGCGATTCAGTTTCTGTGGCAGAAGAACCGGACCATCGTTGAACCGTCGGCGGGTCTGGGCGTTGCTGCGGCGATTTGTTACGACTTAAGTCCATCTGATCGACCGGTCACTGTGCTGTCAGGTTCCAACGTTGACTTCATGATGCTCCCGACGATCGCGCGGCGAGGGCAAGTCAACCCGCCCATCCGCCGATACTACGCTTTTGAAATAAGCGAGGCCAAAGGGACGCTCAACGCGCTGCTCAACAGCTTCCTACCCGATATGAACATCATCGACTTTCAATACGGAAAAATCGCCGAGTATCGCGCCTTTCCGGTGATCGGTGTCGAAGTTCCCAGGGCAAGTGTCCAAGCGATGGAGGCATTCCTTGGAGGGGCAGATATCCCGCCACACACTGACGTAACCGGAACTGCTGCCGCCGAGTTTCGTGTGATCCCTTTCAACATCGACTTGCTTCAGCATCCGTTTTTTGCCGTGATCGAGTTCCCCAACCGACCCGGCGCTCTGAGAGACTTTATGATGTTTGCCAGCCAGATCGCCAGCGTCTGCTATATGAACTACACCGACTCGGGCCAAACCGAAGGCCAAGCCCTAATGGGTTTTGAGTTCGACAATATTGGTCGCCAGTCCGTGTTCCTCGAATGGCTTCAGAAAACGACCAACTTCAGCGTCGTTCCGATGGCGATCGTCAAGAAATTTCAAAACGGCTAAAAAATCACAAACACTCCCAGTGTCGTGGCTCCAAGAGCCGAGCTTTTCTAGCTCGCGAACTGTCGTGGAAGTTCAAGTACAAACGTTGCCCCCTTGCCGGGACCGTCACTATGAGCCGTCAGCGAACCGCCCATTGATTGAGCCGAATTGGCACCGCTGTGCAATCCGAATCCCTTGCCTCGCTGCCGGGTCGTGAATCCGTACGAAAACAGCTTGACGAGATTTTCTTTGGCGATTCCAACTCCGTTGTCACTAACGCTGATCAACAACCCGCCAGCGTCGGACGGTTTGATTGAGACACAAATCTGTCGCTGCTGCGCGCCGGATTCAACACACGCATGTTTGGCGTTGCGAATCAGGTTAACGATAATCTGAAGAACTCGGTGCTTATCGGTCTCAATAGTCAAGCCTTCTTCGAAATCACGGATCAACAGTATCCCGTGGTTCTCCAACGATCTACTGCTCATTTGAATCGCATCGTTGATCAACTCCGATAGATCAACTTCCTCGATGATCCGTGAAGCAGTCGCGTATTCCTGCTGCTGGGTAATGATGTTACGAATGTGATCCAGATGCCGCCGAGTTGCCGTCAGCTCTTGCTTGATTTTCTCCTGATCATTTCGATAATTTTCGACCAACCCGCGCAAGTACCCGGGAATGATTTTGGCCTTTTCTTCGTAGAAGTCTTTATCTCCCAAGCTTTGTTCAACCAGGTCGGCAACACGGTCGATTTTGTCAAACTCAAAACCTTCGTTTAGATCCTTCGAACCGGCAACTGCAACATTGATGCTGTTGAGCACGTTGCCAACATTGTGAATAACGTCGGTTGCAATATCCGCCATTCCGGCTCTGCGAGACGCTTCAACAAGTTGTTCGTTGGTCTGTTTGAGTTTTAGTTCGGTTTGCTTATGAGCCGTAATGTCACGACTAATACCAAAGGTACCCAAGATGTTACCTGCTTCATCCTTCAGAGGCATTTTGGTAGTGAACACCCACGTCTGAACTCCGTTTCTGACCTCCATCTCGTCTTGGCCGATTATCGGTTTGCCGGTGCGAATAATCTCCTGCTCGCCTTCAAAGAACTTTTGCGCACACTCGGCATCGAAAAAATCGAAATCGGATTTACCAACCAAGGTGTCAACGCGACCTTGGCCCAAACGCAGTGTGAGTGAGTCACTGCAAAGTGTAAACACTGAGTTGAGATCCTTAAAATAGATCAAGTCCTCAGAGTTCTGCATCAGGTTTAGGATCTTGATGCGAACTTCATCGTCGCCGATCGCCGGCAGAGTGCTTTGCAACGCGGTCGTTTGATTCATAATCTCACCTCAACCGTTTTACCGAGTTCTTCTTTTAGGGTGTCGGTAGCGCTCTGATTGGCAATCGGGCTGCGGTGGGCGTAGCTTGCCTGAATGATCAGCGCAGACTCATAGAAATAATCCCAGCAGTCGACGAACGCACCGACAACAGCCGGGTCAAAGTGCTTGCCACTTTCGGACTCAATAATCTCTCTGGCTTCCAACGGGCACATGGCTGTCTTGTAAGTTCGCACCGTTGTCAATGCGTCGAAGACATCGGCGACTGCAACGACTCTTGCAGAAAGTGGAATCTGCGTCCCCTCAAGCTTTTCCGGATAACCTGAGCCATCGAATCTTTCGTGATGAGAGCGGGCTATCTCCTCAGCCACCAACAGAAAATCACAGTCCTCCGAACCACATTTCGCTTCGCTCAAAGCATCAGCTCCGATTGACGCATGAGTCTTCATCACTGCGAATTCCTCAGCCGTTAGACGCCCAGGTTTTAACAGGATGTCATCTGGAATTCCAACCTTGCCGATGTCATGCAGAATACTTGAACGTGAAACATAGTCGATGTAGTTCGGTGTAACTGTTGCGGTGTAAGGGCCCGAAACCGCAAGACGAGTCAGAAGTACTCGCGTGTAAGTTTCGATCCGCTCGAGGTGCTTACCTGTCTCAGGATCTCGGGATTCAGCCAGCTTAGCCAACGACCTAAACACAAGATCGCGGGCAGACAAAACTTCCTGTGTTCGCTGTCGAATAATTGTTTCAAGGTGCTTTTTGTTTCCATCTGCTAGACGATTCAAGTGCCAGCGCGAAACCTGAGCAGCAACCACCTGTCGCAGCTCAAGCGGTTCAAATGGCTTTTTGAGAATCAAAAGCTGGTCGGTCAAAGGCAGTTCTTCACTGATCTGCTCCCAACCATAATCGGAGTAAGCCGTACAAAGAACGATCGGAAGCTCCGGATTGATCTCCCAAATTCGTTTGGCAGTCTCGATTCCATCCCAACCCGGCGGCATTCGGACATCAACCAAAGCAACAGAATATTCACGACCATCTTTCAACGAATCCTCTACGAGCTTGAGCCCCTCTTCCCCTTGAAAAGCGGAATCGATCTCGTAAGTGAACTTTTTTGATTTCGATTTCTCCGGAAGTTTCCTTCCGAATAGAGCCGATTCGGCGTCAGCCAGCGCATTGTCTGAGTCTTCGGAAACGAGAACTTTTCGATAATCCTGATGGATCGAAACGTTATCGTCGATTGCCAGAACGCGCCACGTGGATGGAGTTGCGTTTGTCATCATTCTAGAAGGGAAGTGAGAGGTTTGATTTTTTTGGAAGCAAGCGTCTGAAAAATGGGGAACCAGAATTAATCTAGGTCGCAAGATGGAATATGCTGTACGCCTGAGACTTATGTGGCAGATGTTACCAATTGGGAAGCAGACCTTTGTTGGTTCGCCCGACTCTAACGAATAATCGGGCTGCTTAGGGCAACCTCGGCGGCAAAACGGTCATCGCTGCACTGGCATCTGCTCACCGATCAACGATGTACCAGCCTGTCACTAAGCCGGAACTTGTGATGAGCCCGACTTTCATTCGACCGTAACTCTTTTTCAGGCCGGCTTGTAAAAAAAGAGCACCCGTTTGACCGAGTGCTCTTTTCTTGAATAAAGTTCGCAACAGATCTATGTAGAACTGTAAACGTCAGCCGTAATTGCAACGGCTTCGATTTTGATTGTCTCTTTAAGATTGGGGCGAGACAGTTTCAGCTCAAGCTTACTACCGTTGACTTTAAAATCTGCGTAGAAGACTTTGCCGTTGGACTCCAGAACTGCCAAGTTGTCGGTGGACTGGCGGATTCGAAACCGTTGATTCGAGGGCTGGATTACCCACTCGTCATCGAGGATTTCAAGCCCACGCATTCCCTCGTTGTTCATCACTGTGACATCATTGAGGATCACACAGTCGATGTACCAGTTTCCTTTAGGGATAGAATTCATCAAAACTCCAAGCATGCCTATATATAAAGAATAATGTTGAACTTCAGTGCATTTTGCGGGCCAATCCGCAGGTGCTTTGAAAACTCCGGGAAATCCGAATATAGGAAGCATTTTGCCTGAAAACGAACGAAACTGGTTCTCAATTTGAGAGGCGTTTCTCAGCAACTAGAGAAATGGTCCATGTCCACGCTTGCAGCGCGCAACGGAACCTCCACTCGAACATACCGCTGCTGCCATCAGCGCTAGGTGCCAGCGTTTGAGGCTTAACGCTTTCGTCATTCCGCATCAGCTGACCACGCCGCAACATCGTGCCACCAGCAGCTGCGTGACTTTTTGCAAGAACTCATAATCCAACGTATCGGGAGTGTCAGTCGGTTGATGGTAATTGGCGTTTCGAAACTCCGAAGTATCTGTCCACATGAACGCAGGAATCTTCCGGTCCCAAAATGGAGCATGATCGCTACGTCGCAAATCCGAAAACTTCTTCTCCAATCCGAAAAATACTTTCAGCCCCCAAACTGGAAAACCGGGGACGTAAGTTGAAGCGACTCTTAGAATCGGTTTCAGCAAAGAATTGGAATGGCGGTTGGCAATCAAAGCCAAAAAGTCACCGCGATCATGAGCAAGCTTCAGCGGAAGCCCAGTTGGAACACCTTGAGAACCGGGAGTGTGGTCGCAATAGCCAACCATCTCCAGAATGTGAACTTCCGCCAGCTTCCAACTCGCCGGCAAATAGTTTTCGACGAAATCGTAACTCCCGAGCAACCCGTCTTCTTCACGATTGAAAGCCACGAAAACGATGTTGAATTGGTTTCTCGTGGCTTGGGCAAGCTCGAAGGTTGCTTTGGCACAACCAAGCATCGCAGCAACCGCACTTCCGTTGTCATCGGCGCCCGGCGTTTCAGGCTTGGAATCATAGTGAGCGCCCACGAGAATCTTGGGCCGAAAATCGGATTCGCTAACCGTTTCGGGTATCGCCAGAATGTTATCGTATTCACCCTGACGAATCGCCTGATAACCCAAAGCCTGAAACTGGTCCTCGATCCAGGCGGCAATCTGCCGATTGTTTTCCGGTTGAGCCACGTAATGCCGCGGGATCGAAATCCGTTCCACAACCGACCGTAGCCAAGCTTGATCCACCGATGCAACCGCCGTTTCAATCAGCGGAGACAACTGGTTTGGATTTAGATTTTTGCTTTGCAGAATCAGCATTGAGGATTCCAAATAAACAGAAAAACAGAACCAAACGTGTGCGATTCAAAGCAAGTCGGTTAGAATCGTGGGAACTAGAACTTTGGAACCATACCATGCCAACGCTGAATCTTACACGCTTTTCGTTTCTCATTCACATTGCCGTAGTGGCTTGTCTGCTCAGCCCAATGTTGGCGGCCGCCGCGCCAACTTGGAATGACGATGACGTGCCAGTCTTACCAAAGGACGAGCTTCCTGAGAAACTCGACATCAAGAAAATTCCGGTAGGTTTCGAAAAGTTACCAGTAGCCCCCAAAGACAATCCGACAACCCTCGAAAAAGCACAACTCGGCCGGCGACTCTTTTTTGATCCAGTGCTCTCAACCAACGGAACGGTTTCGTGCGCCAGTTGCCACCAACCCGATCACGGTTTCGCCAGCCCTGATACGGTCTCGGTTGGAATCGGCGGTCAGAAAGGCACTCGCAACGCGCCGACAGTTTTGAACCGAGGTTATGGAAAACACTTTTCTTGGGACGGCCGTGACGAGAGCCTCGAAGCACAATCACTGGGTGTTCTTCAAAGCAAATCCGAGCTTGGAGGCGACACCGATACCGTGATTGCCAATATCAAGAAAGACGAGCAGTACGTCGCGGCGTTTGCAAAAGTATTTTCCGAATCAGGTGAAGGAACCGGCGACAAGTATGTCACGGTTGAGAACGTCACCAAAGCGATCGCCTGTTTTGAACGCACGTTGAATTCGGGAAACTCAAAAGTCGATCGTTTTCGCAACGATGAGTATGATGCGCTTTCCCGAGCCGCACGTCAGGGGCTTTGGATTTTCGAAAGCCGAGGTGGTTGTTGGAAGTGCCACAACGGTTCCAATCTTGCCGACGAAGAGTTTCACAATACGGGTGTCGGGTTCGGAAAAAAGGAACGTGATCTTGGTAGAGCCAAGGCGACCCAAATGGCCGAGCACAATTTTCAGTTCAAAACGCCGACCCTCCGTGACATCGACCATACGGCTCCCTACATGCATGATGGAAGCGCGAAGACACTCAAGGACGTCGTCGAGTTTTACAACAAGGGAGGTGCTCCCGATGACCCATTGCTTGACAAGGATATGAAGCCGTTAAACCTGACAGAAGAAGAGGTCGGTTTTCTGGTTGAGTTTTTAAAGGCACTGTCTAGCTCAAATGATTGAGCGAACACCACTTTCACGACCGCTACAAAGCTGCCACCGTCTAGCCCTTTCCCGTGCAATTAGAATGCTCCCCCAACAACTCAGTAGCTCCCCTCTCCCACAAATTCGGTCTACTTCGATCTCAAGGCGAACCAACTGGTCCGAATTTATTGGAGATGGGGAGCCCGTTTGGTGTGGGCGGCATTCGTGTGGGCCAACAGGTTGGTCTCGCGGGGCCGGCAAGTGAGCAGCTGCTGTGCTCCCCGACAACCACTTTGCAGTTTGACCTTTTCGGTATAATCACGCTCAACGTTTCCTTGGCCTCTCGATGCGGCCACCAAACAATGCAGAACAGACGACAAAACTCATGGGTGAAACTCACCAAATCCAGAATGTCCATTTACATTTATCTGATCCCCACGACGCCAGCGGCGAGTGGATCGGGCAGCACGAAATCCTGAAACAGGTTCTAGCCTGCTGGCTATCGGTCAACGAAGCCGACGCGCCATTGACGCCTCGATTGGTCGGCCCCCCGGGTATTGGAAAAACCGCGCTGGCGATGGCGGCGACAAAGGCACGTAATCAGGAGCTTTACATCTATCAGTGCACCGCCGACACGCGCCCCGAGGACTTACTCGTCACGCCAGTGCTCGCCGAGAGCGGCAAAATCGCTTACCACGCCTCGCCTTTGGTAACCGCGATGATTCGGGGTGGCGTTTGCATCCTCGACGAAGGCAACCGAATGAACGAGAAATCGTGGGCTTCGTTGGCACCGCTGCTGGACCATCGCCGGTACGTCGAATCGATCGTCGCAGGAATTTCGATCAAAGCCCACAAAGATTTTCGTTGCGCGGTGACAATGAATCAGGACGAATCGACTTTTGAGATTCCCGACTATATTCTCAGCCGGCTGCAACCGACGTTGACGCTGAAGTTTCCTTCCCGCGAAGACGAAAAGCACATCCTGCACTACCACCTACCGTTTTGTTCTGACGATATGCTGGCCATGACCGTCGACTTTCTTCAGCAATCGCACGAACTGAAACTCGATTTTTCAACACGTGACGGAATCAATCTGCTTCGCTATGCGATGAAGCGAATGGTGCAGGAGGGAAATGACCATCCACTTTCGACCGACGATGCATGGCGGGAGGCGCTCGAGAAGTGCTTGGGCGAGGAAGCACTTGATCTCCAGCGGCTTTCGAAACAAAGAGCACAGACGCTGGGCGGCCAAGCGTTGCCGATGGGATTTGGTGACTTCTTCTTCTCTCCAGACGACCCGCTTCATCCGGATTTGGATGATGACGATGATGAAGACTAGTTCGACAGCCCCACTTTACTGAGCCGGTCAAAAACTCCGGGCAACTTCTCTTTCAATTGCAAACATGATCCACGAACTTCTTGAAATCGGACCTCACGTAACGGCATTGCCGATCGTGCATGGCCGCGGCGATTTCGCGTGGGAAGTTCGCCGATTGATGCTCAAGCACCAATTCGATTGTGTCGCCGTACCGATTCCGCCATCATTTCAGACGGAGGTCGAACGGGCCATTTTGAACTTGCCAGTTCCCAGTGTTGTATTTCAGCGCGATGCACCCGATTTTTCCAAACCCTGGCAACCAACTGATCAAGACTCTGAAGCGTCTTTGAACGACGAACCGGAAGACCTGGAAGACCTTGATCGCGAGTCTGGCGCAAGCTTCGTTCCAATCGATCCGTGCCAAGGCGTGATTGCGGCCCTGCGAACCGCGATGGGCGACCACATAGACCGACACTTTATCGATCTTGAAACCGCCCGGTACAACCCCAATGCCCGGTCGCTTCCCGATGCGTACGCGCTGAAGAAGCTTCC
Organism: uncultured Pirellulaceae bacterium; assembly: GCA_937981585.1. Classification (GTDB taxonomy): domain Bacteria; phylum Planctomycetota; class Planctomycetia; order Pirellulales; family Pirellulaceae; genus Mariniblastus. The sequence continues at coordinate 21,721 of CALJOA010000093.1, read as the reverse complement.
AATCGAGCGATTTGCGGCCGCGATCGTCCCGCATGTTCGGGCACCCGATGATCAGCAGTGGCGGAAACGGATTGACTACATGGCGTGGCAATTGCGGGAGCTTTCGGTCGACTACAAACGGATCCTCTTCGTCTGTAGCGTCCTCGATTGGCCGTGGATTCGTCAGTCGTTTAACAATCGTGAATTGGAACAACCGGAAAACGAAGCAACCACTGATCCCCAAACGTTTCAAATCGAAACCGACTCTTTGTACTTTTCGCTGGGCGAGCTGCCATTCATCACCGGTCTCTACGAACAGGCACGACGCGAACTCGACAGTGATGAAAATCTGTCGATCGACGGTCTCAAAGAATTGCTGATTGCGTCTCGAGAAAGCTACACCGCTGAGTATAAAAACCGAGCCCGAAAGATCACTCCAAAATTGCTTTCTCAATGCTTGAAGTACATCCGCAACCTGACCTTGATCGACAACCGTTTCACGCCGCAGTTGGGAACGATCATTACCGCAGCCCAACAGGTTGCTGGCGACGGTTACGCGCTGCATGTTCTTGAGACTTCGAAGCAATACCCGTTTACTGATTCCCTCGGATTACCCGAAGTCCGAATGTCGATCGATCAAGCCGCATTTCCTATCGACGCAACTCCGGAATTCTCGGACGAGATACTTGATGTTGTCAGTCGCCTGCCCGGTCCGCCAGTTGTGCTGAGCCAAATTGAGCTGATTCCAAAACCCGATCAAGGACAAATGCGTGATTGGAAACAGAAATGGAATCCGCATTCGCAGTGCAGTTGGCCCCCCGAAGACGATTTGATCGAGAGTTTTCGCAGGACGGTGATTGATCGGGCTCAGGAAGCCCTGGGAGCAGATCTTGCTCAAACCGAGAAATTCACCACGAGTATCAAAGACGGAATTGATATCCGTGACACCGTCCGCCATTGGTACGACGGAGAGATTTATGTCAAGGTCCTACCGCCGACCCAAGGGAAGCTTGACTGCGCCGTGATGCTGTTTGATTCGCCCGCCGACCCTCGCGAATATCCGTGGCGAACGACTTGGTTTGCCGAGCACAAAAACGAATCGACTCTCGCTTTTTACGCCACCGACTTTTCCGAGCAACCGGTTGGACCTGGTATTTGCCTGGGGACTTATGGAGGTGCTTTGTTTCTTTATCCGCCAATCGCGATCCCAGATATCTGGGGCGACCCACGGCTTGATTTCGCGACCACAATGGAAGAGCGATTGCTTGGCGCGGCATGTTTGCACAGCGAGTGTCCCCACATCGCGTTAGTTTGTGCTGGACAACCAGGCCAGGCCTGGAAGCAACTTGCCAAGAAGTTCAAGAAGACCTGGATTCATTTACCGTTGTCAAAGTTCAGCGACTCAACGATCCAGCAGTTGCGAATGGTTCACGTGCTCAACGGAAAAGACATTCGAAGCTACGCAGCAGATTTCATTCGCAAAGTCTAACCGCTTGTGAGCCATAACGCGTAAGCAGCCGGGCCGAGCAACCATCCAGGAGAAACGGCTTAGTTTGGCGGTACCGTTGAACCGATCGGTTGGCTAAAACGATCAAGCCACACGAGCGATCTACATCCTGTGCGATGTTGCAAAATAGTGTCTAATGTTGTTTCACTAGCGCAGCGGGCGCAACAAAGATTTCAGAAAAGCAGAGAAGGCAGAGACCATGGACAAACTCGAAACATTTCACAATCTGGTCAACATGGCTGCGATCGACAACAAGTTCACCGACGAAGAAGTCGAGTTCCTGGCGCGCCGGGCGAACCAATGGAATATTTCGAATGACGAATTCGAGACCGCGCTGGCTGGAATCAGTGAAGGTCATCTAGAAGTCACCATCCCCGAGTCATATGAGAATCGGGTTCTGCTGCTCAAAGAAATGATTCGCATGATGGCAATCGATGGCGAGCTGGCCGAAATGGAAAAACGCATGTGCGCTCATGCTTCGGGCAAGATGGATTTTACCACCCAACAGTTCGGACAGATTCTGGATGAAGTGATTGCTGAGGCGTAGATTTGGCTTGGGAAACCTGCCTCCGCCAATTTCGCCAATCACGCAAGAAAGAATTTCAGTTGCACCGGTGATTGCCGTGACGCGCAACGATTCATTGCTTTCAAACTGTTCCTGCGCCCGATGCAACGATTCTCGAATCTTGGTGTGCAAAGGGAATTGTCGCTATTGCGCTCAGCTGGTTGACTCGATGTCATCACCTTCCACTCAACGTTGCGTTGGCGGCCTTACCAACAGCAGCTTCTTGAACGCAGACTTGAGGCTTGCCATTTCGCTTTCGTGAGCCTTACAAGACGCTTGCCTAACTGTCCCAATAGGTCAAATACTGCCATCGGCAACGGGGATTTGAGCTACTCCGATCTCAGCGGCGTAGCTATACTTGCGCACGCTTTTCTTAGGATAAAACTGAGCTGGGAATGACAGCAGTGTCACCCAAGGGGACGGAGTCCGCGCTGACCAAAAGATGAGTTCAAACGAAATCTAAATCAGCCAATTCACTTAGGCCCGTTCTAACGTGCAACCAACATGCAACCTTGTTTAGAAACAGAGCCTAGTCAAACGACAAGCCGGCATTCCAACATCCCAACCAAGAAACGATATCCTAACTTCCTGGTCATCGGCGCGATGAAAAGTGCAACCACAACGCTGCACCAGGACCTCGTCTTGCATCCTGATATTTTTTGCGGGAAGAAAGAGCTCAACGCGCTAACAATGGGTGATGCCGAAGAGAATTATGAACTCAACTACCGCGGCGCCAGCGAACATCAAATCCTTGGCGACGTTTCGGCGACTTATACGATGCTACCTGACTTTCCCAATATTCCGGCAAAAGCCAAATCGCTGTTGGGCTCCGATATCAAAATCATTTACCTCGTCCGGGAGCCCGTCAGCAGAGCACTGAGCCATCACCAGCACATGATGAACGATGTGACCGACGCCAAAATGGGCCCCGACGTTAACACGGAGATTCGCAAGCATTCGGCGCCAATCAACTACAGCCGCTACGCCCATCAATTGCAGCCCTGGATCGAACAATTCGGCAAACAGAACACCTCCGTTATCAAATTTGAGGACTACATCTCCGATCGCGACCAAGTGCTCAAAGACCTGTTCCAGTTCCTTGGAGTCGAAGACCGCAGAATCGAAATTGAATCGGCGGGTGCAAATCGTGGCCATCAGCGGCAGGTCGCCGGCAAGTTCATCTATCGGTTTTACCACACCAGACTTTTCCAACGCATTATCAAGCCGTTTTCGCCAGCGCTACTGAGAACCGCTCTGCGGAAAGTATTACTACGACAATCGAAAGTCCGCTCGATTCCGCCAACTCTTGAAACGATTGACTTCATCATTGATTCGGTTCAGGACGACGTGAATCGTTTGCACACCTTGCTGGATTGGACTCAGCCGGCTTGGGATTTCGCAGAAGTCCGGGCTAGGTATTCACGAGCATGAACGAAGTCTCAGGACAAGACGTGAACAAGAAAAACGACAACGCAATTTTTGACGTGACTCAGCGAATGAACTGGGCCGGCGAAACACACACGCGGCGTCGCAAGTACCGCCGGATGATCAGCTTGGCGCATCACGTGACTTTCTTTTTGGGAAAACGATTCCCGAAATCAGTCCCGCTAATTTTTGTGCTTGGTTACCCCAAAAGCGGTACCAGTTGGGTCTGCCAGATTACGGCCGACTATCTCCGTTTGCCATTTCCACAGCATGCCATTCTTCCTGTCGGCTTTCCTGCCGTGGTTCATGGCCACGACATGCCGACGGCAAAGTACCCTTTGGGCGTTTACGTGGTTCGCGATGGCCGCGATGTCATGGTGTCTGCGTTTAACCATCTGCGCAATCAGTTCGCCAGCGGCGGTGGAAAGAGTTACCAGCGAAAGTACTTTTCCGGCCTCGATATCGACGCGCCGGCAAGCGACCACATGGTTTCGTTCATCGAGCACTCGGCCAAGTATCCTTTCGCCGCCAAACACAATTGGGGCGATCACGTCGCGGGCTTTTTCGCCAACCGTTCAAGCTTCAGGCTGCTTCGCTACGAAGACCTGCTTGCCGACACCGAAGCCGCGTTGACCCAGGTTATGAATTCACTCTCCAGCGAAGAAGTCGATCCGCAAAGAATCAGCGAATCGGTTGACCGCTATTCCTTCGCCCGACAAACCGGACGCAACACCGGCAAAGAGAACAAGGGATCGTATCTGCGAAAAGGGCAGAGCGGCGATTGGAAGAATCACTTCTCCCGCGAAGCCGCCGAGTGCTTCGAAAAGCACTTTGGCCAAGCGCTCATTCAAGCCGGCTACGAAACCGATTCTTCGTGGGTCAACGAGGTTTGAACCTGCCTTCGGTAAAGCCCTTAGCCGTTTGGGCGATAGCCCCGGTTTTCCGGTGCGCAACCGTAACTAGAGCCACAGAGCTACAATGGCTGAGCTGAAAATTTAACGCTTGACAAACTACCGAAACCGCTAGCCAAAACAAATTAACGTCGAAACTCTCCTTTCCAAACTTCCGTTTCTTAAATTCATTTTCCAACGCTGGATTATTGAGATCATGGCGCGCGTTTCCGGCTCAATCGTCGGGACACTGTTGGGCGTTTCTCGATTTGGAATCGAACGAAGAATTCGCGGCTTTTTCTCAAGCTGCTACTTTGGCGGAACCAAACTCAAGATTGATCGCCATCTGCAAATCGAAGGGCACAACGCTCTGCAGTTGGGCGACAAAGTCACTTTGTTTGGCGGTTCCCACTTTGTCGCTCACAAAAGCAACCCGATCACCGTTGGATCTGGCACGCACATCGGTCGAAACTCTGTTTTCTCAGGACTTGGCGGAATCAAGATTGGAGCCAACTGCGCGATCTCGTCCGACGTCAACGTGTACTCGATCACGCAGGATATCGTCAGCGACCCCAAAGGACTAATCAACGACAACGGTGTGATTAAACAACAAGTCATCATCGGCGACGACGTCTGGATTGGCGCCGGCGCTGTGATCCTGCCGGGAGTGACTGTTGGCGATCACGCCGTCATCGGCGCTGGCTCGGTCGTCAACAAAGACATTGATCCCTGGATGATCGTGGTGGGCGTTCCCGCCAAACCAATCCGGGACCGACGCGACAAACAGGATGTTTCGAAACAGTAACCAGAAATTGTGCGAGAGAATTTGTAATGATCGGTAAGTTAATTAGGGCAACTGCCACTGCGATCCCCGAAGGCGGGCTCAAAAACTTCCTCAGGAAGACGATCTTGAGCTACCGGATCGCGGCTCCCCGAGAACTGATGGTCAACAAAGGCGACACGGTTGTCCAAGTCGGAATGTGGCGGCCAGTGGCTGCCAAAAGCCTTGCCAAAGCGATTGGCCCCAAGGGCAGAATCATGTTCGTCGAAGTCTCCGATAAAGCGATCGACGACCTAAAAAAGGCCATGGAGAACGGCCCATGCAAGAACGTAAGCTTCTTCAACCGAGGCGCCTGGGACTCGCCAGGCGAACTGGAACTGTTGGTCGAAGACGATCCGGCGGCAACACGACTCGATACCGGCAAGCTTCACCCTGGACACGGACAGACCTCAACCAAAAAAGTTGCAGTCGACACGATCGCAAACATGTGCGCCGAAGCCGGAATCGACAAGATTGACTACATCGAAATCACCGTCAACGGAGCCGAACTTCACGCGCTGCGGGGCATGGGTGACTTGATCAAGTCAACAAAACGTTTTTGGATCGCCGGTCTGACGCGAGACGCCGAAACAGGCCAACCCATGAACGTGGATATCTCGGAAGAACTTCAGAAATGGAACGTCAACACCAAGGTCTCCAGCTCGGGTAAGAAAGTCGACGACCAATGGGGCAAGCTCGATGGCCACGTTTACGGTTGGCAGAGGGTTTAAATTCTCAAAGGTTTAAACTCGAAACCAATGCCAGCCCAACCGACTTTCCAATCAGCTTCCCTGTTCCTCTGGTTAAATCATTAAGCCCGGCGTCCGATTCAACCATAACCATCGCATCCCCTTCTGGAAACGGTTTGCGCGGAAAACAGCGCTCGATACGCTGGCTCTCAAAAGTCAACTCAGCGGGCAGTTCGAAAAAATTCATACCCATCGGTCGGTTCAATTTATTCTTCTGCACTTCATCCAGCCTTACGAAGAAAAACCGTTCGCCGATTTTTTGAAATGGCTGACGTCGGCCTACGATGTTGTCTCCTACGGCGAAGCGATTGAGCGAATCAATTCGGGAAACATTGAACGAGCAACCGCCGCGATCAGTTTTGACGATGGGCTCAAAGACAATCTTGTCGCCGCCAGAATCATGGCCGACTACGGTGTCAAAGGTTGCTTCTTCGTCGTGCCGGATATCGTTGGAGAAACCGATCAAGCGAAATTGAAGCGATTTTGTGAGAAACGGCTTTTGTATGCACACACTGATAGCTTTATGACTTGGGATGAGATCGAAACCCTGAAAGACGCGGGACATGAGATCGGTAACCACACCCAAAACCATCTTTACCTGATGGATTTGTCAGAAAATGAATTTTTGTCTCAAGTCAGCCAATCTCGCGACGAGATTATCTCGAAACTTGGCGACGTAGAGCATTTTTCGTGGCCATATGGTCGATTTTGGCATTTCAAACGAGAGTGGGTGAACAAAATTTTTGAAATGGGGCACAGCAGCTGTGCTTCGGCAGAACGCGGCTCTCATTTGTCGGCTTCAGATGCCGATACAAAACCAATCGACAACCACTGCTTGCTACGCGACAGCCTTGAGATGAACTGGCCACTGAATCACTGCAAGTACTTTTTATCCAATAGCACTCGCGACTCTACGGCTCCGCAATCGGTTTGGCCAGTGACGGAAGAAAAATGAACGGCGAAATCAAAATTCATTCGGTTGTGTATTCCTTTGTGGTCGCCGTAATGGTGCTGACCTTTCTGGTCATCGGCTGGACGGTCGTTGACACCAGGATGGTGTATGCATCAATCGGCATGTGCACCTTGATGATCACCTTGCTACCGCTGCTGTTCATGAAAACCTATGACTTCTTTTCGCCTTGGTCGTTCGTGCTTTTGGCGGTCGTTACTGGTTGCACCTTCCAAGCGATCTGCATGTCGATTGGCTGGCCGACGAACGAGCAGATTGACGGCTGGATGCTTTTGGGCAGAGAGCCCTCCTACTTCATTTTGCCGGGCGCGATATATCTGCTTGGCTTCGCCTGTTTCACTGGCGGCTACTTCCTGCTTGGCCACAAGTCACACAAGGTTCGCAACATCAACCGTGACTATGACCACAACAACTTGATCTTCATTCTTGGAGTTTGCTTTGTTGTTTCGATCGCCGCGACTGGCGCGTTTGTCAAATTCACAGGTGGTGGAACCTCTGAGAAAATCTCCCAAAAGCGGACTCTGATTCGGACCACAGACGTTGCCAACGATGACGAGTACAAGCAATATGGCTACTTGAAGCAGTTGGCCAAGCTAACACCAATCTGCTTTTTGACGGTGTACGCTTACATCATCTATCGTTACAAGAGGATTAGCTTTCTTCACGGCTGCCTGCTGGCATTCATGTTTGTCTGCTCCTGTGCGATGCCATACTACTCAAGTATGCGAGCACCGATTTGCTGGCTGGTGTTTTCTGCGCTCGGGGTCTCCTATTATTTGGAACGGGAGAAGTTCCAGCTGCGCTTTGTTATCTTGATGTCTATCGGTGTGCTCTTTTTCGTAACCATGTCGCTGGGAAGAAACGTTTCAGCCGACAGTGAGGGCGCGAGTTTTCAGGAATCGGTACGAAGGGTTCTTTTCAACAGAAATGGACCTGGATTCGCCAAGACCGCACACATTATCAATGCGATCCCCGACAAGCTGGACTACAAGTACGGAGAGACGATTGCCGTTTGGCTGATCGCTCCAGTTCCTCGAGAGATTTTTCCGAGCAAGCCGATGGTGCACACTGGTCCGATCATTGGTCAGAAAGTTTATGGGCACAATATTTCCGGCGTGCCTCCAGGTCTAATCGCGGAGCTATATTGGAACTTTCACATTCCCGGTGTGATCTTTGGAATGATGTTTATCGGGTGGGCGCTGCGGGCGGTGTACGCGTGGTTCGAAAGCCTCACTATCAATCCGGCGATCACCGTTCCCATTTACCTGTTCTCAATCATTCCGATCGGTTATTCAGTGATTGGCCACTCGCTGGGATATGGAACGGTCATGCGTTTTGTTGATTTCGCGACCGTTGCGATTATCGTGATCATGTGCACTTCGGACAGCACCAAGTTCTCTCTCAACAGACACCGGGCCAACGCTTCGGCCTAGTCTGACCTAGTCCGCTCCCCAAAACATGAATTCAGCTCAAAAACCACCGGCTTCAAAATCAGCCGAACAGCCACTTCACGTTGTATTCAACGCGATGTCAACGCGGCCCGGTGGTGGTCTGACGATTTTGCTGGGCATCCTTCAGGGCCTCACTACTCAAAAGGACTTTGCGTTCCGCGCTACCGTCGTTTGCAGTGCACAAGGGACGCGGGAAGGAATCGAAAAGCAGGGCATCGCAACGGTCGTTCAACCTCTCAAAGACGCTGGCGGTATCAAGCGGCAATACTGGATCACGACCAAGATGGGAAAATACATCGGGGGCTTGGACGCCGATATTTTGCTCTCGATGAACCAGTACATCAACTCGGTTAAATGCCCACAAGTTGTCTATCACGTCAACCTGCTTCGATTCATGCCAGTCGATCCCAAAGCCTCTTTTAAAGAAAAGATCTTTGAGCACCTGCGGAACTACAGCGCCAGGCAGGCGTTAAAAAAGTGCGCCGCCAACGTTTTTGAATCAGAATACATCAGGGATACGGCGGCCAAGGTTCACCAAAGCAAAAATCCCAATGACCAAGTGATCTACATCGGATTGCCCGACAATCTGGCGGAAGCCAGCCCGGACAACGTTCCCAAGGAGTACGCCAATACCCAGCTGTTTTCGATCACCAACGGCAATCCTCACAAAGACAATACGACGCTGATGAACTTGGTTGCCGAGCTGGTCCGGCTTCGCCCCGACGTTAATTGGAAACTAAAAATCGCCGGTGGCTTGTTCAATGATCTTTGGGAGAAATACAAACAGCAAGCCACCGATCTGGGCATCGTCGATCGAATCGAATGGCTCGGGTTTCTTCAACAGGATCAATTGACGGTATTGCTACATGAGTCAATGTGTCTGGTGCTCACCAGCCAGGTAGAGTCGTTCTGCATGGTGGCACTGGAATCAATGGCCCGCGGTTGCCCATCAATTGTTGCCGATTGTGCATCGATGCCTGAAAGCGTTGGAGACGCTTCGATTCTTGTTCCTCCAGGCGACGCAACCGCGTTCGCCAAAGCGGCGATTGAGTTCCACGACTCGCGCGAGAAGCGCGCTGATTATTCAAGTCGTGGTTTCAAACACATTGAACGGTTTCGCTGGGACGCTTGTGGAAAAGACTTCGCAGAACTTTTCGCGAAACTCAGTAGTGCCAAGAACTGAATCTGATTAACGAACCAGTCCAGAAAAAGTCATTCAAGAATCAAGTTGGCCATCTCTTTCAGGGCCAATTTCTGTTCGCACTTTCCCAATGGCTCGTTTTGTTTTTGCTGGGCTACTTTGCCAGTGACGCCGAAGCCGGAAAGTACGGGTTCGCACTGTTTGCGACCGCTCCAATCTTCATGCTCTTTGACTTGAACCTGCGGGTCTCGCGAGCAACGGACCACCAACATGGCGAGCGGTTCGGAAACTATGTGGCGTTACGATCGCTGATGCTCGTGTTCGCTTTTGTCGTATCGATCGTGATTGCTTTGATTTGGTCCAGGGAAACGTTTCTAGTTTTCCTGGGGGTGACTTTGTTTCGCATTGGCGAGTCACTCAGCAATCTCTCGTTCGGCGGATTTCAACGAATGCAAACCAGCGACTTGATCGGCAAGTCCCTTACGCTAAAGGGGATCACGGTTCTGCTTGTTATCGCGCCGGTATTGGCATTGCTCAACGGAAACGCAATCGCGGCCGCGTTTGCGATGGCGGCAATTTCGATTTTCTTTGGCGTCGTTCGCGACTTGCCCCGCTCATGGCGAATCAACGAACCCGATCTGCCGCTTGACCAGTCGTCGCTCACCGACGCGTTCTCCGATTTCTCATCAAATTTTCGAATCGCCAAACGTTCGTTGCCGCTTGGTATCGACTCGTTTGTTTCTTCGCTTGCGCTAAACTCGCCCAGACTGTGCATCAAGTGGTGGTTTGGCGAGGCAGCGCTGGGAATTTTCGCTATTCTCTCGCAGCTTGCTTTTGCGATCCAAATGCTGATCGGCGCCGTTGGTCACACGGGTGTTGGGATGTTGTCGGAGCGTTTTCGTAATCGACAACGCGCCTCTTTTTGGCGGCTGTACCACCGTATGTTCGCTTCGAGTGTTGTCCTGGGCGTACTGGCGATCGTTTTTGGAACACTGGCGATTCCTCCGTTTATGAATTACATCGGTAAGCCGCAATACGCCAACGTCATGTTGATCATGCTGTTGTTGATCGCCAGTTGCCTTGCCGGTGCCCAGCGTACGGTCGGACGTGCAACTCAAGCCTGTGGGCGATACTTTTGGTACATGGCATTCGATTTCGTCATCTGTGCGACGTCAATCGCCACGGCGCTTTACCTGGTGACATCAGCAACGACAGAGGAACAGGGACTGGTCGGCGGCGCAATCGCGATCACTCTCGGATTCGCAGCCGGTTTGGTCGTGACATTGATCCACACGTATACGATTTTGTGGAAGTCAGAACCCGAAACGAACTCGGGTAACTCGGAGTTCGACGAGGATGGAAATCCTTACCAACCGCCATCAAACCAGTGATGAATCCTGCAATGCAACGAGTCGTAGTTGCCGGAAAACTCTCCAGGCAAATCTGGTTTTGTAATGCTCGACAACTATCGCATCGAAGAGCAAAAAGCGAAACAACGCTCGTCGCGTACCGACCGATCAATACTAGCCGTTCTCCTCCGGCTGATCCTTTTCAGCAGCAGGACGGTGCTCCAGCGCCACCGATTGGTCCAGCCTTGGATGGCTGTCTCGGAGATCGTCGCCGGTGATTCCCTTGCCACCATTGAGACCGTCCATGTGGACCATCGTTTGGTAGATCGCATGAATCGCGGTTTCCACATCAGCCGTGTGGCCTGTCTCGGAAATCGTGTGCATGTTGCGAATTGGGAATCCGATCGAAGCGCTGGCTGAATCGATCGAAGCCAGCACGGCAGCCATGGCGTCGGTTCCGGTATCGCGACCGGCAAGTTCATGTTGCACTGGAATTCCGTGCTCGAGTGAAACTTTGGTCAACATCGAGTTGAGCGCTGCGCTGGTGACCGCTCCGTGGGTCAGCGTGTAGCCTTCTCCCATTGAAAGCGGTTCATAGCGACGGTCTCCGATCCCGGGGGCGGCTGTGAAGTCGTGAGCCACGTCGACGGCGATCGTGACATCAGGCCGGAAGTGTTCAGCCATGACGCGGCTTCCGAAACGTCCGATCTCTTCGTGGGAAGCCATCGCGCCAAGATAACGGATGTTGGACAGCGTAGATGACTCGGCCAGCAAGCGTCCGATCTCCGCCGTTACGAAGCAGCCCAGCCCATTATCTAGATAAGCCCCCATGAACGTGTTGGGCGAAAACCCGCGCTCGATCGGGCGATCGTAGATAATCGGGTCGCCGGGGCGGATTCCAAGTGCTTCAATCTGACCTTTCTTGTCTTTGCCGTGGATCTGAAGCTCGAGATACATCATCTTGGTCTTGATCCCATCGTCACCGCTTCGGAGCTTGGCATCGGCAAAGTGAATCGCCCCGATGGCTTCGATCGTGCCGCCCTTGATGATTCGCCATTTGCCTTGCTCTTGAGGATCTTCACTGAACAGCTTGACCTTGTGACCGATCAGCGTGGTAGGCAACATTGAGTCCGAGTTGACCCAGATCTTGCCGTCGTCACCGATACTACGGACCTGCATTCTGATCTTGTCGGCGTGTCCGATCACCATCACCGAGAACGCATCAGGGTCGTCGGGTTTAGTATCCAGAACGATGCCCGCGTTGCCTTTGAAGGTGTGAATCTTCCAGCTCTTGGGCATGTAGGATCGCATGTACGGTTCAAGCACACCGCGTGTCATTGAGGCTTCAAGTCCGATAGGACTCGGGGCGTCGAGGATGTCTCGCATCAGCGAAAATCTCTCGTCCGACATTTCCTGTTCCCATGGTTTCAATTGGTCGTTCACAATAGTTCCTTCTGATATGTGATTGTGCTGTGACCCAACTCTTGCAAGCTAAGCAATGTTGGAAAGGTCGCGCAATGAAGCGACCACTTCTGAGTTTTCGGGAAACCGTCCAGCGTTGTTCTTCGAAAAAATGAGTTTGTCATCGGCGACCACTTCAAAACACCCGCCCTTGCTGACAATCAACTCGGGTTTAACACCAAAGTTAGATTCAATTTCGGCTGCCAAACTGGAAGCCTGAGGCAAGTAGTTTCACATGCCGCAATATTCGATAGAGATATGCATCGCTCAATCCTGATTGATTTTCTATTTGTTAATCAGCTAGTTCAAACTGAAACCGGGCGGAAAAGACTCTCCTGAGTCCGATTTTCCGGGTCCATACCCGCGCGTCAATTCGACTTGTCGTTGCAACAACTCAAGCACCAGCTCGCCGCGGGGACGAAGCTCAAAAGTCTCAAGGACGCGTTGCTGTTCCTCGGGCGTCGCCCCACAGGAGTAGCAAATCATGTCAATCACCTGCCCAAAAGGCAAGTCGTTGCCCAGAAACTGGTCCAGAGACTCTTGATCCCATCCGGCTCGGTTACCGGCCAGCTCGCGAAATTTAGTTACGATTTCGTTCCTGAGAAAGTGAATCCCATCGTCTTGATCGGCAGCCTCGTTGAAGACTTCGACTTCTGCGGTTCGATAGAGGAAATCAGAGGTCACCTCTTCAACAATTCTGGCCCGGCGAACTCCCACCAGGAACAGATTGTAACGACCGTCCTCGAGCTGAGTGTGGGACAGGATCTTGCCAATGCAAACGGTACTGGCGATTTCAGGTCGTGGCGAATGCGAGTCGGGGCCAGGATTGACATAAGCCATCGTGATCAGCTCGTCAGTCGCCAAAGCGGCCTCCATCAATTCACGGTAACGCGGCTCAAACAGATGAAGCGCCTGCACGATCCCAGGAAACAAAACCAGATTGGGCAGCGGGAACAAGCGAACTTGATTGTCGAAATCCTCGGGAAGCGAAAGATTCATGTGATTCATAAGGCTCCCAGTTCTGGATCGTCTTGACGGACTACTCGCCTTGCGACATCACGATCTGCAAAACATACCAAAAGAGCAGGGCGACCGAGGCGAACAAGGCCAGCGACGCGGCGACATGTTGCTCAGTGTTGTAGTGATGCAAAACGTTTGAAGTGCTGTAAAGAATCATACCCGCAGCAAGCACAACCATAGCAACAGAAAACCAAAGCCCCAAACTAAAACCGCCTGGGCCAAAGCATCCAACCACGATCAACGCCAACGCAATAAAGCTGCCGGCCACAAGCGCCCAACGCAGGAACGAGAAATCGGCTTTGGTGACAAAGACCGTAACCGTCAGCCCACCAAACACGATGGCCGTTATAAGACCAGCCGTTTGGATCGCATCGGGACTCGAGTAGTGCTCAGCCATCCACAACAGCGGTATCAAGATAATCGCTTCAGCCAAGATGTAGACGCCCAGCCCGGTGTACTGCATCTGACGCGATGTGTTGCTGTGTGCCCAGCGATCGGCCACATAACTGATGCCCATGAACGCCCCGAGGAACGCCAGCCAGTGCCATCCTCCGGTGACCCAGTGCACCAACGGTGCCAACTGCTCATCAAAAACGCTCAGGATAACCGCGTCGAGCGCAATGCAAGCCAAAATCGCACCTAGAAGGTGAAGGTAGGTCTTGCGAATGAAAGTTGCTCGCTCGTCGGCCTGAGCAAATTCGGCGGTCTGAGCGTAGGCTGACGTCGCTTGATAAGGATTTTGGCTCATGAGCTGAGGTACCTAGTGTGTTAAAGTTAGATCTCGGAAGGCATGTGGTAGAGCACGGGGATCAACCACAGTTTCGAGTTGAAAAATGAAACCGAAATCTGCGTTGTTGTTTGACGCTTTAATTCTCGGTATTCTGAGTTACAGGATATCGATTGTGACTCAAAACGTCAATGTTTTGGAGTTTCGGCGTTTCAAAACCGATACTTGACATTCCCCGTTTTCGCAAACAAAATCATCACTTGACCTACCACCAAGGTCGGTCGTAGCAACCGATAGCGTCTCAATGCCGTCCGTCGCCCTGATCTCAAACTCAGCCACGAAAGCCTCAAGTTAATGATCCTCTCCGGCGACGAAATCGAACGGAAAATGGGCTCTGACATCAAAATTGATCCGTTCAACCCGGACAATCTCAACCCCAATAGTTACAACCTGACGCTACACCACGACGTTGTGACTTATGAAGAAGTCGTGTTGGACATGCGGAAGAACAATCGCGTTCGCCGGATGGTGATTCCCGAGTCAGGTTTGGTCCTTGAACCAAATCGGCTTTACCTCGGTCGGACGGTTGAGAGAACCGAAACGCATAACTTGGTTCCCATGATCGAGGGGCGTTCGTCGATCGGTCGGCTTGGCTTGTTTGTTCACGTGACCGCAGGTTTCGGCGACGTTGGGTTCAAAGGGTTTTGGACACTGGAGATGTTTGCGATCCAGCCTGTTCGCATTTATCCGGGAGTGTCAATCTGCCAGATCTTCTATCACCAGATCGATGGTGCGATCACCGAGTACACCAGTGGCAAGTACCAAAACAATCACGACATCCAACCAAGCCTGCTTTACAAAGAGCTTAATCCGGCTGCAGCGGAAGCGGACGACTCACAGTTGACGCTTGGTTTTCCTGGCAGCTAAACAACGTAGCGTGGTATCAAGGAGCTGATCAGCATGGGAATGCCCGGTATTCTTGAGATCCTCATTTTGTTTGCCATTGCTGCTGTGGTTACAGTGGCGGTGATCGCGTCCATAAAGCTATTCAAATAGCGAGCCATATGTCTTTAACGACATAGGGCGGCGCCAAGGGAAACACAGGTTCACAGAGCAGGTGAACGAGATCCCAGTGACCAAACAAACACCTTTACGCGAGAGATCTCTGTGTCCTCCGTGCCTCTGTGTTTCAATCTTTTTAATCCGCGGCCACGCGTTACTGGAACGGGGCCGAGTAAGACCACTAAACCGTGCAGATCGTCACGCCCTGTTTCAGCGAAGCGATCTTGTCCTCTCGCTTGGGAATGAATTCCTGCCCAACGTAGCCTTTGTAGCCCGTTTCGAGAATCGCTTTGATGATCGCCGGATAGTTGAGCTCTTGCGTCTCGTCGATCTCGGCCCGCCCGGGCACTCCTCCGGTGTGATAGTGGCTGATGTACTGATGGTTGGCTTTGATCGTCGCGATTACGTCGCCTTCCATGATCTGCATGTGATAGATGTCGTAGAGCAACTTAAACTGATCGCTGCCAATCAACTTGCAAAGCTCAACACCCCAATTCGTATGATCACACATATAGTCTTTGTGATTGACTTTGCTGTTGAGCAACTCCATCGTCAGCGTCATGCCCAGCTTTTCACAAAGCGGCATCATTTTTTTAAGCCCTTCAGCACAGTTCTTCATTCCTTGCTCGTCGTCCATGCCTCCACGATTTCCGGAAAAGCAAATCACGTTCTTGCAACCGACGTTGTGCGCGTCTTTGATCTGCTTGGTGAAAATCTCAACGAGTAAGTCGTGATACTCAACCCGATTCCAGCTGTTAGGAATTCCACCGACTTTCTTTTCATCGGCCGCCTTGGCAGTCGGGAAAGTGATAAGGGCACAGGTCAGGTCGTGCTTTTTTAAGACCTCAAGGTCGGCGGGTTCAAGCAATTCAACCGATTGCAGCCCGAACTTCTTACCCTCAGCACAAAGGTCCTCCAGAGAAATTCCGTTGTAACACCACTTGCAAACCGAATGGTTGACGGTGTTCTTGGTCTCTTCCTGAACCGATTTGGTGGCAAGCTCAGAAGCTGCCAACCGATGCTCCAGCGACATCGCTGCTCCGGCAGCAACTGCGATTGCAGCACCAGATGACTTTTTTAGAAACCCACGACGATTGGTTGGAGTGCTCATGTTTTTCCCAGTCCAAGCTTGATTTAAACCACTCGAATTCAGTTCTCCTAGACTAACTTATACAACGTCGGCTGCCAAACTCGCAAGAAGTTTGAACATAGCGCGGCTAGCGCCAAAACGGCTCAATCAAAACTTCTGACAGTCGATGCACACAGCAAACTGCTATCAATTGAATTCAGTTTACAGCGGTTTCAACGCGCTAGAATGTTAAACATTAACGCGCGTATCGGTCGTGCATTTGCTCATCAGTTTCTCCGTCTCTTTTTTAGGCATTTGCTAAAGTTCGTTCTTGTCGTCGAGTAGGGCCTTGATAAATTCATTTCACAGACGTTGAGTTGATGTTGTTCAGCTCGATTTGAAGTTACCAAGTTTGTAGTTAAATCCTTTGCAGCCCTAGTCTTTCCCGACGGCCCAGACAATGTCCGATCTTGATCTCCTGATGCAAAACGCGCGGCTTCGCGACGAAATGGAACCGTTTCTTGACGAGTCGGTTTACCTCGTCGATCTGGACAAAATGGATGTGCGAAAAGAAAATGATTTCTTAACGTCCTTGTTAGCGTGGGAGAAAGCCCCGGTGCTTCCGATCTCTCAGTGGTTTGGACCGGAATTGGTGTTGCCCCCGCACTCGGAACTTTCTGACACCGAGCTTAACCACCAACTGCATCAGATCATTGGGCGACTGTACGAAAAGAACATTCTGCTGGTACACACGAACCATCTTTCGGACCGCCAGCTTTACTGCCTGATCGCCCGTGACATCCTGCCTGCTCAGGAAAAGAAGGTCGTGATCAAGGGTAAGTTTCTCAAATGGCAATGCCTCGACATCGTTGAAGACGAAGAGTCATGGCTGCGTTACTATGCTTCGGCTGAAGAACGTGAAGCTTGGGCCGAAGAGACAAATCTGAACCTACCACCTCGCGAGAAAATCCCATTCCCACGAAAGCTACCTCAGCACATCTAAGGTTAAGGACACGTCGGAATTGAATTGAGCGTCTCGGCTCCTGAAACGCTTGTTCGACCTTGCACCTTGAAGCACCAATTTTGAGAATCGGACTGGCCCTGCTCTAATCGTTGTTGTTCTTAGATCCAGCCAACTACTCAGGCCAAGACATGGATAACGATAACACATCGAGCCAAGCCGCAAGAGAAATCCGCAAAGCGATGACTCCCAATCTGACCGTGAGCTGGATACGCGGTTTAGTCGGCGCGGTTGTCGGCGGACTGATCGGATTTGTGATTTTCAAATGGCTGCTACTAAGTTTTGCCGCTTACGCCGGAATGCTCCCCGGTGGACTCATTGGCGTTGGATTTTCGATCGGAGCTGGCCGCGGCATGGGCTGGGCGGCCGGAATCTTTTGCTTAGTCGCCGCTCTGGCTTTTGGGGGCTGGGCTGACGCCGCAACCATGGACCCGGCGCTTTCGCTGATGGAATACCTGAAAGAATTCAAACGGATTCCTGACTTAAGCAAAATCATGATCCCATTGGGAGCTGTTGCATCGGGTTGGTTTGCCTGGAAACGTTAAAGGGAAAACGTTAGAAAGTCGGCGGCGCTAAACTTCGCGCTCGCCAACGCGTCGGGTTTCCAATTAGCCACTCCCGCATCCAGAGTAAGTAATGAACCTTTCCAACCACCATAGCAGCATCAATTCGAACGGATATTCGATTATCCCAAACGTCTTGAGCGACAAGAACACCGAAACCTGGATCGCTGAACTCGATCGGCTGTTCGATGAAAGTAACGCTCAGGGTAATGCTGCGATCAAGAATCGAAAGGGTGTAGTCTATGCAGCTCGCAATATTCTTTCAGACCTACCGGCGTGCTGTAGGATTGCCGGGCTTCCCATCCTGCACAACCTGTTGGTTGAAGTCCTTGGGCTGGATTACGGTCTTGTTCGTGGGCTTTACTTTGATAAACATCCCGAGCGGACATGGTCGCTTCCCTGGCACAAAGATTTGACGATCGCAGTGAAAGACAATTCAATTCCTTCGACTGAGTTTTCCAAACCAACAAGGAAAACCGGCGTAGATCATGTTGAGGCGCCCGAGCGGATCTTGGAAAGAATGCTAACGCTGCGAATTCATC
The DNA here is from genome assembly GCA_937981585.1 of uncultured Pirellulaceae bacterium. Lineage (GTDB taxonomy): Bacteria > Planctomycetota > Planctomycetia > Pirellulales > Pirellulaceae > Mariniblastus. Next base: position 3,410 of record CALJOA010000093.1, on the reverse strand, counting down.
TCGACCGGGTCACACAGGCCAACGGTCCACTCGAGGTCGCAACCGGCTCCCACCTCAACGGCAAACAGTCCGGCGATGTTCACCAATCTCAGCAGATCCTGGTCAACGCTGGAGATGTGTTAGCCATGCGACCGATGCTCAGCCACATGAGCGGTAGCTCGGATCCGGACTCGAAAATGCACCGGCGAATTTTGCACCTCGAGTTCGCCGCTGACCGTGAACTGCCTGACGGCTACGCTTGGCACCAGTATCTGTGACATCCGTCGATCTGAATCAAACGCAATCAAACTGGCACTCGTTGATGGTCCCAGTTTCTGAGAATCGCCATCACCACGATAATCGCAGCCAATATCAGCGCGATGCCGTTAAGCGTAACGGCAAGCTTCCAAGGCCATGCGTGAATGAACTGTTCCCACCCACCGGCCGGAGCAACACTGGCCCCGTCATCGATGCCCATGCGATCAAGCAAGTACTTTGTCGAAACATAGTTGACCATTGGGATCATCATCAAGATCACAAGAAGAAACCGACTTAAAGAGCTGAAGCCGCTGGTCAGTTTTAAATCGCCAAGATAAAACGCGACCAGAGGAATCCAAAGCACCAGCATGTCGTAGGGTTGATGATATACGCTGGTCAGCATTATCAAGATCGCAAGCAGGCCTGTCCGACTATTGATCCCAGTTCGATGATTCGGATCAATTTCCATCAGGGTGAACACTGCTCCGAACAGGAGCACACCCAAGGGCAGCAGAAAACTTAGCTTCTGGGAATCAGACAGGTCGAACCAACGCGCCGCAACTGAGTACAAATCAATCCTACTCCAACTTTTGCGGACTTCGGGCCGGCCAACCGGCGTTTCGATAGACGGCTCATAATTAACTTTTGCTTCCTCAACGAAAGTTTGCACGCCGCCATTTTGGCTGGCAATCAACCAGATGGCACCGCCATTTACAACTGCACACAAAAACACGCCGATTGCAAATGCTGAGAAATTCCGTCGACACAACATGATCACTGCCAGAGGGACCGCATACGTCGGCTTGCAACAGGCCAACAGCAACCCGAAACCCGAAAGTCCGGGCTTGATTTCCGAATACTCAAGCGCCAACAACGTCCCCACGACCAGCAACAGAGTCATTTGCAGTCCAAGAAAGTTCAACAATCCAGGACAGCAAACAATCATCAATGCCGCCATCACGAAAACTGCGCCCAACGCGAACGGATAAGACGTCTTGCGCACACTAAACCAACAGATGAATATCAACAGACAAATATTCACGATCAGGTAAGCAATCTCTGCAACATGAACCGTCAAGAACCCCAGCGGCGAATGCAAAATCAGACTCGATGGGGCAAACCGAGGGAATCCAAGCTCGTCTGGATGATACGACTGATAGGCAGTCGAGTACGGGTTAACACCAGTGATCAAAGCTCGAACAGGAAAGTAGACCGCGTTGTGAAAGTCTTGATAGCCCTGGTTCGATTCAACGATCTCGCCGGGTTGGCTCCGATTAAAATCCGCTCGAACAACAACGGCAACCACTGCAGCTGCGAAAAGCAGTGGCCCGAAAACATTAACCCACCTGAAGGGGCGCGATTCTGTAGAGTTTGTGTTCATGAACTGAAGGGGCGCTCGCGCAAAAGATGAGTTTTAATTGGTCAATCCATCATAAACTGTTGGCGGCAGTTTGTAAGTGCGAGAAGCAGAAGCGAGCGATCAACTATTGGAGTCCTAACAAAAAGCCCCTCTCTCCCAGTGCCTATCTGTTTCCAGATTCTTTTCGCTACGCCAGTTCGCTCGCAACACCGGCCGTGGCAGTGCTAACACAGCGTCGCTTGCTCAGCGTGCCGTCGATCGCATCAGCGTGTTCTTCCATCGTGACGACATTGAAGTGCTTGGCCAACATTGCGAGGCAGTCCGACAACAAGTCGATCTTCTTTTGCGCCGGTTGATTCATCCCTGGGAAAAACGCCAAATCAGGGTCGTCTTCGACTCCCATGAAGTCCAGAGGGTGAAGCAGAATTGAAGGCTGCACTCGTGCCAAGCGACACAACTGCAGCGCCGACCAAAAGTACATTCTCGCCACCGTCACGTTGTAGCTTGCCAGGTACAGGAAGTAACTGGCGTGAATTGGCACTTTGAAAAATGGCATCGTAGTAACGGGTATCTCCGTCAACCGGCGATTCCCATCGTTCCATTGAAACGGTTGGTTCGATTGAAAACCGTCTTTCCAGGTTCCAAACAGCTCCTTGCGGTCTTCCTTCTGCTCCGCCGTCAACTTGGCTGTAAAAAAGTAATAGGCTCGGGCGATTGGCCCCAGATAAGTCGGAAACGTGGAGCAGTCATATTTGTAGCCGCGACGAACAAGCGTTCGGAGCACCTCATTGCTTAGACTGAATCCTGGGCCTCGGAAACCAACGGTTGCCGCGCCGGTCGCAGAACGAATCGCGGTTTCGCTTTTCTGAAATTCGTTCTCCAACTCCGCCGGGGTATAAAGATGTAACCACGGTTCATGATTGAACGAATGATTACCAATCTCATGCCCCGCATCAGAGATCGACTTGAGCGAACTGCGGTTCTTTGAAAGCGATGCGTCCTGTCCAACAACAAAAACCGTTATACGTAGATCACGCTCCTCAAAGAACTGGAGAAAACGCGGCACGACCAAATCGAAGTACGAAGGAAACGACTCCCAATCGGGGTTACCATGAGTTTTGAGGTAAGACCACTTGTTATCCAAGTCCAGAGAAAGACTTGCTTTAGGGCGGTCACCGTCGCGAAATTTTTTGTTTGACATATTGGAAATCGTACCGGCCACCGAACACTAAATCGTTCGGAAGTGGCTTTTCGAAGCTAAATCTTGAAGTGAAACAATGAGCCAAGAAACCTGAGTGACCTGCGTTCGCAATCGGAATTGACAATCAAGTTGAGACCAAGCCCAGCGAACAAGGTAATCGAACGTTATTTTTCTTTAACATGAAGCAAACGGTCCTTCGGTACTATTGTCGTCAACTATCAGTTCAGCACTCGACTTGGAGCCATCGGAATTCACCCGAATTCGAGACTCAGAAACCGTGGATTGGCCATCCGAGAACAACACCGACTCAACAATCTCAGCAAACTTTTGAGCTGTTGTTTCGGCCGAGATACCCGCCACTGATTTCTTGGCCAACTCGCCCATTTCCGATAACTGCTGATGGTCGCAACTCAGCGCCCTAGAGATTCCGTCAAACATAGAATCAGGTTCGTCGGGTACAAACACCCACCCGTTCTCGCCGTCCCGAACAACCGCTTCAACTGACTGAGCAAAGAAACTCCCCAGAACAGGGAGCCCCGAGGCCATACCTTCGATCGGGACCAACCCCCATTCATCTGCAAACGAAGGAAACACACAAATATTGGCCCGTTG
>CALJOA010000092.1 GCA_937981585.1 uncultured Pirellulaceae bacterium | reverse complement strand
CATCGCCTCGGCGTCCCTCAGCTTTTTTACGATTTGCTCGGGAGTGTGCCGTTTTCGTTTCTTCGTCATTGAGATTCTCCTTGCCATATTGGCCATAGGATACTCTCATAACACATGGAACAGGATTTGGGGAGCATTCCACTTCGGAGTTCATCTGATCATTACCGCCAGTCATAATACCTCAGCCCATTTGCATTTTGGCTTGCAGAAGCACCACGCAAGTTGGGGCATGAGTGATCTGGCCGCGGTTGACCATCTCGATCGCTTCGTCGAGTGGCATGACAACGGTCTCGATGATCTCGGTTCCTTCGGGTGATTTGGGCGCGTCACTGAGTCCGCGAACGATGTACAGCCGTGTTGGCGAAACCACGACCGTGGTAAACGGATCAACGGTTCCAACGTGTTCCCAGTGTTCGGCCACCAAACCGATTTCTTCCTGAAGTTCCCGCTGGGCAGTTAGTTCAGCATCCTCGCCCGGCTCAATCCCACCCGAGACGGCTTCGATCGAATAGCGTCCCACGCCGTAGTGAAACTCTTTGGTCAAATAGACATTGTTGGATTCATCCAGAGCCAACACACAGACGCCGGGTTTCAAATCGACGACTACATGTTGACCGTCGTTTCCGTCGGGACGAATCACTTGGTCAAGGCGCACTTTGATAAATGGGTCTTGGTAAACGTCTTCGGTGGATTTGATTTTCCAGGGGCCGTGTTGAATCATTTGATTGCAATTCAGTGAAGGGCGAACAGCTCAACGGCCAATAGTTGTCCTTTGGCCGCCGATAAATGCTTCAAGAGAATACTCGTGGGAGCAGATTTCAACGTTGGCTCCTGTGATACACGAGCTACAAATTGAACGAGATCGCGCAAATTTTGCAATAGTCAGCCAAGTCTGTAAAATCACGATCGGTCGTTTCAAAAGACATCGGTCAAACCGAAGCGTGTCTGAATCATTTCGAGTTCTTTTCATGGTTCGCTCCGAAGCGGGTGGAGTGGACAACTGCGAGGATGCGATGAGTACCTGGCTTTCGGAAAAAGAGTATCTACAAAGCGGAGCCGAATCCGCTGGCGTAACGATCAACGTTGCGTTTCTGAGTGAGATCAAGGAAGACTTTGGGTTCCGAGATTTGCTCAATGAGGTTTACCGGCGTTTCGAATCGGAATTTCAAACCCAAACTCCGTTGCCTGCTCAGGTCGCGACCGAAATTTTGGGCGACCTTCTCGACGCACTGAAGACGTATTTTGCACTCGAGGAGTTCTACGGCTATTTCGGTCTGACGACGCCGGAAAATCCGAATGTCAGCCAAGAGGCAGCCAAGCTTCGCTCAGGACATGAAAAATTGTTTCTTGAGCTCAGCGCTGTGGTCGAACTTGCAAACCAGCTTGTCTATCGCGAAGCTGGCCCGGAGGTAACGCTGGACTATATCGGAGATCAACTGGAACGGTTCTGCATCAACCTTGCCGAACACGAACAGTCGGAAATGGATTTGATGATGCGCCTGTGTAATGAAGAAATTGGAGTGGGCGACTAACCCAAACGATCGTGCAGCCGATCGACGGCTTGCATTAGCTGGCGCCACTGAAAGAAGATCTCTTCGGTTTCCAAATCACCAGCGTCATTGCGTCCAAGTCCTCGTTGGCTGACTTGAATCGTTTCGTCGAATTGAGCCAGACCGTTGAGCATTGCTTCGTAAGGTACGGCTTCTGGAACACCTGAGATTTCTTTTTCGTCGATCGGTAATGAGAACAGATCAACATCCTGCATCGCTAACTCTTCTTCATAATCACAGATCTTTTCATCCATGATTCGGTGCATCGCCCAAAGAGCGGCTCCTTCGACGTCACAGGCACAAACTACAAAAGAGACGCTACCGGATTGAATATAATATTTAGCCATTGGAGTTTCCTCAGAAAGTGCAGTTTCTGTCTTGCACTTTCTTTATCGCAAACCGATTCGACACGTTGGGTCAAAACGACTGGATTTTAAAATTCAGGTAAAAACGCGAATTCATTCCATGAATCGCCCGAACGATCGCGGAGGCACTCCATTGTGACGCGAAAGTCAAGCAAACATACCACTCCCCAGCGTTCTATCGGCTCAAATGAAAGCAATGAAAGCATTTCGTTGTGTTTCCAGTCCGGTTCTTCCAGCTGTATTGACTGGTGAATTTTCGGCTTGGCTATCAATTTGGCGACCAGATAGAACACAGATTCCGGCGGCAACTAAGGTCGCATTCCAATTTTGCCAGCGATCGCCGAGCTTGCTTTCGATGTTCTGGGAAAGCACATCAGCATGATTGATATTGCGATTCCAACCAGCACCAAAGAGGTAACGTGGTGCTCGACCGAGTAGACGACCAGGTTCACTAGCGCCGCACCTAGAAGTAACGCGAGCTGAATGAAAGTCTCGGTGGTGAACATGCCAAGTGCCGAATCCAGCGCCGCGTCGCCCTTGAGTCCTTTGGACGGTCGGCCCGAAAATATGCGAGGGACCGCGAAAGCCATTGAGAACATCATCAGCGAAGCAAACCCGGCGATCCACGTGAGCATCTTTGGCGATTGGGTCAAAAATTGCCAGTTTGCAATCTGGCACATCACCGGTATCAAAATGCCAATGATCGTTAGCATTGCCACGGCAGCAATTTGAACGTAGCGGAGCTTGGGAGCGATTCGGCTATTCTGTTCGGCTGAGAGCATGGGCTTGTTTCAATTCTGACGGGCTTGGCCCGGTAGTCTAAGCCGATTCTTTTCCAAGCTTGGTGACCAATTGAGCTGCCAACTGCGGGTCGTCTTGTTTGACCAAGTGATCGATCGTTTGCTGCTTGACGTCAAGTTTCTGCAAATGGCCTTCGAGACTTTTCCAGTACTTCTGTCGCTTTTTGCCTTCGGAAAGGTACAGGTCAGTTACGATCTCCTGGGCTCGCTGCAACGAAATTGATTCGCGGTTATCGTAAAAGCTCTTGATGATGTTTTGTTGGTATTTTGATCGTTCAGCCACGGCTTGGTCTCTGCAATTCGGATTGTAGTTGGGGTTCGTATTTTCGATGCTTCAATAAGTCGAAGACGATAACTTACTCAGTGTTTCGGCGTTGATTGACCCGACTGGTTACCAAACTTGGTGCTTGGCCAGTCATGCCGATTGTGTTCCTGTCGATTGTGTTGACAGGCTCAATTGTAGGGCGATCTGGACAATCGTGACAATCGTCTAACCCAGTCTGGAAATGAGAGGCAATACACTCACTCGCCAGCTGGGGGAAGGAACACTAATTGGCACTAATCATCACTAATAAAGTAAAGATGTGGCACTCGCTGTTTTGTCCGGACGCCAAAATAGATTAGTGTCGATTAGAGAGAATTAGTGTTCCTTTGCTTCCGCCTGCTCAGGTGCTTTCGGGAAAGGGAACGCCAGTTGTCTCGGGTCCAAGCTCATCCCGTTTTTCGAATCACAATCACATCGTCGCCGATGATCTCTATTTCCGCATTCCAAAGTTCGGCCAACCATTGAAACGTCTCGCGAGAGTAGAACGCGATGTGGGTACGATCATTCTTATAGTGCCATCGCGAGAACGCGTCCCGATCGAGCGTTAGTTTGGTCATCAATCCCAAAACGCCGCCCGGTTTGACCAGCGACCAGATTTTTTGGAGGTCTTTGCGCGGGTCCCTGAGATGCTCGACTACTTCGCTGGCCGTCACGAAATCATAAGCCTGATTGAGAACTGACTCGTTGGGCGAATAAAACGGATCGTAGATCTGCATTTGATATCCGGCTTCCTCGAACATCAGACTGAGTGTCGGACCTGGGCCGGATCCAAAATCGAGTCCTTGGGCAGGAATTTGAGTGGGTAAATCATATTGGTTTGAGACGATTTGGTTGAGCGGCTCAAACAATCGCGAAAGGAATCTGCGATAGCCATCGTCAGCAGGTGAATTCTGATGCAGATCATACTCGGATTTTTCATCCGCAAGGGATAGATGAAACTCACTTGGTACGAAGATCAGATTGCAAGTCTCGCATTTCAAGTAGTGACGAAACTGGTCCTCGAAGAACTCAACAACGTTCAACGATCGGCAAAGTGAGCATGCTTGAGTCGTTTTCATGGTTGCTCGGATTGAACACAAGAACGTACGTTGATTTGATTTTCACGTGCGACGTGTAAATACTAGCCGGAAGCGCCAGCGAGGGAACGTCTACAGGAGGAACCCTCGCTCGCGCTTCGGGCTGATATTACTTATGTTGAACATTGACGGAAATTGGAAACGCTCAATCTGAGTAGCTATTCAAAGTTGAAGACAGGATTTACATGATCAACAGGATGTTGTGTGATTATGCCAATCATGTCTATCCTGTCCGAAAACATTGGGTCGACGGATTTTCGACACTACAGAACACTCACAAGACGGCATATTTCAACGGGCAAGAGTGAGTGCCCGTTCTACATTAGCATTTCGCTAAATCGTATCGTATTCGACTTGGCATTCAGGCAATGAACCAAGAAACAATCGACCGTACATTTTGGTTTTAACGCGAGGGTCAAGCACGACCACAATCCCTGAATCGGTTTTGCTGCGGATTAGGCGCCCAAAGCCCTGTTTGAATTTAATGATCGCCTCCGGAAGTTGGTAGTCGTTGAACGGATTGCCACCGGATTTTCGAATTGCTTCAAGTCGCGCTTCGAGCAGCGGCTGGTCGGGAACGCTGAACGGAAGTTTCGTAATCATGACGTTTTGCAGCGCGTCCCCCTGAACATCGACGCCTTGCCAAAAACTCGATGTTCCAAAAAGCACCCCGCGCGGGTTGGCTTTGAAACGCTCGAGCAGCACAGTACGTGAGACACCGCTGCTTTGGTCGTAGAGGCCGAAGTTTTTCTCGCTGAGCCAAGGCGTCAAATCTCTGACCGCGCGCTTGAGTGACTCGTAACTGGTGAAAAGCACAAACGCCCGGCCGTCAGTTCGGGAAACATACTGCTTGATCGCTTCAACACACTGTCGTTCATGCGTGTTGCGGTCTTCGGCGGGGCTGGTCATGTTGGTAACGAGTATCAATCGAGCCTGTTCGGCATAGTTGAACGGACTGCCGAGCTTGATTGATTCGGACTGAGTCAGTCCGACTCGGTTGCGGAAAAAGTCGAATGATTGTTCGCCGATTGCAAGCGTGGCGCTGGTTAGAATGCAGCATTCGGTTTTGTTGAACAGGTTCTCTCGCAGTGCCGGCCCGATGTCGATCGGGGCGGCCATCAATTTGACGGACTGTTTTCCATATCGGTTCATGCTCGATTCGACCCAGAACACTCCGCCTTCGATTTGTTGCAGTCGCCAGATTTTCAACTGACTTGAAAGCGCGGTCAGTCTTTCGGCTGACGAAACGAAATCCTGTTTGTCGGCAGCGTCTTTCATGTTTTCGGCGAACTGACGAACCAGTTGGCTGAGCTTTTCCAGGGCAGGGGAGAGCGGATTGGCGA
>CALJOA010000091.1 GCA_937981585.1 uncultured Pirellulaceae bacterium | reverse complement strand
CGCCAAAACGGCTGATGTTGTTAAGCAATGTTTTGAAAAAATCACAGCCTCTCCCAGCCGAGACAGATCAGCTACTTCACGGAGAGGTTGTGATTTTATTAGCAACAACGGGCGCTACCGGGTTGGTCGCCAAGCCGGTTTCTTGATCGTCGCTTTGGCTGGAACGGCTGGAATAGTCGCACGTTGAATCGGCTGAGCATACTCCTTCATACGAACGGGAGCGGCGGTCTGACGCCTAATCCATTGGGAAGCTCCTGATCGGCCAGGCGCCGACGGATTGAGAGCAGGTTTGGTTGACGAACCAAGCTCTGTGTTCCAACGATTGTCGCTTCGAGTCCAGCCGGTGACCAGTGGATCTTCGGGTGAATAGTCAGCCTGCGGAGGGTCGATGAGTAGCTCGGTCGCAGTCTCAAACGTTCCGCCGCCCGCTGGAATGAAGCGAACGTGAACCGTCAGTTTCTTGTTGACGGGTGTTTCCTGATCCCACGGCAAATGCAAGAGAATGCCATAGCTTCCCAATTCGTCGTTGGCGAAGAAAAGCTCCGTCTCAGATTTAACAAACTTCCAAAGCCCAATTCGTTGTTTGTCGACAGAACGCGTTGGATCGATCACGCTAACGGTCAACTCGCCGCCCACCAGTTGAACCTGACCATCGGCCGAACGTGGCTGAATCAAGAGATCCAAACCCTCGTCTCCCGGTACCCCATCAATGTCGTGTCCTTGGGTCGCCAAACGGTTGATGACAACTTCCGTGATTTCCTGCACCGCTGTTTTTTGGTTGAATCCGACCTCGATGTCGCTGGGCGGTTCGAGAAGCAGGTTGAGTTCGTCGTTGCTGGTAGATGAGTCAGTGTCGCTGAGTCCCTCAATCAAACCTGGAGGCAAGGTAAAGTCTTCAGCATAGGAATCAGTTTCCATCGCGCCGGTTTCATCTGCATCAAGTGGCAGGATTGAATCGTCAGGCTCAAGCCGAATCTCTGACTGGGCCAACGTCGGTTCGCTGGAATGGGCTAGTGTTGGCTCGCCGTAAGGAAGGACTTCGCCTTCGTAAGCCATTGCGTTTTCGTAAACAACATCGGCGTCGGAGTAAGCAGCGATACCAGTTAATCCATCCGTCTGAGCATAGTAGGGCTGACCGGTGTCGACGTAGTGAGATTGACTGTTTCCATACGAGATACTGTGATCGTAAAACGGATCATAGGGGCCTTCGCCGATGAGCAATTGTCCGTCTTGTCCATCGGTTGTAAACGGACCTTCATGCAAAGGTTGGCCTTCCGAGTAGATCGGACCTTCATAAGGTAGTTGGCCTTCTAAGTGGATTGGACCTTCCGCATAGCCTTGAGAAAATCCTTGGCCTTGCAGTAGTGCATCGCGTTCAGATTTAAGCATGTAGTATTTGTCTTCGAGGTCGAGGATCTCGGAGCGCAGCAAAGCCGTTTCGCGACGGCAATTCGGATCTGAATTGCAACCGATCGCCAGGACGCACAAAATTGTCAATAAGTAGAAGCGCATTGGTTCACGCGAATAATCAGTGGACCCCCTTTTCCAAGCATGTCTTTACGGGAATCAGCGACAATGCATCAATCCCAATTTTGAAAGCAAGCGATTGTCAAAGATTGGCAAAGGGGATTGACAAAGGGGATTGGGCAAAGACGAAACACGCGCGTAGAACGAGAGCACTCAACGCTAGCAATGGTCGACGTTGTTGTGGCAGGAGTACGCTGATACTGCTTCAGACCACTAAGCCACTTGGACGTCGACTTCCAATTCTTTTTTGGCTTTGAGCGAATTAGTAATGAAGCAAACTTGCTCGGACTTTTCGAGCAGCTTTTTCGCGCGTTCAACGTCCGCACCTGCCGCAACGGTGAGCGTCGCCTTGATGTTGAACGCTGTGAACTGCATCGCTCTTTCGACTTTATCGAGTGTTCCGGTGACAGTGCAGCTGATGCTGCTCCATTGGTATCTCGATGCCGTCGCAACGGCTTTGAAAGACAACACAAAACAGTCGGCCACCGCCGCCACGATCAGGTCTTCGGGAGACCACTGCTCGCCCGAGCCACCAAACTCTTTTGGTGGCCCAGATTCCATCGACGACAGGCCTTCGATTTCAATCGTAACCAGTGCTTCGGGATCGGTGGATGCGGTAGCGTTGTACTGATGAGCCATGTTTATCGCCGAAATAGATTATTGAGTTTCGCCAAGACTGGTTACGACGCGATCGATCAGATTGAACTCCTTGGCTTCTTCGGCCGTCATGAAGTTATCGCGATCGGTGTTTTCTTCGATTTCCTGCAGCGTCTTGCCGGTGTGTTTGACTTGAAGCTTGTTCAACCTGTCTTTGACTCGGCGAAGCTCCTTCCGATGGATCATGATTTCTTCTGCAGTTCCCTGCATTCCCGCAAGCGGCTGGTGAATCATGATGCTTGAGTTGGGAAGCGCGAATCGCTTTCCCGACGCTCCGGCAGTCAGCAGCATCGCGCCCATCGACGCGGCTTGGCCAATGCAATAGGTCGCCACATCGCAAGTGATGAATTGCATCGTATCGTAGATCGCAAGCCCTGCAGTCACGCTACCGCCGGGAGAATTGATGTACAGATGAATGTCTTCCTTGGGATCTTCTGATTGAAGGAATAGCATTTGGGCGACCAATGAGTTGGCCAGATCAGCAGTAACCTGTTGACCGAGGAAGATAATGCGATCCTTCAAAAGTCGACTGTAGATGTCGTAGACTCGTTCTTCGCGACCAGTATTGTCGACAACGTAAGGAACGTATGCCATGGAATTTCGACTCCGCTTGAGCGTTTGATTGGTTTGTTAAAGCTTGTAGGTTTGGTGAACCCGAGTTGTAGCGACTATCAGCCGTTGTTGCCCGAGGCTAGCGCCCCTGGCCAACATCGTTATTGATTAATCGTCATCATCGTCTTCGTCACTCTTGGCGACTTGGGTGATCTCATCGACCAAGCCGTATTTCACGGCGGCTTCGGCGGTCAGGAAAAAGTCACGATTGGTGTCTTTGGCGATCTGCTCAACGGTTTGCCCAGTGTGTTTGGCAAGCACTTCGTTGAGGACGCTGCGATTTCGAAGGATCTCGTCGGCTTGAATTTCAATGTCGCTTACCTGCCCGCTGACACCACCATGCGGTTGATGAATCATGACACGCGAGTGCGGTAGGCAGAAACGTTTGCCTTTGGTTCCACCGGCCAGCAATACGGCAGCACCACTGGCCGCCTGACCGACGCAAAACGTTGCGACGGGACACGACATCAATTGCATCACGTCGTAAATCGCGAGCGTGGCAATGACATCGCCGCCGGGTGAGTTTAGGTAGAAGTTAATCGGCTTCTTTTTGTTTTCACTTTGCAGGTACAACAGCTTCATCACCAGCTCGTTGGCGTTGCCAGTATGAATTTGGCCTTGCAGGAACACAATCCGGTTTTCCAACAACAAGTCCCCAAGCGTCATTTGTCGCTGGCGTTGAGTCGAAGCGTGAGAGTGTGAGTTTTGCAACTCAGAGAGTGGATCATTGGAAAGCGGACCAATAGAGCTACCGAGTCCGAGGTCGAATTGTGAGTTGCCGTTCAAGACAAGTTCCTTATCAAGCGTTTTAGTTGGGAGGCGGATTCGATCAAAGCGACGCCTCACATGCACTAAAGCTATCGGGATTGCAAAGTCTAGACAAGCCGAGATTGAAGATAGGAGGACACTGGGTTTTTGTGACTTTAGTCAAGGTCTTTCGATGAAGTCAGTAGCACGGCTCTCCGAGCCGTGAAGTTTCCTGCTCTCGGCTCGGAGAGCCGAGCTACTTTCCGAGCCAAGTCATCCTGTTTCTGGAAACACACCGTTTCGAGTCGGACATTTCTGAGATGGACATTTCGGTTTACCAGATTGCCAACAAAAAAACGCATCAGAACCGGCGACTTGCCTTGTTCGGATGCGTTGTACTTGAGAATGACAGGCCCAGTCAGTTGCGTTCGGGTTTGGCCTGAGGAATCGGTTCGGCTTCGCCGCCGTCATATTTGGCCTCTGGAATATCAGCCTTGAAACCGGCGGCAAAGTAATTCAGCGCCGATGATTCGGGTTTCTGATTGACCTCGTACTTCGTGCCTTTGAACTTGGCGCTGTCGGTGATCTGCTCGATGACTTTTCGTTCGATGATCATGTTTCGCAGTGAGTCCATCTGCCCAGTTCGTTCCAAACGGGCTCGTACACGACGTGGAGAATCGTTTTGCTGTGCGGCGATGCGAGCGACTTCGAGATCGTAATCGGCCGGTTCGTCTTCGATTTTCTCGTCTTCAGCAATTCGCTCAAGAATGAAGTGTTCTTTAAGAAGCGTTTCCGTCTTTTCAAGAATGTTCTTACGAAGCGTATTCTCTCGGGCGATAATTTCCTGCTCGGAAAAACCGCTGGAGCGCATTTCCATGACCGAGCGGTCCAGCTCACGTTTCGATTGTCGGCGAAGCAAATCTGGAGGAAGCTCCCACGAGGCTGACTCGGTGAGCACTTTGCTGATTTGATCGCGAATCGTTTCACGTTGGGCGTACTGCAATCGCTCTTCCATTGACGAGCGGACAAGCTTGCGAAGCTCCTCAGCAGATTCGATCCCAAGCTGCTTGGCAACGTCAGCCGGCTCTTTGGATTCGATTCGTTTAACGTCGAGGACTTCGAATTCCAAATCGACTGTCTTGCCTCGCAATTCTTCGTTATCGGCGTGCTCACTGATTTCAACTGAAACCGTTTTTTTGTCGTCGGCTTTCGCGCCGACCATCAGCTTGTCAAATTTCTCAATCGTTGCATCCGAAAGACTGAGCGTTTTGCGAACTTGGATCAATTCTTCTTCGGCTGAGCTGATAGTATCGCCATCGACAGAACTGGTGATGTTGCAGACAACAAAATCATCCGCTGCCACGGCGTCATCGACGGGAGTCAGGTCAGAGAACTGATGTGAGAGATTTTTCAGGTGGTCATCGATGTCAGCGTCGGTAAATTCGTGCTCAGGCCGCTCGAGGCTGAGCCCTTTCCAGTTGGGGACGTCGAACTCGGGTCGAACCTCGATGTTGAATTCGTAGGTCATGTCACCTTCTTCGGGGATCTCGACTTGCTCGAAATCGAGATCAGGTTCACTGATCGCCGAAAAGTCCTGTGATTCGCTGACTTGAGTCAAGCTGTCCATGACCAACGAGCCTTTGACCTGGTTGGCCAGTTGCTTGCGGAACTTTTTCTCGACCAGCTGCCGGGGCGCTTTTCCAACGCGAAATCCGGGAACCTCAGCGCGAGGGACCAGTTCATCAAACTGCTTGGCGAAATACCGCTCGATATCGCTGCGCGGAACAGTCACTGTCACATGACGCTCACAGGCGCTGGTTTCCTTGACATCGATGGAAAGGTTGAGCTTTTCTTCGACGGCTTCTTCGGTTGCTGTTTCTGCTTCGGTGTTCACTTCGTAATTCCTACTTTTTGTCCTACCTTGGGATTGGTTTGGCCAGCCTGCTACGTTGCTCTTTCTCCACTACGAATATCGTCTAAGTTGCGTAGTTAGGACATGCACATGATGGCTGACCCAATACTGATGTTTGTCTAGATTTCGGATATCTGTTTCAACGGATATCCAACATCAGTTGGTGTTCATGACAGGGCTTCACAGCAATTTGAAATCGGTTGGATCCCAGCACGCTGTTCTGGATCAATGGCCACGCATTGTAACGAAATTAGCGTAAAGTTACAGGACCAACGGACGGTTTGAACCAAGGTTTCGGATATTGTTTTCCGAGCAAGGGTGCCATTTGAGCACTGGTCGAAGAATTGGAGATGACCGCCCCACTCAAAGAATGGGAACAGGATTGGTCCAGAAAAAGAGAGCGGGTGATCGGATTCGAACCGACGACATTCACGTTGGCAACGTGATGCTCTAGCCACTGAGCTACACCCGCATCATTGAATCGGACGGAGAATCAACCCAAACCCGAATACCGGATTATACGCTGGTATTACTTGGGTGCAAGTGCCGTTGCAGCCAATCCAACCGTCCACCTCTAACATCAAAATATTTGATTGTTGTCGGCTTTTTCTTTAGACTTGCTCCAGCCTTAGAGGCAATAAACGACGTTTTTGTGCCCCTTGTCACGGCCTCAAATTAATTGACCGCTAGTTATCTGCCCAAGTGTCAATGATTCAGCTTTTGCCAGCTAGATCTGCTCTGGCTGTCATTGTGAACCATCCGGGGGATTTTCAAAAAAGCATTTTGACTTGAGAACCAGAACGCACCAATAATCTCGCTCCATCGGCTTGGGCCATGCCAAACTGATCGCTGCGGCAAACACAGGTGATTTTGCAGCTGAACGTCGTTGAGGAAGAGTCGAAGTAAATTCAATGAGGATGAGTATGTTAAACGCCAAGTTGGTCGTTGTTGGGGGAGATGCAAAATCCTCTGAAGTACGTCTTAAACTTCCTACGGTGATTGGTCGCGGTAAAGAAGCCAGTTTGACCGTCCCTCACGCCTTGGTTAGCCGGCGGCATACCGAGATATTTGAACGCGATGGCAAGCTGTTCGTCCGAGATCTCGGTTCGCTAAATGGTACGTTTGTCAACAATCTCAAGATCGAGGGTGAGCAGGTGCTTGCCCCCAACCAGTTGCTAACTCTAGGCAACATTACTTTTCGAGCCGTTTATGAGGTCGCAGCCGATTCTCTCGACTCAATAGCCAACTCACAGACGGTTTCTTGCGCCGAGGTGACTACGGAAGAAGTCGCGCCTAAAGAAGTCGTACCAAAGATCGCAATGAAAAAATCTGCGGCCTCAATCGACATCAACGAGACCGTTCCTGTCGACGAGTTCAAGATTGTGGGTTCGGCAAAACCAGCCGTTGCCAAACCGGTCGCCGACCAACCAGTTGAAACAGCCGATCCACAACCCCCAGTAGCCGAGGGAGTGCCTTTTGCAAAATCTCAGTCCGAGATCGATGAGAATGTTGAGCTAGATGACGCCAAGCCATCCGACGATGATACGGACAAGAGTTTTAAGTCAGATACCTCCAATATTTCTGGCGAAAAGGACAAAGAATCGATTTCCAGCATTTTCTCTTTTGACGAAGAAGCCGAACAGGGAGGCCAGTCCGTTGCGGTTAGCGCACTGGGTGACTTGCCGGCCACGACCGCACCAGCAGTTGGCTTTGTCGGCAATGTGGATTTCGGCGACGACGTCAAACCGGCGGCTAGCCAAATCGAGCCAGTCGAGATCGATCTGGGCGTTGAGAAGAAACCTGCTGAAAACGATGACGATCCAGGTTTGGGGTCATTTCTCAACAAACTCCCTCGCTAGAGCATTTTCCAAGCGAAGTTGATCAAATTGAAAACTCTAAAGCGGCCTCGGGTTTGAGTGCCGCTATTTTTTTATCACAATTGAGAATACGCTTTTCTTTGATACGACTTCAAACGCTAGAAACATTCCTATGAAACGATCCACCGAAATCGATCGAATGCTGATCAAGCGAATTCGCTCAGGCGACACCGACGCCTGGAGCGACTTGATCGCTCGCTACGAAGGTCGCCTGTTGGCATTCGTTGACAGCCGACTTTCCAATCGCTCGGCCAGCGAAGACATCGTTCAGGAAGCGTTTGTCGGTTTTCTCAACAGCTTGCCGAACTACGATGGCCGCCGATCACTGGAAAGCTATTTGTTTTCAATTTGTGCTTACAAGTTGACTGATTACCTGCGCCGCGAAGGACGCCGTCCGGCAATTCCGCTTTCTGCCGGCGGAGATTCCAGTGGGCAGTGGCAGTTAACCGGAAACGCCCGGCCTGCAAGCAGTATTGCCCGCAGCGTCGAACGAAAACGAATTGAAGAAATCGCCATCACCGAAGCGATCGCTCAGCAAGTCGAAAAGTGGCAGGACAAAGGCGATTGGAGCAAGCTCAAATGTATTGAGCTGATTTTTGTCCGAGGCTGGGCCAACAAGAAAGTCGCACAGTCAATCGAGCTGAGCGAGCAACAGGTCGCCAACTTCAAGTTTGATTTTCTGGCCAGACTTAGAACCCTGATCAAACGCCAAGGTCTGTCGGAGGAGGTTTTTCCAGAGCTGTATGAAGGTGCGGAGTAGCCCGTGCCGGAATACTGAGTACTGAGTACTGAGTACTGAGTTCTGAGTTCTGAGTTCTGAGTTCTGAGTTCTGAGTGGCGCTCCGAAGATTGCGTGGATTCTTATTGGTAACCCGAAGCGTTAGCGAGGGACCGTCCCTCGCTAACGCTTCGGGTTACCATTGCCGGACTGGACCGGGCTGCACGACAACCCTTGGGCTTATTTTTCAGCCGACCACGCATGCCGAGGCGCGTCACCGAGTACTGGACCCACCAACCACACGTTCGGTGTCTACCGGCTCGAGATTCTCGCCGCTTTCGTCAACGCATTTCTGCTACCGAGTGTGGCGTTTTGAAATCTGAAATCTGAAATCTGAAATCTGAAATCTGAAAATAGGGTCATTCTCGCTCAATAAAACGTCTTGCTTTCGCTGGCCATGGTTTTAAGTACATCATTGGGCTCCATCGAAGAATCGATCTCGCTGATCTTCCACAGCGTTTCAACAATCCGCTGCAAGCCGGTTTGGTTTGCCCAAAACAGGATACCCCCGTGATGTTTGGGAAACGAAAAACCATGCACGATGCAAAGATCAATATCTCTGGCGTCAGCAACAATTTCTTCTTCAAGAATATTGGTCGCTTCGAGCGTGATGGCTGCGAGAATCTGATGCGCAATTTCCTCTGGTTCACGCTCAAACTGTTTCAGCAGTCGCTCGGTTAATTTCGAACGCGAATCGTTCCGGTAACCCGCGATCAGATCCATAACTTCTTGATTCCAAACCCGTTCACCGCGTGCATCGGGATAGTCGTAAAAGCCTGCTCCCGATTTACGTCCCAGTCGTTTTGACTTCATCAGCTTGGGCAGGATCGGCGAAAGCGTTACGCATCGCATACCGGCTTCCCACATCGTGCGGCCGGCGTACATGCAAGTGTCAACGCCGATCACATCGATGATCTCGAACGGTCCTCCAAGGAAACCAAAGTCACGCATCGCAGCGTCAATCTCTTCGATCGAAACGCCCATCGTGAAGAGGCGGACCGATTGGTCGATCATCGCCGCCAACAACCGATTGACAACAAATCCCGCGCAGTCGTTGATTGCCACCGGCATCTTGCCCAACGCACGGACCAGCCCGACTGCAGTTGCAACGGTCTGCTCGTCCGAGCCAGGCCCGCATACGACTTCGACCAACGACATCAGTTCGGGATGACAGAAGTGTATTCCGCAAAAGTTTCCGGGCCTACCGAGTTCACTTGCCATCTTCTCAATGGGAATCGCCGAGGTGTTCGAAGCAATCAACGTCCGATCATCAACCGCGGCTTCAATTTTTCGTAGCACGAGTCGTTTTACATCAACCGTTTCGACGACCGACTCGATGACCAGTTGAGTTTGCGAAAAATCGTCGTAGCCCTGCGCTGGTTTGATATCTGAACTCGGGTGGGCTGTTGAAAGTTCAGCCGCAACCGATTTTGCCAGACCCTCTTGAGCATCAAGGATCACAACCGAGAACCCGCGACCCAGGCAGACCTCGGCAATCGAACGCCCCATCAATCCGGCGCCGACGATTCCGATGCTTGAGATTTTGTCGGGCGTCAATGCAAGATCGACCAGCCCTGGCTCTTTCCGGTTTCGATCGACGAGGAAAAAGTGATTGAGCAGTCCGCGACTGGCGGGGCTGCCGTATACCTGACTCATCGCTTGAGATTCTGACTTCCATGCTTCTTCGATCGGTAGTGGGGCCGTTCGCTGCAAGTGCTCCAGCACGACGGCGGGTGCGTAAGGAAAAACCTCTTCTTTGTTGGCGACGATTCGCCTTCCCATTTCGGCGACAACTTGATCTGCCGTTTGAGATTGATTGTCGGCTTGGTTCGCCGATTCAATTTTGCCGACCGGCCCCATGATCGCGCGTCGTCTTTCGACGAAGGAACGAGATTCTTGCGCCTGACGGATCAACTCAGTCGATTGTTGTATCAACTGTTCTCGCTCGACAGCGGAATCAACAAAGCCCATCGTTTTGGCCTCGTCCGCAGAAACCAGCCTGCCGCTGGTGATCAGGTCAGCGCTGTTTTCAAATCCGGCCAGTCGTGGCAAAAGGGCAGTGCCTGCCCAGCCGGGCACGAGCCCAAGTTTGACTTCGGGGAGACCAAGTTTGGTCCGCGCATCGTTGGCTGCAACGCGAACGTCACACCATAGCGCCAGTTCCAATCCACCACCAACACATGCGCCACCGATCGCTGCAACGGACACGAACGGGCAACGGCTAAATCTCGCCATGACCGCTCTGCCCAACTCGCAAAACTGAATGACGTTCGACTTGGGCCAGTCTTGAGTCGCGACGATTTTTTTCAAATCGGCGCCGGCTACGAAGATCTTTGGCTTGCCTGAGTAGAGAATCACACCCGCCAACGAGCCGTGTTGCATCAGCGCGGCCATCGTGGCGTCGAGCTCGACAAACATCCGATCGTCTAGGATGTTGGCGCTCGTGTCGGGCGCGTCCATCGTGATCAGGGCAATGTCCGACTCGATTTGAGTGACTTCAAGGATGGATTCGTCGGGATTGCTCATGAAGGTGAGTCTTGATTTACTTTCAACAAATGGTTCAATTGTTTGGTTCGCGCGACCACATCAAACAATAGACTATGAGTTAAAGATGCTACCAGAGATTGTAAAATTCGGTTCTTGGAAATTCAGTTTTGTTTTTCTGGTTTGGGTTGTCGCTGCAATGACGTTAGCTGGTTGCAACCAACCTGACACAGCGTTGCTGGAGCCGGATGACGCAAAAGTCGCCGGGACGGTTGATTTGGAAATTGATTTTCAATCCGACAAAGAAACTATCCGGGTCTTCATCCCCTGCTCGGCTGACTCTACTGTTTTTTCAATTCTTACTCGAGCCAAGAACCTGGGCGATCTCGATTTTGAATCGCGAGGTGGTGATCCGACGACCAAGTTTGTGACTTCGATTTGTGGCGTGGAGAATCAAGCCGCAGCGGGAGACAACTGGGTTTTCCGAGTCAATGGTGAGTTGGCCGACCGAGGTTGCGGTGATTTCGTGGTAGAGCCGGGGGATCAGGTGCAGTGGGTGTTCGGCAAGTATCCGTAGCAGGGGAACTAAACGTTCACATTGCGGTCTTGGCAAATCAGAGCTGGACTATACTGATCGACCTGTCGATAATACTGGGCCCCTCCCATCGACACCGTTGACGATACACACTCAATCATTTTGAAACTCGACCGACCATGAAATCCAATAACCAACTGACTCGAATCTTGATTTGCGCCGCGATGTTTTTGATCATCGTTGGGCTGGGGGTCGCAAGCCGCTTGTGGCTGGTTGATATGCCCAACTTCAAACCGGTTGCAGCCTTGATTCTTTTCGCCGGATTCTTTTTCAGAAAGTCATGGGTGCCCGTCGCGGCGGTTGTGGCAGTCATGGCGATTTCTGATTTGCAGTTGGGAGTCTATCAATGGCAGATCGCAATCAGCGTCTACACCAGCTTGGCGATGGCTTGTGGGTTGGGGATGTGGGTTCGAAGGTCGCTCGGAACTCGTCAGTCAGATCGTTTGTTGCCTCGTGTTGGTATTCGACAGATTGGGTGTTTCGCAGTTGCCTCGCTGGTGATGTCGACTGCGTTTTTTCTTCTGACCAATGCCGCAGTTTGGTGTGCTGGTTGGTATCCGCAAACTGGGGAAGGCTTGTTGGCTTGTTATTCAGCCGGGCTCCCGTTTTATCGCGCGACTCTTCTTGGTGATTTGTTCTTCACTTGTGTCATGGTTGCGAGCTATTGTTCGATTGGCGTTGTCGTTGACCGGGTTGCCATCGCCAACAAGCGCAAGGCCATTGCAGCGGCGCTGAACTAAGTCGTTTTGAATATCTCTAAATGAAACGTTCGCTCACCATCTCGCTATGCTTGGTTGTTTGGCTGTGCGTTTTGAGCCTCTTAAGCGTTGCGGGTGGGCAAGAGAGTCAGCCAAACTTCGATTCAATCCGTGACTACCTTGACCAGTCAGTGCGAAACGAGACTGTTGCCGGTGGATCGGTTGTTGTATTTCATCAAGGAAATGTCGTATTCCAAACCGGTTTTGGCTACGCTGATATCGAATCAGGCCGGCCATTTGAAATCACAACACCTGTGATTGTGGCGTCGGTCAGCAAGCCGCTGCTGGGCACGACGATGTTTCGATTGGCCCAATCGGGAAAGCTGGATCGGAAACTGGACCTCGCGGCGCCACTGACGGATTATCTTCCCGAGTTTCGCGACAGTAAGCTTGCCGATGGAACGGCCCTCGCCCGACCACCGAAAGTTGGCGAGTTGTTGACCCACACGTCGGGATTGCGATTCGATCAAGCGAACAATGGCAGGATTTGGTTTCAGCAATGGACGCGAGGAAAAACGATTGAGCAAGTCGTCAAAAAAGTCGCTTTCGACTTCCCGTTTGTGAGACAGCCGGGCACTAAATTCGCGTACAGCGGAATCGGCACAGATGTCTTGGCAAGGGTAGCAGAAGTCGCAACTGGATTGCCGCGAAACGAAATCTTGAGAACCCATCTCTGCAAGCCGCTTGATATGGCCAATACTTTTTACCGAGACCAAGCCGGACTAAAACGACACGGCGTAACAATGCCGACTCGTTACCGCCTGAGCGAAATCGACAAAGGTACGGGTGAAAAAGAAAGTCCCCCAACCCAAAGAACGTTGGTCCTCTACCAAGGCCGTCCGGTTCCGGAAACCGATCGTTACGGTTCCTCAGGTGGAACTGTGATTTCTACCGCACCGGATCTGCTGAAGTGGTTGCGCATGATTCGCGATGCCAAAATCGGGAAGGACGAATCCTACCTCAAGCAATCAACTTTAAATGAGATGCTCGCCGAACATCGGCTTGGTAAAATCACTTCGATGGGACTTTTTGTTCGCGCACGGTCCGACAGCGGAGAACCGGTGCGATTGGGACACACGGGTTCCAGCGGTACCAATGTTTGGATCGACTTTGAATCCGACACGATCGGGATCATGCTGACTCAAACACTGGGCTCGGATATCAAGCCATTCCGGATCGAACTGGAAAAGAAAATTATGGCAACGGTTGAAAAGTAGTGCTCTAAGAGGAGCATCTAATTCTCAAGCGGATTTGCGGGAGCGGCCAATTCGCCTCCGCCATCATCAAGCGGATTTCCTGAAGGAGCCGATGGACCACCATCCAACGGATTTCCTGATCGCGGAGCCGCAGGCGCTTCTTCGACCGGTTCAGGCTCTCCACGTTGACGCCGCAAAAGTCGTGCTAACTCTTTGGAAGAACTCTTGCACAGCTCTGTCAGTTGATGAGTCGATGTACCCGGGTGTTCTTCACCCGCCTCAAGTTCTTCCGGCGGATTGTCTAAATCAATAATTCCGACATTGGAATCGTCGAGCAACTTCTTAAGCTCGGCAACTACGTTTGCAACGAAAGCCTTGCCTTCATCAGCGACATGCTGTCGCAGTCCAAGCTCACCATTTTCTCCACCAAGGGCGTGCGAAGAAAGGAAAGCCACTGATTTGATGCGTCGGCGAATCAAATTGAGTTGGTACCCAGGAAGTTCAAACTGCGGCTTGTCGCGTGCATCGCCCGCTGCGACCGCTCCTCCACCTCCCAAACCACCAAAAGGATCGCCAAAGTCCGGTGCTCCAAACTCCAGCCCACGGTCACCCATTCCCATTGCCCCGGCTGCGCCTATAGTAGCCGCCCCTTGTGCCTGGTAATCGACCGGTTTGGCGAGCAAGTCAATGTTTTGCTGCAAGATTCCGTTAAACACAATCTTGCCAACGGCGGCTTCGATGTTCTTTGATTCCTGTGCGATGGCCTGGGTGGCAAAGTCTGAAATCGCAACTGCGGCAGCCAGATTCTTGGGAGCCCCCAGTGAACTGGTCGGGATCATGCTAAGCGCCTCCACCGCATCCAGCTTAAGCGGCATCGCAGCATCTGATCTCAAGACTGCGACTGCAGGTCCAGCAAAAGCAGGGTCGCCGATCATGCCAAGCACCTGCATTGAACGTCGTTTTAGCCAGTAAGCAACTGGAGTTTCCTCTTCATTCTTGAGAAACTCCATGCACTTTTGTGCCAAACCACGTTTTTCAACGGCAGGGACTTCTCTCCCAGCCAAGCGGGCAATTTCAAGGTGGCGCTTAATGCCTGCGATCGCGGCAATTTTCAAATAGTCGGGCACGGCTGCGTTGTTGGAAACCAGAATTCGCTGCAATGCGCTGAAAGCAGATCTGGATGGGACCGGTACCTGGCCTTGCAGCCGAGCCGCCGGTGTATCGTCCAGAATTCCAATCAAGTAAACCGCACTCAAACGATTGGCTGCGTGTAGCGACCCATCGGCAGTAATTTTTTGCATGTTGGTAATCGTAAAGGCGATCATATCTGAACGAGTCTTTCCTGTGACTTTTGAGTTCAGATAATTCTTGACGTAGTCGGCACGTTGTTGTCCCAGTTCAGAAACCACTTGCTCGTCTTTGACTTTCATCATCGGAAAGACGTGGCCAAGAAAAAACGGTTGAATGGTTGCAATGCCCTCGCCGCTTTCTAGCGTGTCGCGTGCAGATTTCTGCGACGTACGGATGTTGTTTGAGGCCGGTCGATATTTAGTGCGGTGCGCGGCGGCCTGTTTGGCTGACGCTCCTGGTCTGAGCGGAACGACTCGCCATTTTTCGTCAACGATTTCGTAAGCCTGCTCAACGCGAGTCGGCTGGCCAGCCGCCGATTGGCAAAATAGCGCCATCATGCTCACCGCCAACAGCCATATCGTAAAGCCGTAAGTCAGGCGATGTGAAATCAAAACGGAATTGGCCAAAACAGAATTGGCATTTGGTTTTGCGTTTGTGTTGGCTAGCGCTCGAGGATCCATCGGTGCCTCCATTTGATGTCTCTGTCAGAATTTCTAATCGTGGCGGAAATGGGTGGAAGTCGGTTCTCGCAAATTCAGAATGATATGTCACCCAATGGGACATCCGCTCTCTGGCGCAAGGTAGCTAGTGGTCTGTCAGACCTGAATTGACACGTAGTGGGACTCACCAGAATTCCTAATCAGCCGAGGGTTTCTGGCGAAATCCACTAAGGCAACTAATCATTTCAGCTTGGACGAACCACTAGAGGCATCAGCGCTACCGCTATGCGTGTGTAGGCAGCAGGAGAATCGAGGCAAATTCCCAGCCATCATCCCACTATCTTTAGGATACTCGTTTAAACGTGAAAATGTCAATTTAATGTCGCCAATTCTCGATGATCTTCTCCTTCACAGTCCGGTTAAATCGCCAAGGCAAAACACGACTCAACATCGGCCCCGTCAACCGATAAACGACCCTTGGTCAGCCCTCTTGATCATGGCAGCCGCTTGATAGCAGGGGCTGGCAAACACAGAGCTACGATATGGCCGAACCAATTGAGCTTTCTGGATAAAGCGCACAGTCCTTATATTCATTTGCCAACCGACTCAGTGGTAGCAGACATTTTTGGCAGGCACTGAGAAATCGTGTCGGGTGAAGAAGCGAAAATCAGGATCGACCAATCAAAAGGAAGTGACCATGCAGAGTAGACAATTAGTATCCAAGCCCGGATCGTTTGAGGAAATCAGGTTGATGGTCTTTAGCGTTTTCGGATTTCTACTGGCCACAATTTTCGTCACCCAGGACAGCTTGGTTGCTCAACAATCACTTACGCATTGGTATCCGCAGTCAACCGCCAATCAAGTGCCTCCGCCGCTGCAGCCAACAGTGCAGCGATCAATTCCCGCGACCGCTTCGGTTCTCGCAAGCCCAGTTGCGCAATCGCAGATCTCCTATCCTCAAATCACCCAATCACAAATCGCGCCTCCGAAAAACACATGGCCCCAAATCGCGCGGCCGAACATGGCACAGCCACCAATCCTACAGCCTCGAGTCTCACAGCCTCAGATCGCCCCGCCAAACGTTATCCCGGGAACCATCGTGCCGGGGATTGCTCCGGTGGCCGCTGCCGAGTTGGAACCAGCCCAACGAACCATTGAGCCATCGCAAATCGCCGATGAAATCAATTCGATTCGGAAGCAGCTTGGTGGAGGTTTGTCCCGGCAATTTGCTGAGACAGCGAAAAACCATCCAGCTTGGAAAGACTTGATTGAAAACGGGTTTCGAAACGAAATCAATCGTTTGGCTGGTCGTTCGGCTGATGCAGGGCAAGTAGCCGGCCGCGTCCTCCGCAACGACCACGTGCACCGGGCTCCAGAGCTCCCAGTACTACCAAACCGATCGCGATCGACAGCTCGCTCAGAGGATCTGCGAATCAGCCCCGCGGTTCCATTGGAGCAATCTGATTTTGAGCATTTGGGTCAAACTGAAAATGGCAGATTGGAAAGCGTCGCAAGTTCAAATCGCGTGGCACGCGGTTTTGCGCCAATGGTCTCCACCCCCAATCCAGCCGAGCAATTGAGGATCGCTGCCAGAACGCTTGATCAGATGGCAGGTCAGTTTGAAGCCACCGGCCTCTACGCCGAAGCCGATCAAGTTCGCGCTCAAGCCCAGCGGTTCTGGATGCAGTCCCGACAATTTCAAACCAGCAGCAAATAAGCCGCAGGCTGAGGTTGTGATTTTTTCAAAAAACGCCCTGGCAACACCGGCCGTTTTGGCGTAGCCACGGTTAATGGCGGTTCAACCGTGGCTATCGCCGGCGCACGCTCAATGGCCCTTACTTCGCCTACAAAATTGTAGCGTTTGGCGCGAGCCCTCCGGTTTCTCAGAGTTCTGCTTGAGTAAAACCGGGGAGCTTGCGCTCCACCGCTACAAAGTTTTAGTACGCCGTGCTACTAAGCCGGCGTTGTCAAATTGTGATTTGAAACCCCAAACTGCGATTCGAGTGAATTTTTGGTTTTGATTGACAAAGATGGAGCCGATGGATCAAGATACCAGTTGCATTCCCGGGGATTCCCAAATTGGGTTCTCGGGAATCATGTTTTTTAATGAGTGTTTCGACATTGGTTCTATCGTTTCGGTTGACCGGGTCGGGATTCTACTTTTTCGATTCGCTACGCTTCTTCCCGGCCTCGTGCGTGGTTTGTGCACGAATAGAGAGTTTTAAAATATGGCTAAAAAGTACAAAGGCTTCATTCAAATTCTTGTTGAGCAAGGAGTCATCACCGACGCTCAAATTAATGATGCCGAAAGCCTCGCCAAGCAAACCAAAAAAGAAATCGCGATCACACTGGTGCAACTCGGCTATGCGACTGACGAAGAGGTCATGCGCGCCCGCGCCCAGCACAACCGCATGGAATACGTCGATATTTCCCAGATCGAGATTCCCGAAGTCGTCATCGAGTTGATGCCCGAAGCCGTCGCCCGTGAGAATAACGTGATTCCGATGGCAGAAACCGATGGTGGACTAAAAGTCCTCATGAGCCAGCCGGGCGACGTGGATACGATTGAAAAACTCAGGTTCATTCTCAATCGCGATGTTACCGTTGCTTTGGCGACACGATCCAGTATCGCGCTGGCGATCAACAGGATGTATGGGCAGGTCGAAGGTGAATCGGCAGACTCGATTTTGCAGGAATTCACCGACACCGCGATCGACTTTACTGAAACCGTTAGCGATGCCGATGAAGGCGGCGGGAACGATGATGCCAGTGAAGGAAGTGCCCCGATCGTGCGATTGGTTGGGTTGATGATTCAGGAAGCCGTCCAGCTCAGGGCTTCTGATATCCATGTTGAGCCATTCGAAGACCGCGTCCGGATTCGCTATCGAATCGACGGCGTTCTCCACGAACGTGATCGGCTTCCTAGGCGTCAATTGGGAGCGATTATCTCCCGAATCAAGATTCTGGCTAGTATCGACATCGCCGAGAAACGGCGCGAGCAGGATGGGCGGATCAAAGTCAGCTCGGGCGAGAAAGAGCTCGATTTGCGAGTTTCGATCATTCCGACCAATAACGGTCAATCCTGTGTTCTGCGTCTTCTGGATAAAGACAACATCAAGATCGGTATCCGTCAGCTCGGGTTCTCGGAGGAGAACTACAAGGTCTTCAATCAGCTCATTCGGCGGCCTAATGGGATTGTGCTGGTTACGGGGCCTACGGGCTCTGGGAAGACTACAACGCTGTACGCGGCGATGAACGGATTGAACCGCCCTGACCGCAAGATCATCACCGCCGAGGATCCGGTTGAGTACTACCTGCCTGGGATTAATCAGGTGGAGGTGAAGCACAAGATCGGGTTGGACTTTGCCCGCATTATTCGCTCGATGTTGCGGCAGGCGCCCAATGTCATTCTGGTCGGTGAAATGCGTGATGCGGAAACGGTATCTATGGGAATTCAGGCCAGTCTAACTGGACACTTGGTTTTCAGTACGCTGCACACGAACGATGCGCCCACTGCTATTACACGTATGATCGACATGGGAGTACCCGGATATCTGGTCGCCAGCTCGGTTGTAGCGATCCTCGCCCAGCGTCTGGTGAGGACGATTTGCCCCAAATGTCGTGCCCGTCATACGCCTTCAGAAGCCGACATCAAAGAGGCCGGGTTGACGCCCCAGCAGGTTGAAAATGCAACCTTCATGAGAGGCAAAGGCTGCAATAGCTGTCAAAAGTCCGGCTTTCGTGGTCGGGTTGGCATCTATGAGATGCTGATCGTCGACTCAAAAGTCCGCGAAATGATCTTCGCTAATACCCCTACTCAGGAAATTCGAACCTACTGCATGAGCGCCGGGATGAAGACGCTATACCAAGACGGGATGGCCAAAGTCTGCAAGGGATTCACGACTTTTGATGAAGTTTACCGGGTTGCCAAGCGAACTGAGCAGGACGTGGCGGCGAACCTGGCAAGTGCCTCGGTATAGTCCATTTGGGTGGCTGGCTCCGGTTTTTTGCCCTCGGATCGGTCAATCTGGGAGATTTTTTGGACCCAGAGCCCCCCTTTGCCAACAATAGGGGTGTCGATTGCTCGCTTCCCAAGACTCAATCGGCTCCCACGCCTCCTCTCTCTCCAATTGAAAATCGCTTTCGAAATGGCCTACCCGGCCCCATGTAATTTTTAGTCGAAGCGATTCGATTGTTTTACGAGCGAAACCAAAAGGGCCTTCATGGCAACTGTTCTAATTGACAAACTGCTGGAAGCTTGTGTTAAGCAAGGCGCCAGCGATATTCATATCACCACCGGCCAACCTCCTGTGTTCCGTCTGCATGGACGGCTTCGCAGGCTTGAGACCAAAACGCTTGAATCTGACGACACCGTCGCACTGATGAAAAGTATCGCGCCTGAGCGTTGCCAGCGTGAGCTTCAAGAAGCCGGAAGTTCTGACTTCGGTTTCGCCTTTGGTGACAAAGCCCGTTTTCGCGTTTCGATTTTCAAGCAACGCGGCGACATCGCGATGGTGTTGCGACAGATCCCAAATGAGATGTTACCACCCGACGTGCTGGGTGTTCCCGATATCTTTACCAAGCTCGTCATGCGTCCGCGTGGTTTGATCCTGGTAACTGGTCCGACCGGATCGGGAAAGAGTACGACGCTTGCCAGTTTGGTGAACTTCATCAACGAGCGCGTTGATCATCACATCATCACGATCGAAGATCCGATCGAGTTTTATCACTACCACAAAAAATCAACCGTCAATCAACGAGAGGTCGGCGTTGACGTGCCGTCGTTCTCCGAAGCGATCAAGCGTGCGTTGCGACAGGATCCCGATGTGATTCTCGTCGGTGAGCTTCGTGACCTCGATACGATCGAAGCCGCGATCTCGGCGGCTGAAACAGGTCACATCGTTTTCGGTACGCTGCACACCAACAGTGCCCAGGGTACCGTCAACCGAGTCATCGATGCGTTCCCTGGAAACTTGCAGGATCAAATTCGAACTCAGTTATCAACATCGCTTGTCGGTGTACTCGCTCAGACACTGTTGCCACGAGTGGGTGGCGGCCGAATCGCGGCGTTTGAATCACTGGTTGTGACACCAGGGATCGCCAACCTGATTCGTGAGAACAAAACGTTCCGGATCAACTCTGCGATACAGACTGGTGCCAAGTTTGGCATGATGCTGATGGACGATTGTCTGTTTGAGCATTGGGCCAACGAAAAAATTGAGATGGAGGATGCATTGGGCAAAGCCCAAGATCCTGATTCACTTGCCAAACGAATCGCAACCGCCCGACGCCAGATGGAAGAAGGAGCCGCACTGGGCGAAGACGATCTCGAAATGGACGATGACGACGAATAAATCATAAATGGTAACCCGACGCGTTAGCGAGGGACCGTCCCTCGCTAACGCGTCGGG
>CALJOA010000090.1 GCA_937981585.1 uncultured Pirellulaceae bacterium | reverse complement strand
CCATTTTCAATATGACGACGACCTGAAACGCTAATCACTCCCTCAAAGGGATCAAAAAGACGCTGCTGAGAAGGTTTACGAATCGTTTTCATCGGAACTCAATAGAAAAACAAGAACTACAAAAAACTAGCGCATTTGGGACTATAAGATAATCCACAAGTGAGGCCTTTTGTCGGGCGCATCACTCTTGCCCGTTAAAACAAATGGTCTTGTGAGTGTACCAGTGGTGTACTGATTGAATTCTACTACTAACTCTAATGTTAATGCTGCCAGACATGAGTCGGGCAAGAGTGCCCGACCTGCAATCGCTCAGCTTGAGCAGTTGCAACAATTCAAATCGAGTGACAATGTAAAGCTTTGCTGGACGACTGCACCGCTGGACAACTATACTTTGTTGATTGTCCCTTTTGAGAAGTCCTTTTGCAAAACGGTGAGCACCGCTGACTCATGTTTGAACGTCGCTCTCTGAAATTTCCGATTACGCTCGCCGTCGCAATGATTGTCATCATTGTGGCGTTGATTGTTGGTTGGGTATTGCTAGCGCTCAACTCGCAAATCTACTGGGCTTTGTTATCGGTCGGAACATTGATGTTCGTGCTGGTGCTGTTAGGGGTCGTCATATACCTCACGCTGACGATCAAAGCCATCAATCTGACGCGGCGACAATCGAACTTTATCGATAGTGTTACCCATGAGCTTAAATCCCCGATCGCCTCGTTGAAACTTTATCTTCAGACCATGCGAATGCGTCAGGTCAGCGAAGAAGAACGTGAGCAGTTTCAGAAATTCATGATGGAAGACGTTGAGCGGCTTGATGGCTTGATCAGCCACTTGCTTGACGCGGGCAATATGGATTCCAGACGCCGAGGTAAAACTTCCAGCACGATCGAACTGGCGGAATTGATTCGAGGAGTTGGTGAGACGGTTTGCTTGCGCTATCGCGTGGACCCGGGAACCATCGAATTCGATTTGAAACCTTGCCAAGTCAACGCTCAGCGGGTTGATGCCGTCATGATTTTCAGAAACCTGATCGACAACGCGGTAAAGTACGCTGGCGCGCCACCGCAAGTCAGTGTTTCGATGCGGCGCAATGCCGGAAACGCGGTGATCGAGATTTCAGACAACGGTGAAGGAATCCCCAAGGGTTTACGGCAAAAGGTCTTCGGCCGTTTTGTCCGGCTTGGCGAAGAGTTGCAACGAAAAAAGCCAGGCACCGGACTGGGGCTTTATATTGTCAGAACGCTTGTCAGGCGACTTGGTGGTAAAGTCAAAGTTTTGGACCGCGATGCCAAGAGCGGAACGGTTTTTGAGGTCCGACTTCCTCTGGCCGATTCACCACAAGGGTTGCAGAAGATGCCAGACGGTGCTGCCACCGAAACCAAACCCGATCCGGCAATTGAAGTATGAATACCGAATCTAAGCACATTCTAGTCGTTGATGACGAAGAGCATCTCGCGGTCGGGATCAAGTTCAACCTTGAGGCCGAAGGTTTCAATGTATCCACCGTTGGCGAGGGAGTCGCGGCGCTCAAGATCATTGAAGACGAGTCCAATCCTGTCGATTTGGTCGTGCTTGATTTGATGCTTCCCGGGATGAGCGGTTATGAAGTCTGCGAGCAGATTCGTGACAACGGTCGTCACATGCCTGTCTTGATGCTCAGTGCCAGAACGTTGTCCGAAGATCGTACTCGTGGTTTTGACGTTGGGGCAAGTCAGTATCTGGTCAAGCCGTTTGAATTAGAGGAGCTGATTAGCCGAGTCAAGAATTTGCTGGCTCAGTTTGGTGACCGTCCATTTGAGTCGACGTCCAAGGGTAGTGCTGAATTGGTTGAGTACCGATTTGGAGGCGCCAAAATCAACTTTCAGACTTACGAAGTCTCGGTCGACGGCAAACCGGTCCGGCTGACTCAGCTTCAAATCAAAGTCCTGAAGTACTTTATCGAACACGAAGAATTGGTGATTCCGCGCGGCCAGTTGCTGGAAGACGTTTGGGAGATGCCGGGCCACATGAACACGCGAGCCCCGGATCAGATCATGCGGCAGCTTCGGAAAACGTTCGAGGTCAATCCCTCCAAGCCCGTTCACTTCCTCACCATCCGTGACGCGGGATACCGTTTCGTTCGCTCTCCTGAGTCTGACGACGCCAAGGGCGCCCCGGATGCCAATGTTGACTCGAACGATGATTCGTAGTGGATGGCGGACCCATTGGAGGTTATCGAATCTGATCGTTACGCTGGCGGTGGATCTAGAGGATTTGTTTATATTTTCGTTCAACAGAAGCGGGAGAACAGAGACTTTGATACATTGTTCCAAGCTCATTTACAAAATCTAAAACTCTATTTGAGGTTGAAACTTATGAAGACTCTTTCTCTCGCCTTGGCTGCGCTGTGCTTGCTTTCCGTTTCGTTGGTCAATGCAAACGAGCCTGCGACTGCCGCCAAGAAAACATCGGCTCCAACAACGGCACCTGTCCCGCACTGTGAAGTCCCGTGCGGCATCTACGCTGATCAAATGCGTTTTGAACAAATGTTGGAAGACACGGCCACTATCGCCAAAGCGATCACCAACATCAACGAATTCGCCGCATCGGCGGGCGAGGGCCAGTTGACTGGTAAGTCAGTCAATCAATTCAGCCGCTGGGTTGCGACCAAGGAAAGCCACGCGACCAATACCCAGCACATCGTGGCCCAGTACTTTTTGACTCAGCGAATCAAGTCAGACCACAAGGATTACACCGGTCAATTGGCGACAGCCCATCGCGTGATGGTCGCATCAATGAAGTGCAAGCAGGACAGCGATCCTGCAACTGCCGAAGCGCTTAAGAACGCAATCTACGACCTCTATCGCGCTTACGAGGGCAAAGAGCCTGCGTTCGAAAACGGAAAGTAATTTCGAAGCCGACAACTTGATCTGTTGATCTACCCAACAAAAAAGCACGGAATCCAGATGGACTCCGTGCTTTTTTTAAAATTGATGTTTTACTAGAGCTCTACTTGAGCGAACGAGATTCGAGCTGTCGTTCGGTTGGCAACTTGACATCCCAAGCCAAACCACAGCACTCAAGCCCGCGAATGATGATCCAGCTCAGATCGAACTGCCACCATTTCAAACCGTGACGGGCAGACGTTGGGAACGCGTGATGATTGTTGTGCCAGCCTTCGCCGTGGCTGAAGATACCGAAGAAAAGATTGTTTCTCGAATCGTCGGATGACTTGTAATCCCGACTGCCGATGATGTGGCAGATCGAGTTAATCGACCATGTCATGTGATGGGAAAGGCAAACACGAGCCAGTCCACCCCAGATGAATCCCAGAGCCGCGCCTTTGGCAAAGCTACCCAAGGTGAAAGCGTCAAACAATGCGATCACCCCGCCCAGAACCAAAGGAATGACCAGTGTCGCGGTTACCCAGAGATAGTAGTGCTTGTCGATCGAGACCAACAATTTGTCTTCCATCAAATCAGGAACATACTTTTCTCGTTCCTGTGGGGACCAGTTTGAGTTGAATAACCAGCCAGCGTGAGAATGCCACGCGCCTTTGATCATGTTCCAATATCCTTCACCGTGAAGGTGAGGTGAATGTGGATCGCCGTGGTGATCAGAGAACTGGTGGTGTTTGCGATGTACCATGCACCAGTCGATTGGAGAGCCTTCGACTGCAAGAGCCCCCATCACTGTCCAGAACCAGCGGACGGCCGGCACAGCATCGAACGAGCGATGAGTCAGCATCCGGTGGTAGCCGATTGTGATTCCCATTCCGGTCAGATACCAACCGCCGATGAGCATCGTCAGGTTCAGCCAGCTCATCATTCCGAACTGCCAAGCCAGCACGATGGCGGTTGCCATTCCAAGCAAAGGGAACAAAACGGTTCCAAGAATGATCAGTTTGTGCCCCGTCGAATTGCGATCGTCAAAGATCAAATCATCGTGATCGTGATGTTCTTTTGACTCAGGAACCAAGCCGTCGGAGAGACGTTTTGGTTTGGTGAGTTCTGTTGGATTTTCGAGAGTCGTGGTCGGGGGGTGCGGATCTGTAACAGATGCCATTTTTATATATTCCTTTTTCACCGATCGCACATCATCGTGCCGGCGATTATCGCTGAATTCCAAGTGGAGGGACTTGCGACTGAATCACAAGCTCACTGTTTCCAAAGCAGCAAGCGGAAAAGTATAAGGAATATCGGGTAAAAACGAGTCCCCAGCGTGTTCGGGCTATGTAATAGTTGTGTAATGTTTAATTAGTCGGAAAAAGACGCACTAAATCGCTGAATATGGGTATGAAAGCACCCTTCGCATTCGCTTTTTAAAGAAACCAAAGCTGCGGATAGTGCTTTGTTATGTCTTAATTTTAGGATCAGGCGTTTTGGCGTTAGACACGGTTGAACCTGCAATATCCGTAGCTAACGCCAAAACGGCTCAGGTAGCCAGCTCGTACTTTAGCTGTAATACAGCATCGCAAAACTGTATTGCTCGGTTGCCAAAGCAGGCTAAAATCTTGGAGATGAGTTAGAGAGCCCGTCCGGCCCGACTCACATAACTGGCCACTTCTTTGCCAATTCTGGCAGACAAGGGATGAAATGCCGCAGTGTTCCACTGTGGTATCTGTTCATTCCATTGCAATGTCCTACCACAGTCCTTTTTCTCTAACGACTGAAGGTGAATCGATGGAAAAGCGATCCTGGGCAGAGCCCTACAAAATCAAAATGGTTGAACTCATCAAGATGACAACCAAACCGGAGCGTCAGGCTGCAATAGTCGAAGCCGGCTATAACACGTTCCTGCTTAAATCAGAAGACGTCTACATCGATCTGCTGACTGACTCTGGGGTGGGCGCCATGAGCGACCGGCAGTGGGCCGGCATGATGATGGGCGATGAAGCTTACGCTGGAAGTCGGAACTTTTATCATCTCCAGCAAACGATTCAGTCTTACTACAGCTACAAGTTCACAGTGCCAACGCATCAAGGTCGAGGTGCAGAGAACATTCTTAGTCAGTTGTTGATCAGCGAAGGAGATTACGTTCCTGGCAATATGTACTTCACCACAACGCGGCTTCATCAGGAACTTGCTGGTGGAACCTTTGTTGATGTCATCATTGATGAAGCGTACGACCCAAGCTCGAAACACCCGTTTAAGGGCAACGTTGATTTTGACAAGCTTGATCGATTGGTGGATGAAGTGGGGGCAAGCCGGATTCCTTACATCTGCATAGCAACGTGCGTAAATATGGCTGGTGGGCAACCTATTTCGTTGAGCAACCTCAACGCTTTGCGTGTCTGGTGTGACAAGCATGACATCGTAATCGTGCACGACATGACGCGTGTGGCGGAAAACGCCTACTTCATCCAGCAACGGGAAGAGGGCTGCGATTCCAAAACCGTCAGACAGATCGTGAAAGAGATCTGTGAGTTGACTGATGTTGCGACTATGTCGTCCAAGAAAGATGCCATGGTCAACATTGGTGGGTTTCTAGCCATGAATGATGCCAAGCTTTACGAGCGAGCATGCGAACTGGTTGTCGTGTATGAAGGCTTGCACACCTACGGTGGTATGGCTGGGCGGGACATGGAGGCGCTTGCGATAGGTATCGGAGAAAGTGTGCAGGACGATCACATGCAATCGCGTGTCGGGCAGGTCGAATATCTTTGGCGTCAACTGGACTCCGCTGGAGTACCGCTTGTCCGGCCATGCGGTGGTCATGCTGTTTTTCTTGATGCCCAAGCCATACTGCCCCATATCCCTCAGGAACAGTTTCCCGCGCAGGCTCTGGCGGCATCTTTATATCTTGAGTCAGGCATACGCGCAATGGAGCGCGGTGCCGTATCGGCGGGGCGAGACAAGAGTGGCGCAAATCATCTTCCAGAGCTGGAACTGGTGCGGCTTACCATTCCGCGACGCGTTTACACTCAAGCGCACATGGACGTGACAGCAGAAAGTGTCATCCGAGTTATGAATTGCGCTGATCAAGTCAAAGGACTCAGGTTTACCTACGAGCCACGAGTTTTGCGATTCTTTCAAGCTCGATTTGAAGAGTGCACTTGATTGTCTCGAGCCAAAAAAGTCCAGCCGGCTAAAGTTGGCAAATTGAACTGATGCGTGACAGGGCTTGCCTCTCTCAAGGGGCCAGCCATGTCAATCGCCCAGGCAAGTCCCCAGATCGCGGGCCGTGGCGATCGTATCGCAGTCCAGTTGGACGACTTTGATCCGTTTGGTGCATTCCTCAAGCGGGATGTACTTCACGGTCGGCGGATCAAGCGCGACCATGACGCTGGATTTACCAGCTTCGAGACCTCGCACTGCCGCTGCGCCGAAACGAAATGAGAGAAGTCGATCCCGCGCGGTCGGCATGCCTCCGCGAAGCAAATGGCCCAGGACAACGGTTCGAACCTGATTGGAAACGCGTCCTCGGAGGTCTTCCGCGATCGCTTCGCCGATCCCGCCCAGATTCTTGATTCCGCCCTGCTCCTTGTAGATCGCTTCTCCGCCGATCGGCATTGCGCCTTCGGCGGTGCAGATGATCGTGAAGTTGCGGCCGTTTCGGTTTCTCTCTTCTACTTTCGCCGCAACCTTTTCGATATCAAAGGGAATTTCGGGAATCAAGACAACATCTGCCGTGCCCGCGACTCCGGCGTAGAGCGCGATCCAACCGGCGTAGCGTCCCATGACCTCGACGATCATAACACGCTGGTGTGCCGAAGCCGTCGAGTGAAGCCGCCCGATCGCGTCGGTCGCAAACGCGAACGCGGTGTCAAAACCGAACGTCGCAACAGTCCCGGCCAAATCGTTGTCGATCGTTTTGGGGACGCCGATGATTCGAATTCCGAGCTTTGCGACTTCGTTGGCGATCGCCATTGAGCCGTCACCACCCAGCGAAACAATCGCATCGAGTTTTGCTTCTTTGATGCCGTCGACCAGTTGATCCGAAAGGTTTTTCTTTTCAACTTTGCCATCGGGCCCTTTGACTTGATAGTTGAACGGATTGCCGCGATTGGTTGTCCCCAGGATGGTTCCACCCATGTGGGAGATCCCGCGAACCGCATCGGAATCCAGCTTGATCAGACCGCCGTCGGGAAATTTATCGGGATACATGACACCATCGAAGCCATTGCGGATCCCAAACACTTCCCAGCCTCGTTTGATCGCCGATTTGGTGACCGCTCGGATCACGGCGTTCAAACCAGGCGCGTCGCCGCCACCTGTTGTAATTCCAATTCGTTTGATCTTGCTCATCGGTCAGTTTCGGGTTGAAAGTTGATTGGGGTAACGTTCGTTTTACTAAAGGGCATTTCGAACTATCCGATGATCGAAGCAACGTGCTCTTTCATCGAGCTATCGACTCGCGGACCGATGATTTCGACGACGCGCGACGCGAAGTAGTTGCCCCATTTGGCGGATTGAGCGGCCGAGAGTCCGTTGGTGATTCCGTAAAGTGCGCCGCCAGCAAAAGCATCGCCCGCGCCGACGGTGTCGATCGCTTTGACCGGGAAACCTTCGACCAGCGTGATATTGCCCTTCTCGACGACGTGGCACCCGTTTGATCCATCAGTGATGAAAGCCAGATCGCAGATCTCGGCCATCTTGGTTGTACAGGCTTCGACCGTGTCGGCTTCGAAGAACTGCTTTGCCTCGTCGGCGTTGCAGAACACGATATCGCAATACTCCGATACGACGTTGCGGAAGTCGTCGGCGAACCGCGAGATCAGGAAAGCGTCCGAGAACGTAAACGCGGCTTTGACACCAAGCTTTTTCGATTGCTCAAACGCTTCAACACAAGCGGCTCTGGGCTCTTCGGCGTCCCACAGATAGCCTTCGATATAACTGCATTTGCTTTGGGCCAAAATGTCAGCGTCGATTTCTGATTTTGTCAGCGTCGTCGAAACGCCGAGATGCGTACACATCGTTCGCTCGGCATCGGGAGTCGTCAGCACAACGCAGGTTCCAGTTGGCAGGCTTGTTGCGGGTGCCATCTCGACAGGGAACGCGATGCCAGATTCTTCGATGTCCGATTTGTAGAACTCGCCGTTGGTGTCTTTGGCGACCTTGCCAAAATAGACTCCCGTTCCACCACTTTGAGCGATCGCGACCATTGTGTTGGCCGCCGAACCGCCAGAAGCCATTCGCAAGTTATGATCCTCCAACCCCGAAAGGACCTTGGCCTGATTCTCGGTGTCCATCAACGACATTCCGCCTTTGCCGAGTTCCAGGTCGGTGATGAATTGGTCTTCGACTTGCGCGAGCGTATCAACGATTGCATTGCCAACACCAAACACGTCATATTTTTTTTCTGCCACGATATTTCCACAAATTCAAGAAAGTACAAACTCCAGTTGCCTGCCAATTGCAGTTCAGCCATTGAGGCCGTCACGAATCAATGTCAATCGTGACGACGCCAGAGAGAACATTATTAGGGATTGTCCGCATCTGGCAACCGCGCTAGGTGAGGTCAAAAAGGCTCCAGCGAAACCAGATTCGAAACCAGATTTTAAGGCAGAGGCCATGCGGCCCTTTTCCATCAGCCGAGAAGGCTCGTCCACTTAGTCAACTTGAATAGCGCCAGTCCGACGTCGATATAATTGTTCGAGCTGGCGCGGTTCATGTTTTTTGTACCAGCTTGACCGACTTGTTTGGCGGTTAAACGCGTGCCTGTCGACGGGTCGGGAGAGTTTGTCTAGACTCTGGACATGGCAAATATCAGAACCTTTATTGGCGTCAAAGCTTCCGATCGCGTGACTCGAAATGTAACGAGTGTAGCGCGGCGGTTGGAAGCGACTTGTGACGGCTACCGCTGGGTGCCTCCGGAGAATTTACATGTGACGCTTAACTTCGTCGGTGACGTGGTGGATATCGAAGTGCCGGAGTTGTGCAAGCTGATCAAGCAGGCGATCGAGCCGTTTAAGCCGTTTGAAATGTCGCTGCATGGAGTCAGTGGATTTGCCGATGCCGAGCAACCACGAGTGGTTTGGATCGGCGTGGATGAAGGGGCTGACCAGCTAAAATCACTTTTCGAAACTCTCGCTGATGTGCTGCATCATTGGGGCGTTAACAAAGAACGAAACGAATTTGTCCCTCACATGACGCTCGGTCGCTTGGCGCGTGGAGGACGTTGGAACGACGAGTTGCTTGCCCTGATTCACAAGTTGCGACATCACGATGGTGGATTTTGTCAGGTCAAAGAAGTGATCGTGTACTCGAGCTTCATGGAGCGAAGCGGTCCGACGTACACGCCGATGGCAACGTTGAAGCTGTAGTTCGTTTGTAGTCCGCCTTTAGGCGGCGCAGTATGATTCCGGCTTTAGTCCAATACAGCTCAATCCAGTTATTCATTGGTTAGTGTATTGATTGATTGCCTAAGAGGCCTAATAGACTAGAGGTGGCCGCTTGCGTGAGAATGCATGCCGAATTTTCAACCGCGAATGAACGCTAATAAACGCGAATACAAATTTTGGTTTCATTTGCGTCCATCGGCGTTTATTCGCGGTTCTATTCCGTCTTTGCAATACTAATAATCGACTTCGACGGTGCCGACATCCTTTCGCCTTGAGGCCAACAGTGTGTGACTTCAAAACTCCTCGCGTAAACATGGCGCTAGAACCATCGCGTGCCAAAATGTCGTTGAGCAGTATTGGCGCAAAGGCGGTACTACAAACGTGCAGACGGTTCGCTGATTCTGTTCTGACAAAGCAATGAAAAAGGCCAACACAAGTTGTGCTGGCCTTTTGGATATCGACTTTGAAAGTGAACTAACTGAGCCTAGAAATCAGACGATTTTTTCTTTGGTTTCTTGCCGGATTTCTTTTCTTTTTCCAGTTGAGTGAGAAACGCCTTTAATTCGTTGAGTTGAGGTCCGGCAAATTCGACTGCTTTTTTCTGAACTTCAATTGCTTTGTCTAAATCTTCATCAACGATGTAAATGAAGTGCGCTAACGTATCTAAAACTGCGCCACTCTCAGGTTCAGCAATAGATGCCAATTCTGCGGCTTTCTTAGCATGCTTAAGGAGTTCAGAGTTAACGTCCCCTTCGTTTGCCTCGTACAACTCGTAAATCGCCCAAGCAATTTCATTGAGTGCTTGAGCGTCTTTTTCGTTTTCTGCGACGAACTCTTCCAGAGCTTTAGGAGCACCTTCAAAATCTTCCTTGATCATCATTTGGAGCCGAATGGTGACAATCGCCTGCTTGGCGGGCTCAAGTTCCTTGTCTTCGATTAACTCATCAAACAGTTGAAGGGCTTCTTGCCAATCATCATCCGCCACTTTTTCCTGAATCGTCCGCAATCCCATAGCAAGTTTGCGCTGCATCTCACGGCTTTTTTCCGCCGCTTCCATTTTCTCATTTTCGCTCTCGTCGTATTCAGTCTTGAATTTGTCTCTGTCCCATTTGTCGGTAACGACAGCCTCAAGAACGTCCTCAAGACTGCCAGGGTGCCCGATCCATTCGACCAAACCCGTTTTTCCAACGACAAAGGCACACGGGATACCAGTTCGGCCTGCGGCCATGAAATAATCCTTCATGACAGATTTGTCAGGGTCTGTTGTCAAGCAATAGGTTGAAGTCAGGTCGCCATAAGTCTTTTTAGGGTTTGCGTCTTTGGGTTGACCAAAGACGGGGCGCTCCAGAAAATCTTCGACAGTATCAAGATCTTCATTGCTGATACTGATTATTTGAACATCCTTGTCTTCGTATTTCGCTTGAAGCTCTGCGATATGCGGCATTGCGCCAATACAAGGACCGCACCAGGTCGCCCAGAATTCGATAACATAGACTTTGTCTTCTTCGATCTTGGTTACGTGCTCGAACGCTCCGTCGTTGTCGCTAACCCAATGCTCTATCTCGATGTCTGGAGCTTTGGATCCAATTTCCAGTTTGGATGCGTCATCATCTTTTTGAGCCAACGCAGACTGCGATGATGCAGCGACTGCAAACGCCAACGCTATAGCAAAACATAGACGCGAAATACAATTTGAAATGGGCACGAGAGTCTCCGAAGTTGCCAGATGGAATGAATACTTGGATCGCATTTTTCGCAATGCGTAGATTGGGTTTTTGAAATTAACCCAGCCTCATACTAATAGGGAACACGCTTAAATAAAAGCAAGGATTCAGCGATTTATTGAGGGCTTTTCCAGAGTGCGAGAATGATTACTGATAGTAAGTTTTCACCTGTGTTTCGGGACTTGGTAGATAGGGCCGATAATAGCCGGCGGTGAGTTGTAGAAACTCTGGTTTGTTTGAGTTGGTTGATACTGCCCTTGGTAGTAGTGGTTTTGCGCTGGCTGCTGATAGTACGTTGGTGAAGGCGGTTGGTAGTAGGATCGTTGTGCAGGTTGTTGGTAGAAATAGTACCGGCCGTCCTGCCAATAGCCGCTGGAACGTTTGACGCCGACAAGCCCCGGATTGTTCTGTGCTTTCCAACGAAACGCAGCGTTTGTCTTGTAGCCTTTGATTGCCCGGTTTTGCACAAATTGGTTGTGAAGTCCAAATGCACTTCGGGCTTTGCCTTGACCATGCGAAACGCCGCAGCACAACAGCACCATGATGAGCGGGAGAAGGAGTTTCATCGGCTTACCTTAAATTGTTGAGGGATTGGTTGGCGCCGAGCATTACAGATCAGAAATGCTTTGCACCTCGCCACCGCTGATCGTTCCCAAAGCACGCCAGACTTCCAGGCTGACTCCTTCCGAAATCGAATGAGTGGAGCCATCCATCAAGCCTGTAGAAACGACGTTGCCACCATGATAACTTCTTGAGGTGATCGCGGCATAGGTTGCTTTGGTCGTGCTGTTTCCTTCTTTTTCAGAGTTGATGTCGATATCGTACGTGATGCCGCCGGATTCGTAAGCAACAACGGTGTTTGGTGTGAACACCGTTGTGAACCCAGCGTGATGAACCCGTCCGTCACACCATTCGGTGTGGCCGGTGTTACTGTTATTGAGCGGACCAAGTTTGAGTTCACCCGAGTAACTCATGAACGCGGCTGGATCGGTCGGAGGCGTTGTTCCTGGATCCTGGGTGTTACGAATGTACGAGGTGAACGCTTTGACTTCAGCAACGCACAGCGTGTTGCTGGTTCCGTCCTGGATCGCACCGAACTTCACTTTTGAGTTGACATAAAACAGACCATCGCCACGCCGCCCGGTTGCAGGATCATGAACCAGCCAGGAGCCAAAATTGAATCCGTAGTTTTGCGGATAGACAAACGGGGCGCCGTTTTTGATTCGAACCGTATCGTTGACTTCGCTTGGGCACTGATACATTGGAACGCGAAGCGTTGGAACGCCGGAAGAGAGGTTGGGCTGATCACTCCAGGCAACATCAAAGTCAATTAAGTCGTACGCGTTGGCTTGCTCACAAAAGGGAAGCAACTGCGCTTGGACGGACCATGAACCGTTGCCGGTAGCCGTTGCGCCAGCCCCCAGCGTGAAAGGGGTTGGGAGACGTCTCATGGACGATTCGAAATTGTGAGCACAAAGGACTACTTGTCGAACGTTGTTCAAGCAATGTATTCGCCTCGCCGCCTCGCGCACCTGTTGCACTGCCGGCAACAACATGCCAATCAGAATGCCGATGATGGCAATCACAACGAGAAGTTCAACAAGGGTGAAACCGGATATCTTAGGTCGGTGCATCATTTTCCTGTGTAATCAATAATCCTATCGACTATAGCTGACTATAGCTGGTAGCAATTGGCGCGCCAGCGCATACTGGAACTTGAAACGTGCCCTTGGTGGCTTGTTTCGCTTTCCCTTTGTTTTCTCTTCGGCTTGTTGTCGCGCGGCGCGACAACTGTAGTTCAAACCGACAAATAACGTTGGCATTCTTAATGCGTTGGCCCCTTCGAAATCAA
This sequence comes from uncultured Pirellulaceae bacterium, assembly GCA_937981585.1. Lineage (GTDB taxonomy): Bacteria > Planctomycetota > Planctomycetia > Pirellulales > Pirellulaceae > Mariniblastus. Next base: position 28,484 of record CALJOA010000090.1, on the reverse strand, counting down.
ATTCTTCTGCGGATATTTCTGCTACTGCTGGTGACCATCGGGGCGATTACCTGGTTGCTGATTCAGAACGGAGTGGCGTCCAGTCGAGAAGCAGAAGAGAAAAAGCTGAAACAGATTACAACGATGCTTGGTAAATTTCCGTTTCCCAAGAGCACTGCAGTTCTTGAGGCGATGAAAGATTTGTCGGGAGCCGAGTTCGTCGTGAGGTCCCAGAGCGGCGAGATACTTTCGTACACCTCTGAAGCGCCGCAGTCGGTGCCCCAATCAGATTCTGAGACGCCCGTGCGCATTACCGAAGGTGAGCGGATCTGGTATCACACCTCGGCTCTGGAACGTCTGGGGTCTAGTGAAACAGGGCGCTCCGTGGTTTCTGTTTTTCTGCCGGTCGAATCGGGTAGCCAAATTTTTTGGCGGGTTGGCAAAACGCCTTTGTTGGTCGCTGCCTTGGCCCTGCCGCTGGCGATGATTTTGGGTTGGTTGTTTTCAAATCAGATTACGCGGCCATTGATTTCACTTTGTCAACAGACTGACAAGCTTGCCAGCGGCGAGACGATTTCGGATTCATTCTCCAATCGCGATGACGAGATCGGAGACCTTTACGGCACGATGAACGAGATGGCCCAGCGGATTGGTGACAATGAAACTCAATTGCGCCGAAGTGAGCGTCTTTCAACGTTGGTCGAGGTTGGCAACGGAATCGCTCACAACATCGGCAACTCGGCCACGGGTTGCCAGATGGCGTTGGAATTGATGGCTTCTGGGAAGAAGGATGTCGAAGAGGCCGAAGAGTACCAGGTCGCAATGCGACAGCTTGATCTGATGAAGAGCTATATCAAAAGGTTTCTTTCGCTTTCCAAACAGACTTCCCAAGCAACCAGCGCGCCTCAGTATCCGATCCAGCTCAAACCTCTGTTTGAACAAACCGTTGAACTGCTTGAACCGATGGCCAAGCATCTTGAGGTGGAACTCGAAATTGGAGAAGTCGCTCAGTGCCGAGTTTTGATTGATGAAGAAGACGCCCGGCAGGTTTTTCTTAACTTGATCATCAACGCGATTCGGGCCGCCAAGCAAAGGTCGGTGAAATCCGATGACGCGAAGGCTGCCGTGAAAACGTCGCTGGTGGCTGACAATGGTCGGCCAACATTTACCGTTCAGGACAGTGGCTTTGGTCCGCCTGAGGAGATCGCTGACAGAATTTTCGATCCGTTCGTCTCAAGCGGCGGGACTGGCCTGGGGCTGGCGATGGTGAAAGGGATCGCGGATGATTCCGGCGGTTCGGTTTCATGGAATCGCCACGACGACCTGACAACATTTCTATTCGTATTCAAACCAGCCTGATTCATGCCAAAGATTCTCATAGTTGACGATGAAGAGAGCATTTGCTGGGGCTTGGCAAAGCTCTGTGAAGACATGGGCTTTCAAAGCGTATCGTGCTCCAGCGCTGAATCGGGTTTGGAAATCGCCAGTGAGCAGGAGCTTGATGCGATCGTCCTTGATGTCAACTTGCCTGGCATTAGTGGGATCGACGCCATCGAAAAATTCAAGTCGCTCTCCCCTGCGCCGATTATTGTGATTACGGCGTTTGGAGATTTGCAAACGGCGATCCTTGCGATTCAGAATGGGGCCTTTGAGTATGTCGTCAAGCCGTTTGATTTGAAACACGTTCGAACCACGCTAGAACAGGCGATTGCCACCTCCAGAATGCGGTCAGCACCAAACTCTGAATCTGAAGACGATGATCAGCATGAGTTCAGCCTGATTGGCAGTTCGCCGTTGATGCAGGAAGTCTTCAAACAGATTGCGTTGACCACGACCTCCGATTCTCCCGTGCTCATCACAGGGCAAAGCGGGACCGGAAAAGAGCTTACCGCCAGATCGATTCACCAATTCGGATCCCGCAGCGGTGGTCCGTTTGTTCCCGTGAACATCGCAGCGCTCAACCCGGGGCTGGCCGAGAGCGAATTGTTTGGGCATGTCAAAGGCGCGTTTACAGGTGCGGACTCAGATCGTAGCGGTCTGATCCAACAAGCCAACGGTGGAGTGCTGTTCCTTGACGAGGTGGCCGAGATTCCGGTCGCGCTGCAAGTCAAACTGCTTCGCGTACTTGATCAACAGGAAGTCACGCCGGTTGGTTCTGGTGTGCCAGTCAAAACTGATTTCCGACTTGTTTCGGCAACGAATCAGGATTTGCTTTCACAGATCAATCATGGTGATTTCCGACACGACTTGTTCTATCGACTTCGGACGTTCGAAATCCGTTTGCCTTCTCTAAGTCAGCGGTCGGATGATATTCCCGAGCTGGTTCAACACTTTTTGAAACGCGAGGTCGGCCAGGAGTTCACCGTGACCGATGGCTTTATCGATGCCCTCAAATCAAAACCTTGGCCGGGCAATGTTCGGCAGTTGCAAAGTGTTGTTCAGCGTGCGGCGGCGTTCGCCAGAAGCAGTGGAGTCCTGACGGCCGACCACATCGAATCGGAACGGCAATCGACAGTTACCGATATTGGGACGGGCAAAAGCTTGGGCGATGTTGTCGATCAGTGGCTGAAGCAAAACTGGAACAATAGTTCGGTTGAGAGTTTATATGAGGCTTTTCTTTTGCTGGTGGATCGCGAACTGTTACCCAAAGCCTTCAAGTTGAGCGATGATCAGTATTCCGCAGCAGCTCGCAGGCTGGGAATTCATCGAACGACTCTCAAGCGAAAACTTGATGAGATCATGGGCGATGATTAGCTGAACGGCCCGACATTGTCATTCGATTGAATTGGCAAAACTCGTCGCGTAGCGACCGATCAAATCTGTCTGCCCTCCTCAAAGATCTGGCCCAGATTTCGCCGATCGGCCATTGCTGCTCAAGGGAAATACGGAAACAAAATTCGCAATTTTGACTTTTCCCGGCCCCTAACTTCCGTTCTTACTCTTGCTCCAGTTTTTCCTCTTCGGCCATCTACCAAATATATGTGCAAGCTTCGGCTAGGCAGGACCGACACTATTAGTGTATATTTGTCCACTTCTGGCTTGGTGAGAGCGCTTGAGTCCTGTTTTGAGCGGTTAAAGCCGTGGTTTTTGCAGGAGTTTGACATGTTTTGAAGTTTTGCCACGAGTTCCTGTTGGCTGAACCAAGCCGCATTGTCAGCGAATTGGTGTGGCCGTGAATCGGCGTCGATAGCTTCATCAACTGCCCCAGTTTGCCTCCAAAACAAAATATTTTGAAGAAAGTTTTTCAGGTGGACCAGACGTGTCCACGCATTAGCGAAACATATATTCGAAGGCACTTGTAAAGCTGTTTTACGAGTCTTATCGTAACTTCATAAGTCGACGCAATTAGTTCTCCTTGGCAATTCCTTGGCGACTGAACTGACGGCAAATGAACCTGCGACAGAGGCCTTCGCTTTAACCTCAAATGCAGGAGAACGATGATGACGACTAAAGCACCTTCAAAGAATGGAACTACAAAGTCGGTTGTGGCTTCAATCAAGCCGGCTGACAAGAAGGCTTCGGCCGTTAAGACTGCAGCAAAACCGGCTGAGACAAAACCAACTGCGGTCAAACCGGCACCAGCCAAAACTGAAATCGAGCAGCCAGCGACCAAGACGGCTGTTTCACGGAATGTTAAACCGACTTCAACCTCTAATAGCAAAGTAGACAAAGCCATGGCAAAAACTAAAACGGCTGCCAAAACATCCGCCAAAAAAACGGCTTCCAAGAAGAAGGCCGAAGCTGCTCCGATCGACAAAGTGCTTGACGACAACGAAACACTTAAAACAGCGGTACAGCAGATTGAGGCTCAGTTCGGTTCGGGCTCGATTATGGCGCTGGGCAACGATTCGAATCAGAAGATTCGCGGCATTTCTACCGGTAGCCTTTCTCTTGACATGGCGCTCGGCGGAAGCGGTTTACCGTGTGGGCGAATCGTTGAAGTGTACGGTCCTGAGTCCAGCGGAAAAACGACGCTTGCCTTGCACGTGATCGCTGAGTCGCAAAAGACGGGCGGCATTTGTGCGATCGTTGATGCTGAGCATGCCTTTGATCCGACTTGGGCCAAGAAGCTGGGCGTCTCACTGGATACGCTTTTGGTTTCTCAGCCTAGCAGTGGCGAAGAGGCGATGCAGATTGTCGAGATGCTGGTCAAATCCAATGCCGTTGATGTGATCGTGGTCGATTCGGTTGCGGCCTTGGTTCCCAAGAAAGAACTCGAAGGCGAAATTGGTGACTCGCATGTTGGCTTGCAAGCCCGTTTGATGAGTCAGTCGATGCGTAAGTTGACCGGAGCGATCGCTCGCAGCAAAACCTGTACAATCTTCATCAACCAGATCCGTGAAAAGATCGGCGTGATGTTTGGCAGCCCTGAAACAACTCCCGGTGGTCGTGCGTTGAAGTTCTACACGTCGGTCCGCATCGACGTTCGACGAATTGGCGCACTCAAGGATGGCGATGTCCAAGTTGGACAACGAGTCAAAGCCAAAATCGTCAAGAACAAGGTCGCTCCTCCGTTCCGGATTGCCGAGTTCGACATGATGCACAGCAACGGTATCAGTTACGAAGGTGATCTTCTTGACCTCGGTGTGGCCCACAAGATCGTTCAACGAAGCGGTTCTTGGTTCAAGTACGAAGGCACCCATCTGGGACAAGGAAAAGAAAAAGCTCGTAACTTCCTGATCGAGAACGCTGAAGTTTGCGAAGAGATTCGTCAAAAAGTCCTTCAGGCCGGCGGTTATGTTGAGGACATCGGTGAAGTGCTCGAAGAGATCGACAAAGAAGCCAAGACTCACTTGCCGAAGTAGTTTTGATTGAAAAGTCGGTCGTTTTTCGGCAGCTGGCCGGTAGCAGACAACTGGACAAAAAAGGCTCGATTGCTGATGCGATCGGGCTTTTCTATTTTCTATTAACGTTCAGTTGTCGCCCAAACTTGAGCGCGGTGGTTCAATGACAAGAAATCACTTCTTGGGAGAGCGAAGCTCTTGCTGAGCCGGCGTATCTGGCACTCCAAGCTCATCAGGAGATTCGCCCTCTCGGGTAACCAATAAAGGCGAGCTCACTGCAAACTAAAGTCGAATCGAGTATGATAAAGACTCGCAAGTCGCGAATTTAATCGCATTTAACGTTCATGCAGTTTATCGAGTGGCGGCCATGGATCATCTGTATTTCAAAACAAGGCTATCTTCAATTTTTGCCTTCCTGTTCTCCTTTGTCCTGATTCAAGTTTTCCTGGCCCAGTCGTGTTTGATTGGCCAGTTGCCTGTCAAGCCGGCCCCGCGCGATGACGTCCCGAATGCCAAAACTCCGGTTGCAGTTCCAAAACCGTTTATCGGAATTGTTATGATCGATGCCGGGGGTGAAACTGGAGTCAAGGTTTCGTCAGTGGTCGTTGGTGGCCCTGCTCAGTTGGCTGGCTTGAAAGTCAATGACGTCATTGTCAGATTTGGAAATAAGCGAGTTGGAAACCTCGATGAGATTCGCGCTCAAATCAAAAAATACTCGATCGGTGAACCCGTTGTTATAACGTTCATGCGTGGCGGCAAAGAGATCAAAGTCGAGCTGGAACTCGGTGACTCGGTCACTCGAAAGCCTGTGGTCAAACCGAATGTCGTTTCCAGATCTTTTGGATCGGCAGACGGATTGCAAGTCACCGCTGATCTTTATTTTATCGAGGACTCTACTGCAGAGACTCCGCTTATTGTTTTGTGCCATCAGGCCGGTTGGTCGCGAGGCGAATATCGAGAAATTGCGCCGCGTTTAAATGCTTTGGGGTTTAACTGCGTGGCAATCGACCAGCGTTCCGGCGGCACCGTCAATCGTGTGACCAACTTGACGCACATGAAAGCCGTCGCGCAAGCGAAACCGTCGAACTTTGTCACTGCCGAGCAAGACATCGTCGCAGCAGTTAAATGGGCCAAGTCAAAACACTGCAGCGGAAAGATCTTGCTATGGGGCAGCTCATACAGCGCTGCATTGGCGCTTCGAATTGCCGGTGAATCCCCCGATCTTGTCGATGGAGTTTTGGCGTTTGCTCCGGGTGAATATTTCGAGAGATTGGGTAAGCCAGGCGACTGGATCCAGACGTCGGCAAAGCGTATTGCCATTCCCGTGTTTGTCACATCGGCCAAAGACGAATCGGAAAAGTGGGCGGCGATTTTTGAAGCCATTCCTAGCGAATCAAAAACCAAGTTCATTCCAGAAACCGCTGGCAATCACGGTTCCCGCGCACTGTGGAGAAAGTTTCCCGACAGTGCTGCCTATTGGACAAACGTCGAAGAGTTTCTTGGGCAGTTCAAGTAAGCTTCGTTGGAAGCTCGGATTTTGGTAGCTCCAATTGCGTAGCTGCTGTTCTATCAGCCGTTCCCTCCGGTTCCCGCAATGAACCGGATCCAAGCGCTCGCTGGCCAACTCGTTCTGGTCGTTTAGGTCGCTCGGCGATATATTGTTGGCTTGATGAACCTGCTGCACCTGCTTGGATTGAAATGAAGACAGACGAACTGCGTGAAATGTATCTTGATTTTTTCAAGACCAAAGGCCACACAATTTGTGCCAGTGATGTGATGGTCCCCAAGTGGGACACGTCGGTACTGTTCACCCCCGCCGGCATGAACCAGTTCAAGGATCACTTTCTGGGGAAAGTTGAACTTGAATTTACGCGCGCTGCGACCTCTCAAAAATGCCTGCGAACCGGCGATATCGAAAATGTCGGACGTACGGCTTACCATCACACTTTCTTCGAGATGCTGGGGAACTTCAGTTTTGGTGATTACTTCAAACGCGATGCGATTGAGTGGGCTTGGGAATTTCTGACCGACAAAAAGTGGCTGGGGCTGGAGAAGGATCGGCTTAGCGTCACAGTCTATCTCGATGATGATGAAGCGTCTGACATCTGGGAAAAAGAGATTGGGTTGTCGCTCAAGCAAATCCAGCGGCTGGACGAAAAGGAAAACTTTTGGCCAGCAAGTGCTCCATCAAAAGGGCCCAACGGTGTTTGCGGTCCGTGCAGTGAGATTTTCTTCCATCCTGACGACGGTCCGGAGTGTGAAATTTGGAATCTAGTGTTCACCCAGTTCAATCGTGTTGGCGATCCGCCGGACAACCTTGAGCCGTTGCCAAGCAAGAACATCGATACTGGAATGGGGCTTGAGCGCACCGCAGCCGTTCTTCAGGGCTGTACAACGAACTACCACATCGACACGCTGTTGCCGATCGTCAATGCTGCGGCTGAAATCTGTGGAGTAAAGTACGAGGAAAACTCGGACAACGGCAGGCGGTTGCGTCGGATCACCGATCACGCCCGGTCTTGCGCTTTGGCGATTCACGAGAACACTTATCCGGGGGCCAAGAAGGAAGAAGGCGTGGTGCGTCTGCTGCTGCGACGCGCTGTTCTTCAGGGCTACGATATCGGGCTGCGCGAACCGTTTTTGTATCAGCTTGTTCCGGCGGTCGTCGAACAACTTTCGCGACCCTATCCTGAGTTGACCGAAACTATTGAACGCGTTCAATCGGTGATCAAGGAAGAGGAAATCGGTTCGTTTGCGCTGATCGAGCGAGGAATTCCGCGCGTTCAAAAATTGGTTGACGATGCAATTGGAAACGGTGACAAGAAACTTGATGGCCGCCAAGTCGCTTTCTTGAAGCAGACTCACGGAGTGCCGCCGTCTGTCGCCGAATCGGTCGCAGAACAAAACGGACTAGTCCTTGATTGGGAAGGATATCAGGACGCGGAGAAGGAACATGAGACAGTCAGCAATGACGACGAAAAAACCGTCATGGGAGATGCCGGACCCCTCGATGATATTAAGCGAGAGGTTAAAGCAACTCCATTTTTAGGTTACACGTCGGTCAAAGAAAACTCAGAAGTTTGCGGCTTGATTGTTGAGGTCGTGAAGAAGGAAAAAGTTGTCAATCCAGAAACGAAGGAAGTAAAAGAGAAAGACGTTGTCGAGCAATTCCGATCCGACGAACTCAAATGTGATGAGGCTGTAAATTGTCAGTTGGTCGTCCTAAAGGAAACTCCCTTCTACGGTGAGTCCGGTGGACAGGTCGGAGATGTTGGCTGGATCGTGGGTCCCAATGGAAAGTTCCAGGTCACCGACACACATAAGGATAGCGGCGTATTCGTCCATCGAGGCCGTGTGATCGAGGGGACTATTTCGGTTGATGATTCTGTATCTGCAGAAGTCGATGAGAATCATCGAAATGGAGTTCGGCGAGCGCATAGTGCCACTCATATCCTGCATTGGGCTTTGCAGAACAATCTCAGCCAAGACGCTCAACAACGAGGCTCAAAGGTCTCCGAGGATCACTTGAGGTTTGATTATGCCAACATGGAGCCAGTTACCAGTGAGCAGTTGGCGGCGATCGAGACTCAAACAGTCGATCGCATTAAATCAGCGGTTCCAATCAAAGCAGAAACTTTGCCGCTCGAAGAAGCCCGCAGCCAGGGCGCGATGATGTTGTTTGGAGAAAAGTATCCAGACCCTGTTCGGATGGTTTCCATTGGAGATTTCAGCAAAGAGCTTTGCGGCGGTATCCACTTGGACAACTCCAGTGAAGTTGAAGCTTTCGAAATTATTGCTGAAGAAAATATGTCAGCCGGTACGCGGCGTATTCAGGCTTTGACCGGAGCCAAAGCAAAACAATATCAAGAGAATATAAAACAGTCTGCGGCGTCAATCAGCAAACAGCTCGACTGTGGGCCGCTTGATATTCCTGATTCTGTCTCGGCTTTGTTCGCACAGGTCAAGGAACTTAAGAAACAGGTTTCGTCTGGGAAAAAGTCGAAGGGTAAATCTGACGCGTCCAAATCCAAACCCAATCCCAACACCGACCCAACCTATCATGAGATACGCGATGCGCTGCGAAGGACGGCTCAAAGCCTCAACATTCCAGTAATCGAACTGGGCGATCGCGTGGAATCGATGAAAGCCGAGGTTGAATCCCTCAACCAGCAACTCGAAAAATTGAGCGCCGCCGGGAAAGTTGATCCCGATGAATTGATCGCAGCTGCCGAGTTGGTCGGAGACATTCGCGTGATTGCTAAAGAGCTTCCTGGAGCCAACATGGGATTGATGCGACAGTTGATCGATCAAATTCGAAAGAAAACCAACCCTGCTGCTATCGTGTTCCTTTCGAGCCCCGAGCCAGGAAAGGTCATTCTTGCTAACGGCTTAACCAACGACCTGGTCGACGCCGGCTGGAATGCTGGGAAGTGGATTGGCGAGGTCGCTGCCGCGGTTGGTGGCAGGGGGGGGGGCAAACCCGATATGGCGACTGCTGGCGGCAAAGACGAGGAAAAAATTGGGGATGCGATCCAGATCGCTGTCGATTTCGTGAAATCAAACGCGTAAAACGCCTGTCGAGGCGAAACATCATGCCGTCGAATTGGGTATGATACCTTGAAACTAATGTGAGTTTCACCGCCGAAAATTCGGTGAGTCAGCTTTTTGAACAAGAACTAATTGGAGTCGATTGAGATGCGTGTCGTTGTACTAAGCTTATTGCTAACCTTGGGGGCCATTGTTGCGCCCGCTTTCGCCCAGTCGTCGCTTCAAGAGAATCAAAAAGCGGTTCTGGTTTTTGACATTCGAATGGACATGCTCATTTCTAGTCCATTGGGAAAGAAAATGAAATTCGGTGAGCTGATGAGTCAAGCTCAGAAGCAATCGGGACAACCTGGAGACCCCTCCAAACTCGTAAGAATCTTCGGTGCGGTCAGCGCACCTGAATCAATGGCTGAAGTAGCTGGGGTGCAGCCTGGCGGCGAGCTTCCTGTCGAGTTTTTCGGTCGAGCCAAGTACCAGGATGCCGCATCGGCCAAGGAAGCGTTTGATTTTGCCGTACAGGGTAACGTTGAGAAAGTCGAAAAGAACGGTCGGACTTTCTACAAAGCTATCGAGGGCGACGGCAGCGGAATGCCACCCGGTTTGATCATGCATCAGGTCGATGACACAACGCTTGAGATTGGAACAGAGGCCTACGTTTTCCACGACGACCGCAAAGTGTTCACCGATAATCTGCAAACAGCGTGGAGTAAATCTCCCAACGAAGCGATTCGGATTTCGATGGACATTAAAGGTGCAAAAGGCTTGATCGCGGAGCTTATCGAGGAAGGCAAAAAGAGCGCGCCCAATCCAACTTTCGAAGCCTACTACGATCAAATTGCGAACATCAGCCACATGGGTATCAGCTTCGACTTAGCCGGAAAGAACCTCTTGTCACTACGAACCACTGCTTTGGATTCCGAAAAGGCCGAAGAGCTTAAGGGAGCGCTGGATTCGTTGTTGTTCATTGCCCAGGAGGGCGGCCAGTCGGCGCTGCCGATGATTGAAGGAGCCATGCCAGAAGTCAAACCAGTTGTGGAGTCATTGCTCGGCTCGCTGGTTGCCAAGATTGATGGAGCTGATGTCAGTGTTATCATCCCCAGGCCAGATGGTTTCGAGGAGGCGATCGAGGCGGCTGGCAAGATTGTTCCCATGATGATGGGTTTTGGTGCCGGTCCTCCTCCGGGTGGATCAGGCGGACCAGGAGGGTTTGGCCCTGGCTCCGGCTTTGATGAATAGCCCGCTAGTCGTTGGAATCGAATCAACTCAAGTTTAACTTGAAAAACACTGGACAAAAAAAGGCGATACTAACGTGTCGCCTTTTTCTATGTTCTCTCTACGGTGTCAGAGCCAGCACTTCATCAGCATCAATCCGATACCGAGAACCAACAACAATGTGAAGCGTGCCATTGTTTTGGAGGCTCGTTGATTGGTCAGTTGACGTCTGCCACTGACTGAGTCACCAATGGCGTCTTGCAGTAGATTCGCGGTTGTCAGTTTTTGATGTGTTGACATTGATCGCTTTCGTTTAGGCCCAGTTGACTTCGAGGTGGTTCTCAATTGACTTCACCCCTTCGATTCCGCGGAGGGCCTCTTGAGCCATTTGTTTTTGAAAAAAGGTATCCACCTTGCCCTCAATCACGACTCGTCCTTGCTTCGTCTTAATGTGCATCCTGCGATGGTTGAGATGAGGATTGTGAACAACAGCACTGTGGATTTGAGCCGCTAGAATTTGTTGAACGGGGAACTGACCAATCGACATTTTTAACTCGCAAAGAAAGTGAATCTTTAGCGAGTCGGCTGAGTTCTCAACAAACCCAGTGTCTCGCCATAGATATATAGCTTCAGTTATCTCCGCTGCGCGAGTTATGTTCGATTATTACCCACAAACTGGGCTTCAGCGGTTTCGGATCGTGCCGGTCGCAACGATTTAGTAATCTAGGATTGCTTCATCAAACTCGACTAACAATTCTCCTAAGTACTTAACCAACAACAGACTATTGCACGCCGGATACCTTATTTGGCTAGGTTCAACACAGCGATTGCGCAAATCGAAACCAATACGATGAAAATAATCCTGCGCCGTCGTAGGAATGACTTTCCAAACGCGATAGCACGCTGAGGATGCGATTCGATTGCACGAATCATCTGCATCCGGCTACCGATACTTGGGTGCAATAGCGAGCGTTTCTCGATTTGTTCAGGGTTCAACGCGGCCAGTCGCAAGAGCGCGTCTGACATGTCGCTAACATGCTTCGCGTCAATTCTTACCGGACCGTCTGATCCGTGCTGCTGACACGAGTAAATATCGGCTTCGAATTCCATTTGATGAGAAAGCCATGACAATCCGAAAACCGCGTATGCTGCGTAAAGCCCCATTAAAAAAGCCAATCCAGATCCTCTTGGCAGACCGAACTGCTCGAGCATCGAATCGATATGAACAATGCCCCCGTGAGCATTTCGCTCGTCGATTGCCAGGGCAAGCAATGGCAATACCGTAAATCCGATTCGAGTCGGGAGGTGCCACAAGCGGACGTGGCCGGCCTCATGTCGCAGGATCGCCAAAAGTTCATGTCTTGGAAAGTGTTTGATCAGTCCGTCCGACATCACAATAACTCGAAGTCGCGGAATTAGCCCGGCGACAAGCGCGTTAACGATCTGACCGTCGGTTTTCCAGACAAGAATGTCATGTACATGAAGCCGGTGCAACTGACAGGTTTTAACTAATTCCGATTTGAGTGAGTCGTTTTCAATTCGTATCGTTTTCCACATCAACAGCAGTAGAAAAGGGAATCCTGCCATCATCGCCAAAACGATAGTGGCGTAAAGAGAAAATCGAACTTGCGGATTCAACGATTCAACCCAAGGGGCGACGTCTTTGGCCAGTATCGCGATTGCCGCTGGAATCAGGATCATCAGAAAATAGACACGGAATCGAATTGAAACGTACGCCATTCTGGATTGCCAGGATTGCCAGGCTAAGGCACGTTTTTTGGGAGCTTCACTGGGACGACGTGAATTGCCAGCGATCGCCTGCTGTATCTCATAAAAAATCGCCCATGAGGCAACGAGTGAGAAGATGATCGGAGCGAGAATTATCGCTTCATCGATCACAGGCCATTGATCGAGCCCCCAGTTTCCCCGTACGACATCTTGCCAGCGAACGGCCCAGATAATCGCTAGGCTTGCAATCAGCCACACGGCGCTATGGCAAACTGAAAGCCGCCGGAGCATTGACTCTCGCTCTTGAGATAGAAGCTCGGTGTTTCGAATCCGCTTGGAAACGACCAGGGTCTGAAACAACGCCAATCCTGGAACGGTCAGCGTTACCAACGCAACCCAAACCAACCGCGTCCACAAATCACTAGCCACCTCAGCCGCTTGAAGCTCGCTGCAAACCAGGCAAAGTAGAATTACCAATCCGATCAGAAGATTCATTGAGACCCAAGGTTGAACTATCTCCCAACCGTGGGAATCACTTGAAAAGGCGAGCGCCTTTAAATCCTTCCGTAAACCTGAGCCTAGTCAAAAACTCGAATTTCGTCGATGAAACAGACCTCACAGTCGTCAAAACCTGCTGGGCGTTTTCAGCTCAGTTCCTAACGTGCGGGTTGGGTCGGCTGAGAGTGGTTGGATGGCGGGTTGGGGAGGGCGAAGCTCCCGCTGAGCCGGTGTCATCTGAGGCTTCAGGCTCAGCAGGAGCTTCGCCCTCCCGAGAAAGCAGTTTTTAAAACGCGGCCTCGCGCCCAATGGCCCTTACTTTGTAGCGGTGGAGCGCAAGCTCCCCGGTTTTATTCAAGCGGAACTTTGAGAAACCGGAGGCCTTGCGCCCAAACGCTACAATTTTGCAGGCGAAGTAAGGGCCATTGGCCTAGCGCCTTCCCGCTCACTTAGCAAACGTTGCCAATACTAGTTCAAACCTACATCAACCAGTCAGGGAACTCTGAGATAGCCGGCAAATCGATCAGGTGAACCGAGTCAATTGCGTCATTCTGGGTCACTCGACCAAGCGCGGATTCTGAGGCCACGTTGTCGAGGTTGAGCACACCGATCGCGGCACCGCCCTGGTCCCCTGCTCGACCAACCGCCATCTGAGCGATGTTGACTTTTTCTTCAGCCAAAACGTTGCCGACATAGCCGATGATTCCGGGAACGTCGGTGTGATTGAAAATCAACAGGTTGCCATCCATGTAGGCTTCGGTGCGATAATCATCCAGCTTGACCAATCGAGGCATGTTTTTTCCGAATAACGTGCCCGAGGCATGGCGAGTGATCCCTTCGCCTTTGACTGTTGCCGCGATCACGCTACTGAAGACACCATGCTCAGCGTTGGATTTTCGAACAATCTCGATCTTCCGTTCACGGCAAAGCATTTCAGCGTTGATGATACTGGCATCGTCAGTGTAGTGACCGATTAGTCCGGCACAGAACGCCGAGACCAACAGGCGAGTGTCTTTCTCTGAAATCTCGCCTTGGAAATCGAGTTCACACGTTTCGATCGCACCTCCGTGCCATTGGCCAAGCAGAATTCCCAACCGATGCGCAACGTCGAGGTAGCTTCGCATTGAGTTGAGTGTTTTAGGGTCAAGCGAAATTGTGTTGACGGCTGAGCGAATCTCGCCGGTCGTCAAAAAGTTGACCAGCAGATCGACGGCTTCGACCGCAACACCAATCTGGGCTTCTTCGGTACTGGCTCCAAGGTGAGGCGTGCAAAGCACATTGTCCATTTGGAACAGCGGATTGTCGGTACAAGGCTCATCGGGATAAACGTCGAGCGCGACGCCGCCCAAGTGCCCTGACTCAAGCCCAGCGACGAGAGCATCGTTATCGTAGATGCCGCCCCGAGCACAGTTGATCAGACGGGCGCCTTTCTTTAGAAGCTTGACTTCTGCTGGGCCAATCAAACCCTCTGTTTCGGGCGTCAGCGGAGTGTGCACCGTTAGATAATCGATCTCAGGCAACATGTCGTGGATCTTTTCAAATTTGGTCACACCCAGATCTTCGGCTCGCTCTGCCGACAGGAACGGGTCAAACGCAACGACCTTCATCCCGAACGCTTTTGCTCGTTTGGTGACTTCGAAACCGATCCGGCCAAGCCCAACCACACCGAGGGTCTTGCCGTTGACTTCGGAGCCTTTGAATTTTTTGCGGTCCCAGCGACCGGCTTGAAGGCTAGAGAAAGCCGGTCCAATCTTGCGTGACAAACCCATCAGCAGCGTCATCGTGTGTTCGGCGGTACTGATCGTGTTTCCAGCTGGGGTGTTCATGACGACGATGCCCAGCCGAGTTGCAGCCGGTTTGTCGATGTTGTCGGTACCAACACCGGCTCGCACAATCGCTTTAAGAGTCTGATTTCCTTCGAGCGACTCAGCCGTGATTTTTACTCCACTGCGACACACGGCTCCGTCGTATTGAGCGAGCGTCTCCTTCAACTCATCGCCTTTGAGTCCGATCTTGACGTCGTACTCGATTCCAAGCGCGGCATCAAGTTTCTCAAGACCTTCGGAGGCCAGATCATCCAGTACAACGATTCGAGACATTTTGCCGCTTCCTGAAGTTGAGGCCTTGGGAGGAGGTGTGGTAGCAGTTGACATGGTTTAATCCGTGAGTTGTGGTCGGTGTGGTCTAAGACGGACGAGTCGTGTCCTAAGTCCTAAGTCCTAAGTCCTAAGTACCGAGTACCGAGTACCGAGTACCGTTAACTATCCGTTCTTCTGCGCGAAGTCTTTCATGAATTGAGCGAGGGCTTGGACGCCTTCGAGTGGCATCGCGTTGTAGATCGACGCCCGGATTCCACCGAGGCTTCGATGGCCTTTAAGCGTTGTCATGTTGTTGGAAGCCGCTTCGTCCAGAAATCGCTGGTCGGTGTCCGCGTCGGCCATCTTGAAAACGACATTCATGATGGAGCGATCTTCCTTGGCTGCGTGACCGATGTAAAATCCATCTGTCCCGTCAATCACATCGTAGAGCAGTTGAGCCTTGGACCGGTTGAACTTCGCTACCGCCTCGAGTCCGCCCATCTCATCCTGCAGCCACTTGCAGACCAATCCCGTGACATAAATTGCAAACGTTGGCGGAGTGTTGAAGCGTGAACCCTTCTCCGAATGAAGCGCGTAATTGAGGTAGCTGGGCAAGCGATCATCGCAACGCTCAAGCAGTGCCTTATCCATGATCAACACGTTGACGCCGGCAACTCCACAATTCTTTTGAGCACACGCGTAAATCATTCCGTACTTGGAAACGTCGATCGGCTCAGAAAACATGTCGGAAGATTTATCAACGACCAGCGGTGATCCGGCTTCGGGAAGCTGGTGGTACTGAACGCCGTGGATGGTTTCGTTGGACGTCAGATGACAATACGCCGCTCCGGGCGTCAGTTTGAGTTCGCTTTGTTTGGGGACACGACTGAAGCCATCGTCGCTTCCGTCCCAGGCCACATTGAGGTTGCCGAATCGGTGTACTTCGGCAGCGCTTTTCTTACTCCAAGCTCCGCTGATGATGTAATCAGTCGTTTGCGATTTATCCGTGAGGAAGTTCATCGGCATCATCACGTTTTGAAGTGCACTTCCACCTTGCAGAAAAAGCACATCGTGCGTGTCTGGCATTCCCAGCAGCTGTCCGATTCGAGATTTGGCGTCATCGAGGATTGCATCAAAATCCTTGCTTCGGTGGCTGATTTCAAGCACACTTGCGCCAACGCCCGGCAACGACATCATTTCATCCTGAATCTGTTGCAATACCGGGACCGGCAGGATCGCGGGGCCTGCCGAAAAGTTGAAAACGCGAGAAACGCTGGTGGTCGTCATTTCAAATCCACATTGAAGCTCAATTGATAAAGCTCGGATCCGCGTCAATTTACAGGCGCCATGTGGGAGCCTGTCTGAAGCCAATTCGAGACAACGATTCTAGGCCCCGGCCAATCAAGTGGAAAGTGGCTAAATTGCATAGGCAAGATTCGTTACTTGAAGCCTTTGAAGCGGTTGTCAAGCCGCCGTTGAGCTTGCCGTCTGTCTTACCGTCATTTGCTCACTTTGTTTAACACTAACGACTCTCGCGGCACCTGCTGTATTGGACCATCTTTGACCCAAACGCGCCTTGGATGTTAGCGATGAATCGGCTGAACAAGCAACACTGGCAGGATTCTTCGCCCGAGGTTCGCCAGTCAAAGAAAGTTTAGTCGGACAATTTCACGTCAAACAAACAACCTCTCTGAATTCGTCGCGACGATAAATTCTAAGTTGGTTGCAGAATTCGGGAGTTGGATTCAGATAGCGGGTGGCTGTGGTTGAGCCCAAGCGAGCCCACAGTTGTCTCAAAGCCAAAACAAATCTTCACGCCCTGGGGGCTCCTCGCTCGTGCCTCGCGATCCGACCCCAGCCACAGCGATCCGACCCCTGCAAACTAGGAATCCGACTCCAGCCAATCCAGTCGCCACCACCTCCACCAGCCGAGTAAATCCACGCCGACTACTCCGACTACTTTAACGCTTTAAATACGGATCAACGGCGCCGTAGCGCGACGGGTTATTCGTTTGAGAAGGATTGGCGTTGTTGCTGGCTGGAAGGCTGGCAAGTTGGGTTTGGAGGGTTGCCACCCGCTGGGCAACGGTCGTGTCCTGATTGTTGATTTGAAGGACTCGCAGGTAATTATCCAGCGCTAGATGAGTTTGCCCCTGAACCTCGCGGACGTGTCCCATCGCCTTGAGAGCTCGGACGTTGTTGGAATCGATCTTCAAGGCGTCGGCCAAAAGATCCGTTGCTCGACGGTTGTCACCGTACTCCTGATAAAGACGCGCTAGTTCTACGATTGGCTCGGTGGAACCGGGATATCTGGCTTTCCATTGATTGACCAAATCGAACGCATACTTTTCGCGACCGGTTTCGATCAGCAGGCCAGCCAATCCGCGATGGGCATCAACATGCTGGTCATTGGCAGCGATCGCTTGACGATAAAGCTGTTCGGCTTGATCGAGCCATTGGGAGTTTTTGGCTTGTTTACCTTGGGCGTATAAGCTCGCTCCGAGGTTATAAAGCGCATCGGGATTGTTCGGGTTTTTGGTCAACGCCTTTTGAAATTCGTTGATCGCAGTCGAGTATTGCCCCAGCTCAAACGCTTGTCGACCGCTGACGTTGTTGTACTGTTGCCCTAAGTTGCAGCCGGTTTGACTGATGCAAATCACTAGAAGTGCGAGTAACGACGAAGTCAGTTTTGGCAACGTGTTTTCGCCAACGTAAGCAGTGAAACGATTCATGGTTATCGTCCAGAAAATGCAGTTCAAGGACTTAGAGACTAGGAGTATGACTATGACTCTGCGCAAATTGGCAGATGCAGAAATAGTTGCGAAAATCTAGAGAAAGGCTAAAGCTCACGCAATGTCAGTGAGTGCTTTCGCGGGTGCTGGCAGACAGGACGATTCCAAAGTCGCCGATCTTAGGCCGGTTTTCGCATCGTCAAGGTGTGATAGTCAAAACGCTACCGATGGCTAGCCAAGACCAAGCTTAAACTCGTCAGGCTTTGATTCGAGTGATCGACGAAGCAATTCAATCGTAACGTTGAGTGTGCAGTGAATCGTCTTGATGCCTGGCAGTTCGGAGGAATAAGTCAATACTGGCTTAAGCGTTTCAAAGGGCTTGGTAACGTTTTCCCAATCTGTTGCCGACGGCAAACGAGGGATGTTATCTGCAACTCGAAAATTTGGACTGAACGGCGAAGTATCTGGAGTGACTCGTCTTTTGACCAACGCTGCAGGTTGCCGCGTTGGAACGTCCCCAAGCATCGCCAGTTGGGTGATTGCAGGTGGGGTTACAGTCGCAGATTCTTCGACGTCGTGTCTTTGGGCAAACCCATCAGAACGATCGGAGGGGCTGCCGAACAGGTTGAAGCAAATCAGAAGCGCTGCTGCCAGAACCGCCAGTCCTCTGAGAGGTTGGAAGGGCAAACGGTCAGTCCCGTCGCCTTCAACGATGCAAGTTACCTCAACAGAACTTGATTTGAGAAAAGTGGTGGAATCATCAAAACAATCGTAGTCAAGCAGCATGGTTTCGCACGCGACACAGTGCGCAGCATGTTCTATCAACCGCGCATCGCCGGTCAGTGTTAAGCGATCATCGAGAATCTGATGAACGCGATTTTCAAATGCTTCACAGGTCAATCGCCTGTTGTCGTGTGATTCCATATTTTCGTCATTTTATGCGTCACTGAGCGCGCCTCGTTTTCGTAGCTTTTCGATCAATTCTTTTCTGGCTCGGTGCACCCATGTCTTGACCGTTCCAAGTGGCACATCAAGTTCTTCGCTGATTTCGTTGTAGCACATTTCCTTTTTGTGAAACAACAAAAACGCATCACGATATTCTTTTCGAACTGACCCGAGGACATGCTCAACTTCCTCAGCCAGCAATTTGCCACGACTGATCAGCACCGATTGATCTTCGATGGGATAGTCCAGCGTGATGGTTCCGGGCCTTCGCATCCGTTTGGCCAGGCGTGTTCGACAGCGGTTGCCGGCAATCGTCAGCAACCATGGCTCAAAAGCACGCGTTGAGTCCCAGCGATGCAAGTTTCGGGCAACTCGCAGGAAGGTTTCCTGAGTCGCGTCCTCAGCGTCTTCGCGTTGGCCAAGCATTCGATAGCACAGTCCGTAGACCTGCCCGCGAAACCGTCGAATCAACTCGCCAAAAGACGGTTGATCCCCTTCAAGGCAACGGCTAATCAAAATTGGAAGTTCATTTACCACGGCTTTCCTCCCCAGTCGTTAAACTACCCAATTTGCTTGGATCGGGTTTCACCGATTTGGTAATTTTCCTCGAATTGCCCTGAGGCTCCCCCGCGTCTTTTGTGGTTTTCGTGGCAAGGTTGCTGAGATTGGAAGATTTCTGGCGGGAAAACAAAAAAGCCAAATTCGCAGAGCGAAAATGGCTTGATGCTTTTTTCTGTTGTACGTTGTCTGGCGTTGTTTAGCGCCGATTAAAGAACTTTTTTAATACGTCATCTGCAGCCGAAGTTGAACTCTCATGCTTGAACTTGGGAATCGGTGGGAGTTTTTTCTTTCCCTTGGAGGCAGTTTTTCCCTCTTCTTCGGATTCTTGCTCGGAAATGCTATCGTTTTTTCGAATCGCACCGAAAACAGAAGTCTCTTCAATATTCAACTGAATTGTTTCGGCCGAAGCAATCGCTTGGCTGTCATCACCATCGTCGTCGGAAAGCCAGTCGGTAATGCTATCCTCTAGCGACATTTTTTTCTTGGATGCTGCAGTTCGAGAAGCGGCTTCTACGACACCGGCAACTCGCGGCTTTTTCGTGCTCGCCTTGATTGGATCGATGACGACTTCGAATTGAAGCCGCCCCACACGCAGCGAATCACCCGACTTGGCGGTGTGCGACTCAGTGAGTTGCTTCCCATTTACAAAAGTTCCATTGCGACTTTTCAGATCATTAAGGACCACTTTGCCATCGGCAACGAGAATTTCGCAATGCTCTCTGCTAACTAGATCGCTTGACGGGCGAAGGTGGGCGGTCGCGCCACGACCGATGACGAACCGAGGGACCGCTATTTTTATTTCCCTACCGTCGTTTTTTCCCCCTACAACTTTCAACACTACTTGCATCCCGTTCTTGCCTCCTAAGATAGGGAATGTTCTCAGTACCGACTTGCGACCTGCCTCCGGCCACGACTAATATATCGGTTGTCCTCGCTCAATATATTATCTTCGCTCCCCATTTGATGTCAAACGGAGAGCCATTGATGGTATGTTAAGGTTGCTTAATCGAATCATTGTGTCCAGCAATCGCAACATCGCTTGCCTGACCCTCAACACTTCACGCCGCATAATGCGTGTGAAATTGACTATCGCTGCCGGTTCCAGGCGTCAGAATCGAATTGGGACGAATGGGAGTTTTTTGCGGCCTCGTTTTCATCAGTTTGCATAACTCCCGAGTATGGCTCGATACGCAAGCACTTAAACAACCTTCGGGCAAGCATTTGGGATAGCCGAGCCGGACTCAACTGGGCCGATTGGAGGTCGTTGATGCCCTCCAGATCAGGGGCAAACTGAGAACTTCCTAACAAAATGCTACCGTGCTGCAGCAGTGCTTTCTTGGCACGCCGCTGTGCGCTGCCGACAACCTTACGGCCTTTGATCACAATGTCTCCGTCGGAACGTCGGTTAAAGCACATAAAGCTTCGTTGGTCGACAGTTGGTGCTGGCTGGCTGTTTTGAGCCGCATTGGGATCGTCGTTTTGAACCATGTCTCCGTACAAGCTGGACGTGATTCCTTCGCTTTGAAGTAAGTCGATAATGCAGCCGTGGACCAAGCGATACAGCTCGCTATTCTTGGCTGACCAACGATTCTGGCTCGGAACGCACAGACTATATGTCAATTCGTTGTCGTGCAAAATTGCCCCGCCACCGGTGCGTCTTCTTACGAGTTTGCAACCGATACTTGGCCGGTGGAGCTCTCGGTCGAGATGGCTTTGGAAATACCCAAGCGACAATGTAGGCTCGGACCAACTGTAAAAACGGAGCGTAATCAGCCCCGTCGCATCGGCGGTTTCGAGCAATGCCTGATCGACCGACATGTTCCAGGCACCTTCAGCGGGTGGATCCAGAATCAGTCGGGCAGTTTCCATTGGTGCTCCATGTTTTGGGCAACACTGAGAATACGATCATTAAGCACCGAAGCAAAACAAAAGCGATCGGTTGGCAACGCTTGGCTTGGTGACTCGCGATCGCACTGGGGGCTAATTTTCGTAGTCAGACATTGGAGGACAAGAGCAAACAAAGTTGCGATCCCCGTAAACGTCATCGATTCGATTGACGGTTGGCCAGAATTTTGCTTGCCGGGTTTGGGGAGACGGGAACACGGCCTGCTCGCGTGTGTAAGGCCTGTCCCAGTTCGCGTCGACGAGATCGTCCATTGTGTGCGGTGCTCGATGGGTAACGCATTGCTTGGCGTTAACGCTCCCGGATTCAACCTCCGCGATTTCGGCCCGAATGCTCAGCAATGCATCACAAAACCGGTCAAGCTCTTCCTTGGATTCGCTTTCGGTCGGTTCGATCATGATCGTACCCCCGACCGGCCACGACATTGTTGGTGCGTGGAAACCGTAATCCATCAATCGCTTGGCAATGTCGACTTCTGTGATTCCAGAGGTTTCCTTGATCGATCGAATGTCAACGATACACTCGTGCGCTACCCGTCCGTTACGGCCTTTGTAAAGAACTTCATAAGCTCCTTCCAATCGTTTAGCGATGTAGTTTGCGTTGAGGATCGCCACCTGGGTAGCTTTCTTGAGTCCGCTGCGTCCCATCATGGAAATGTAAGCCCAGGAGATCGGCAGGATTGCGGCGCTTCCGTATTGGGCTGCCGAAACCGCTCCGTTGTCCGTCGCGTCAAGTCCGTCGATCGGGGCAACGATGTGGTTGGGAAGAAACGGAGCCAGGTGTTTGGCGACACCGATCGGTCCCATTCCAGGTCCGCCACCGCCGTGAGGAATGCAAAACGTTTTGTGGAGATTCAAATGCGAAACATCGGATCCAATTTTTCCCGGAGCAGCAATCCCGACAAGCGCGTTCATATTCGCTCCGTCCATGTAGACTTGACCACCATGTTCGTGGACGATTTCGCAAGCCTGGCGAACGGTTTCTTCAAACACGCCATGCGTACTCGGGTAAGTGATCATCAAACTTGAAAGCGAGTCAGCGTGCTTGTCTGCTTTTGCTTTTAAGTCGTCCATGTCGATGTTGCCGCTGTCGTCTGTCTTAACAACGACGACTTTGAGTCCCATCATGCTTGCGCTGGCCGGATTGGTTCCGTGGGCGGAGCTTGGGATCAAACATATGTCGCGATGAGACTCGCCAAGGCTCTCGTGATATCGACGAATCGCCAACAGGCCCGCGTACTCGCCTTGGGCGCCCGAGTTGGGCTGCATCGACATCGCATCGTAGCCCGTGATCTCAATTAGCCAATCTCGCAATTGGTCGATCATCTCCTTGTATCCCTCCCACTGATCCCGTGGAGCAAACGGATGAACGTTGGCGAATCCGTCCATCGTTACAGGAATCATCTCGGCGGTCGCATTGAGTTTCATCGTGCAAGAACCAAGCGGAATCATTCCGTGAGTCAACGAGAAGTCCTTGTTCTCCAGTCGCTTCAGATACCGAAGCATCTCCGTTTCGCTGTGATGCCGACGAAAGACTTCATGGGTCAGGAAGTCCGAGGTGCGCCGAATCTCTTCAGGAATCGTTGTCGTCATCGCAGCGGTCTCAAGGTCGCCGAGGTCGATGTCCCCGCTTTCAACTCCAAACGAACGAAGCAGATTGGCTAAGTCGTCTGCGGTCGTGGTTTCGTCAAAGCTGAACCCGACTCGCTGATCGTCGACCAATCGTAAATTCAAATTGAATTCTTTGGCAGCATTGGCAACGACGGTCGCCGCGTGGTCCACAACGACACAAACGGTATCAAAGAAGTTCTGGTGTTCAATTTTGATGTCCGCCGATTGGAGCCGCTGCGCGGCCATCGCAGTGAGTAAGTGGACCCGCGTTGCGATCGTCTTGAGTCGCTCGGGACCATGGTAAACGGCATAGAAAGCCGCCATGTTGGCCAACAGCGCCTGAGCGGTGCAGATGTTCGATGTCGCTTTGTCGCGCCGAATGTGTTGTTCGCGTGTCTGCATTGCCATTCGCAGCGCCGTCTTGTCACGCGAATCTTTAGAGACACCGATAATTCGCCCGGGTGCCGAACGCTTGTAAGCGTCCCGAGTTGCAAAGAAAGCCGCGTGAGGTCCGCCGAAACCGATCGGCACACCGAACCGCTGGGCACTACCAAGCACGATGTCGGCGCCCATTTCGCCGGGTGGTTTGAGCAGTGTCAGGCTGAGCAAGTCGCTGGCAACGGCAACCAGGGCTTTTTGCTGATGCGCTTTCTCGATCAACGGAGTCAGGTCTTCGACTTTTCCTTTGGTGCCAGGGTATTGCAGCAGCGCTCCAAATATTTCCTGGTCACAAATGGTAGTGGCTGGTCCGACAACAATCTCAAACCCGAAATATTTGGCTCGTGTCTCAACAACGTCCAGCGTGTGTGGGTGAACGTTGTCGGCGACGAAGAACGTATCGCAAGACGATTTGCTCGCTCGCTTGCAGAGCGCCATCGCTTCGGCAGCGGCTGTCGCTTCGTCGAGCAACGAAGCGTTCGCCATCTCCATTCCGGTTAGATCCATGACCATTTGCTGAAACGTCAACAGGCTTTCCAAACGGCCCTGCGCGATTTCGGCTTGGTATGGCGTATAAGCCGTGTACCAACCCGGATTCTCCAAGACATTCCGCAGAATCACATTGGGCGTGTATGTTCCGTAGTACCCCATTCCAATCATCGAACGTTTGACTTGATTCGACTCTGCATAAGATCTCAACTGTGAGATCGCGTCATGCTCCGTCGAAGCGCCAGGGAGATTCAGCTCGCCATCCAGAAGGATGCTTGCCGGAACAGTCGATTCGATTAACTGGTCCAGCGAAGAAGCACCAACCGTCTTCAACATTTCAGCGATGTCGCTTGGCCCTGGTCCGATGTGCCTGAGAACGAAATCGTCAGTTTGCAATAGGTCGTTCAATTCGGATTGCTCCGCGTTGTTGGATTTTGCTTTGGAAGTCACCGAAGCCTCAGTTTGATTTGACATTTGTTGTGATTAGTTCTGGCGTGAATTGACTGGATGAAACTTTGAGCCGTTTGGGCACTAGCCCAATGGCCCTTACTTCGCCTGCAAAATTGTAGCGCTTGGGCGCGAGCCCTCCGGTTTCTCAGAGTTTCGCTTTTATCTTTTATAAAACCGGGGAGCTTGCGCTCCACCGCTGCAAAGTAAAGGCCGTTTGGGCGCTAGCCCCGGTTCTTGCAGCCCAACCGGGGCTAGCGCCCAAACGGCTCAGTAAAGTGGCGTGGCGCTGTCCAACTACGGCCAAACGGCAAATGAAATCTCAAGCTCTCAGTGGCTTTCGTCACATTGTTTCTCGTAAGCCGCGAAATCGAGGAGTTTCTCAACCGCGTCCTGATTCGACATCTTGATTTTGATAATCCAGCCTTGGCCGTACGGATCTTCGTTGAGCACGTCGAGGTTGTCGGGGAGCGACGTGTTGACTTCGACAATCTCACCATCGACGGGGCTGTAAAGCTCGCTGGTCGCTTTGACCGATTCGACTTCGCCGAACGATTCACCCGCTTTAACGGCTGTACCGGCAGCCGGCAAATCCATGTAGACAAGGTCGGTCAATGCTTCGACCGCATTCTTGGAAATGCCAATCGTCGCTACGTCGTCGGCAATGTGCGCCCACTCATGCGTTTGGGCAAATAGTAGTTCTTCTGGTTTCATTTGTTACTCCGTGTTCGTCTCTTCTATTGTCGTAGGATGTTGGATTTGGATTTCTTTGAGCCGTTTGGGCGTTAGCCACGGTTGCGTCTGGTCCACAAGCAGCTGTGGCTAACGCCCAGGGGCCTCAAAAAGTCCTGTTATGTTCTCTTGTAAAAAGGAACCTCGACGATGGTTGCTGGATGCGATTTTCCGCGAATGTCAATGATGACCTCGGTTCCGATTTCGGACTTGTCTGGATCAACGTAAGCCATCGAGATTGATGTTTCCAACGTCGGCGAGTAAGTGCCGCTGCTTACTGTTCCGATTTTTTTGTCGTCGATTAAAACGGCACAGTCCTGCCTTGCCGCCCGTCGGCCTTCGAGTTTCAATCCGACTCGAACGGGTAGCGTTTTGTCTTTGCGGGCTGAGAGAATTGCGCTTCGTCCAACAAACTCGCGATCCTTCATTTGAATGGCAAACTTGAGATCGGTTTGAGCCGGGTTAATTGATTCGCTAAGTTCGTGTCCGTAGAGCGGCATTCCGGCTTCCAATCGCAACGTGTCGCGGGCTGCAAGTCCAGATGCGCCGCCGTCGACCGATTGTGCGATTTCAAAAACGTCGCTCCAAATCTTTTGCGCGTGCTCGGCTTCGCAGATGATTTCACATCCGTCTTCACCGGTGTACCCGGTCCGAGTCAGAATCGCTTCTGCCCCGCAGACATTGGTTGTCGTGCCGGTGTAATAAGCCAGCGAGTCAGGGGCGGTTTCGGAGAGTTGGGCGACGGCTTGATTGGCAGCCGGGCCCTGGACGGCGATCATCGCAGTCGAACTGGTTCGATCTTCCAGTTCGATTCCTGAATCACCGATGTTGGAACCGATCCAGTCTACGATCTTTTGTCGGTTACTGGCGTTGACCACCATCATGTGAAAGGGGGCGCCGTTTGCATCGGGCAGATGATAAACCAACACGTCGTCGAGGATGCCACCGGCGTCATTGGTCATCAGCGAGTATCGAATTTTGCCGCACTGAACACCAGCGACTCTGCGTGTCGTCAGCCGGTCAAGGAACTTGTCAACATCTGCACCGGAAAAGTAAAGCCGCCCCATGTGAGAGACGTCGAACATGCCAATTGATCGGCGAGTCTGATGATGCTCGTCGATGATGCTGGAGTACTGAACAGGCATCGACCAGCCAGCAAAATCAACCATTCGTCCGTTTTGATCGACGTGCCATTGGTACAACGGCGTTTTGTTTAACGGCGTTTTCAAGAGTTGGTCGACGGCCACTTAGAACCTCTACGAAATTACCAAACGTCAACTGAACGAGAACGCGGAAAGCCAACGGCTAACAGCGATATCCGCTCAGATGCGGTGACGAATGTTGAAATGTTAAAGAGCTACAAACATTCTAACTTCTTGATAATTCGTTTCTAGGGGCTAAATGGATCGTTAATCGGTTAGGATTGGGCGTCTTGTAAAATGTTTCATTGTGTCGCGACATTATCGAACAAAGTGAGCAACGAAAAACATGGCCTCCGGAAAACTGCATCCCATCGAAGCCTCTGAATTGCATGCCAGACGCGAGCGGGTTTTTCTGGTGTTGGCAGGATTGTTTCTCGGCTCGATGACGATGCTGAATATTCTTGGTGTCAGTCGATTCATTCGCTTGTTTCAAATGCCATACATTTTGGAATCAGGCGAGGTTTGGCCGATCACGTTTGCCGTAGCTGTTGGGGTACTGCCCTACCCGGTTACGTTTCTCTGTACCGATTTCATCAGTGAGTTTTACGGTCGTCGCCGAGCTAATTGGGTGGTCTGGGTCGGGTTGTTGCTCAACATCTGGGTGGTTTTTATTCTTTGGCTGGGAGGAGTTTTGCCCGGTTTTGAAGACTTCGAAACTGGAGCGCCGCTGATAGACGGTAAGACACCGGTGTTTTTTGAAATGAGAAGCCTGGCATTTGCTGCCGTCGGCGCGTCGATGGTCGCTTACATGGCCGCGCAGTTTTGCGACGTGTATATGTTTCACTTTTGGAAGAAATTGACCAAAGGGAAGTGGCTCTGGCTGCGGAACAACGGTTCCACGATGATCAGCCAGTTGGTGGATTCAACCGCTGTGATTCTGATTACGTTTTGGGCTGGCGGGTTGGCTTCGGTTTTGCGGACTGACGTGCCGCTTTGGATCCAGCTGTTAGTACTCATTGGTACTGGCTACGCGTTCAAAGTTATCGTAGCGCTACTCGATACGATTCCGTTCTACATAGGAGTCGCGTGGCTGAAAGACTACCTTCAATTCGATCCCACCAGCGAGCATGACCAAGCTACGGCTGTAGATTGAATTTTGGATTTCGACTGGCGATCAATTCTGATTCGTAAGCCCTTCGAACCATTGTCTTTCTGGCTTGTGAATCGGGTTCAAACGAATGGACTTCGATTGTGATCTGTTCCAGCTTTTTCGTGCCCAGATAATTTGCCAACGATTCGTTGTGTGACTCGTCCAAATGGCTTTTGAGTCGATCTCGCAGGTTATCGGATTGCCCAATGTACAAGTAGCCCGTTGCGTCACGAAATATGTAGACTCCGGGATGCGCGGGAATCAAGTCGGCGCTCTTGGCCACGCTGTCGGCTGAATGAGTCTCAACGACGCGTCCCCAATCAGCGATTCTGGTAATCAGTTCGGGTCTCAATCGGCGGGCTTTCCGCAATTGAAACGCGGCTTTTCGGGCCGTGTAGAGATCGACGTTCGGGTCGATGGACTGGACGATTTCGTTGAACTCAGCCCGGCGTGCTGGATCGGCCATCACTTGATCGCTCGAAATCGAATGCTTGTCGTGCATCATTCTCGCCGCGATTTCAGCGACGTGTGACACATTGTCGACCGAACTCCGATTGGAGCGAGTTGATTTGATGTTGAGCTTTCCGGCTTTGCGGAGATTCATCAGTCGCCAATTGAGGTCAAACGCGGTGGCCTGAGGCATCTCCGTCTCCGCCAGATTTGCCAAGCAGGTTTTTATAAATTCATCATTCAATTCGGCATTGAGAATGACTTCGTCGCTGCTATATCCCTGATGGGTTTTTTTGAAGGCATTGATGACGACGGCGTCAAACTTTGGCGACTTTTTCTTTGATGTCGTTGAAATAATTGGAGGCTTGGCGCCGTCCAGTTCAAGCGATTGCGTTGGAGTAGATTCGCCCGGCAGATTTTTCGTGGTTGAGGATTCTTGAAATCCAAGTGCCGGCCAAGCGTAACAAGCCACTGCCAGAAAAACAAAAACCTGAGCAATCAAGCGGATCAACGCGACACCGCACAAGCCATCGGGACGTCCGAGTTCAGAGTTTTGGCGCGGGAAATTTTTGGCTGTGATGGCTTTCATGAAGTGCCTGGTTCGCTGCGTCAATCATTTCCTAAGGCTTCGGTGTTTATATAGCGTTGATTCAAAAACGCAATGTAGCTAGCAATTGCCAAGGTTCGAAGGAGTCGGCGAG
The DNA here is from genome assembly GCA_937981585.1 of uncultured Pirellulaceae bacterium. GTDB lineage: Bacteria > Planctomycetota > Planctomycetia > Pirellulales > Pirellulaceae > Mariniblastus. Next base: position 360 of record CALJOA010000090.1, on the reverse strand, counting down.
TACCGGCCCGCTTGGTTGAGAATGCCTACCGGATTTTCAACCGCGAATGAACGCTAATAAACGCGAATACAAATTCTGGTTTCATTTGCGTCCATTGGCGTTTATTCGCGGTTCTATTCCGTCTTTGCAATCACTGCCTGGACGAATCAAGCATGAGCATCAAGCGATCAGGTCCTTGACGACATGAGCATGCTCAACACCCGTGAGCTTGAAGTCGAGTCCTTGAAAGCGGTAGGTGAATCGCTCGTGATCAATCCCCAACAAGTGCATCGCCGTTGCATGCAAGTCGCGAACGTTAACTGGGTTTTCAGTAACGTTGTAACTAAAGTCATCGGTTGCACCGTAGCTGAATCCGGGCTT
>CALJOA010000089.1 GCA_937981585.1 uncultured Pirellulaceae bacterium | reverse complement strand
AGACGTTCGCAGTTTCTTGACACGCCGCCACTATCGTCCTCACGTGAAATCTCGCGGCCAAGAGTCCAAACAGAAAAAGAAAAACCCACGCTTCAAAGCCAGAAGGTGGGTTGTTGAGCGGACTCATTCCTGGATCAATCGTTTTCGAAGACTCCTGGTTCGATGGGAGAAAAAGTCCGAAAACTATCTGGCCATGCTACAATTCTCGTTCGCTTATAACACACTCAAGGTTGCAGGGGTTCTGGGATAGGCTCTTAGTGACCAATAACAAATTGATGGAGATCTAGGCAATGCAACGTTTCAAAACTCTGCTGCAGTTCGGATTGGTGACAATACTCTCGATGAGCGTTGGCTTGGCGTTCGCTCAGGATTCCGATAGTGGCGAAGATCAAGACGATAAAAACGAACCAACGTTGACTATCGGTTCCAAAGCTCCTGAACTCGACATCGAACACTGGCTCAGCGATAACGACGGACTGTTTCCCGAGGTCAAGAAATTCGAAGCCGACAACATCTACATAATTGATTTCTGGTCCCCCGAATCTCCCTCAAGCATTGTCATGATGCAAAAGATGGGCAACATTCAAAATGATTACGATGGTAAAGACGTTCAGATCATCAGCGTGTGCACCGAGGACCTCGATACCGTTGAAGACTTTCTTGAAAAAAAGCTGTTTGGCGGGGATGAAGACAATCCCAAATTGACTTTTGGTGACCTGACTCGCTCGTATTGCTTGACTGCCGACCCCGACAAGTCGGTTTGGCAGGACTACTACGTCGCTTCCGGGAGAAAACAGTTCCCTGGGACCTTCATCGTTGGCAAAACAGGATTGATTGAGTGGATTGGCTCTTCGGCTCGGATGACCCAACCGCTTGACAAAATCATTGCCGACAAATGGGATCGGGAGGAATTCAAAAAGAAGTACATCGCGGACCAAGCCGCACGAGCCAAAGAGGGAAAGAACGCGGCCCTACTGCGGCGGAAACTGGCTCGGGCCATGCGAGGGATTCAGGAAAAGATTGCTGACGGCGATGACGATGCAGCGATCGAAAGTTTGGCCGAGCTAATCGAAGACGAAGATCTCAAGTCCGCCAAACCGATGCTTCTAGGACTCCGGCTTGAATTGATGATCAAAAACGAGCATGCCGAAGCGATCCCAACGTTCAGAAAGTTCGTCGAAGAAAATAAAGCCGATGGTTCGGCGATCAACTCTGTTGCTTGGTCGATTTACGAACTTTATGAAGAAACCGGTGGCGATGTCGATTCCGAAATTCTCGCAATCGCCCGCAAGGGTGCGGAGTATGCAGCAAAAGCCGAACCTGAGAGCGGCGCGATTCTCGATACGCTGGCGCACTACATTTATATTGTGGACAAAGATCTCGACAAAGCGATCGAGGTGCAGAAGAAAGCTGTCAAATTCGCCGGTCCTCAACTGGCGGATCTCAAGCCGTTTCTCGACGAGCTGCTAAAAGAAAAAAAGACTGGCAAAAAGAAGAAAGAAAAAGTCGAATCTGATTTTTGATTCTTTCTGCGACCACTGTTTTGGAGAAGCGAAAAGGCCAGCACTTCCCCAAGTGCTGGCCCCTCGCACATACAGCCCAACTCAACTGCTTCGGTGATTTCGCTTTTAGTTGCCGTCTTGATCATTCAGAAATTCGACGCCAACAAGGTAAACTCCGGGCTGGTCTGTTTCTGTCACGTGACGAATCTTACCGATCGCAGAAAACTTGTCTTCGGCTATGGTGATTTGAAGGTATGGGGAATTTGGCTTTTGGTCACATATGCAAGAGCATCCGACTCCGCTTTGACTAATGTCTCGCAACATCCCATCGATTGGACCGCCCGTTGCTTGAAGATCCTGATCAAACGGCTGCAGAATTAACGGGGTTCGCCTGCTTTGGCGAGGATGTCGCCTGCGATTTTCGGATTTGCCCAGAAGAGCCCGAACGGATTGATAAATTTTTGAAAACATTTGACCGCCTTTCGGCGACACGGTAGGAGGGAAGGGGGGAGGTGCTGGACTGATTGGTCCTATCAGAAGCATACGCCGTGAATCAGACTGCTTCGAGACTTTTTTAGGCACTTCAGCAAAATCCTGCAATCCGGCTTTGTGGGCTTAAACATTAATTGTGTGATTCAACCACTGCCAAGGGGATGCCGCCATGAATCAAAAAAGCAACGAAACTCGAAGTTGAGGTTAATTCGCTACAGTGGTAAATTCGGCTAGAAGATAAAGCCAGCATTTGAGACGAACTAAAATCAACCTTCAACAATTGCGTCACAATATGAACCTCACGTTTTCCCCCTCCAATTCCAACGTCACTTCACTTTTAAAAACTCTACTGTTGTTTTTCGGTTTGTCCGCGTTGTTGTGGATCAGTGCTGACTCGGTCGCTGCCCAAACCATCGTCGGAACTCCGGTTCAGGTCAGCCAACCAACAACGCCAGTCTTCATCGACGGGGAAGCCCAAATTATCGAAGGGTTCAGGAATTCGCGTGATTGGATTCGTCATGATCTGTGGGTTCAAACCGAGTTCGACTCTGACAACAACGGAACCAATGACCGCGTGCATGTTTCGGTTACACGACAAAAACAAACCGACACCGAGGGTCTTAAAGTTCCAGTTGTTTACAACACGAGCCCATACTTTTCTGGGACTGGTTCAACGAAACCGGAATTCACGTGGGATCCCAAGCACGAAATCGGCGACAAGCCACCCAAGCGAAACATCGCGCCGCCGATCCCGCAACAATCTCGCAGGCCGACGATTTCCAGCGCCCACACCCGAACGTGGATCCCGCGCGGTTTCGCAGTTGTACACTCCTGTTCACCAGGCACCGGTCTATCACAAGGCTGCCCTACGCTCGGAGGCGACAACGAATCTCTGGCTCCCAAAGCCGTAATCGATTGGCTTTGCGGACGCGGCAAGGGCTACACCACACCCGATGGCAACGAAGAAGTCGTCGCGACGTGGTGCACAGGAAAAGTCGGCATGACGGGAACGTCGTATGAAGGTACGCTTCCCATCGCTGCCGCAACGACCGGTGTTGAAGGATTGGAAGCGATCATTCCCGTTGCGCCCAACACTTCGTACTACCACTACTACCGGTCCAACGGACTTGTGCGGCATCCTGGCGGTTACATGGGCGAAGATGTTGATGTGCTGTTTGACTTCGTCCACAGCGGCAACCCAGCGATGCGTGACCACTGCAACGGCAAGGTTCGTGATCAGGAAATGGCCAAAGGTCAGGACCGGGAAAGTGGAGACTACAACGAATTCTGGGCCGGCCGCGATTACTTTAACGACCTAGGACCCTACAAAGCCGCGACTCTGATGGCACACGGATTCAACGACTGGAATGTGATGCCCAACCACACTATCCGGATTCACGAAGCGCTGAAAAAGAAAGGCGTTCCGCTTCAGGTTTACTTTCATCAAGGCGGACATGGCGGACCTCCCACAATCAAATTGATGAACCGTTGGTTTACGAGATACCTCTACGGGATTGAGAATGGTGTCGAGAATGATCCCAAGGCGTGGATCGTTCGCGAAGGCGCACGGCGCACTGAACCGACGCCTTACGAGGCCTACCCCAATCCAGCCGCCAAACTGGTTAAGCTCAACCTGAGTGCAGGAGGAGCAGACATGGGCGGACTGTCACTCAAAGTCCAACCTGAACAGCCTACCGAATTTCTGACCGACGATGTTGGAATCAGTGGTCGAGCACTTGCTCAAGCGGACAGCTCCCAAAACCGGTTGATCTATGCCACTCCCGTACTTCAGAAAGCAGTTCATCTTTCGGGAACCTCAAAAATCAAAATTAAGCTGGCGTCCAGCAAACCCTCGGCAAACCTTTCGATCTGGATGGTTTCGCTGCCGTGGACCAAAGGCGCAAGGAAGCTGAACGAAAACTTGATCACTCGTGGTTGGGCCGATCCTCAGAATCACAAATCACTGACTCAGAGTGAGCCGTTGGAACCGGGGAAGTTCTACGAATTGAGTTTCGATCTTGAGCCTGATGACCAAATTATTCCAGCAGGCCAACAGATAGGACTGATGATCTTTTCCAGCGATCGAGATTTTACGCTTTGGCCGCAACCAGGGACTCAGTTGACGATCGACCTCAACGCGACCAGCATTGAGATACCTGTCGTGGGTGGAGTCGAAGGGCTGGCAGCGGCGATTGGGGAATAGCGGTGCCGGTTGGACGACCCGGGTTATCGCTGTTCGCAAGCGGAATTTTTGTAGGTGAACTTAGCGTCTAAGGGAATTCAAGGGAATTCACAACCTGGCATTGCTGATCGAAGTTCACCGCTCACTGGCGGCGATGAAGTCATCACCTCACCCTCACCCCTTCTCTCCTAGGTTGTGATTTTTTTTATTAGCCGTTTGGGCGATAGCCCGGTTAAACTGCCATTAGCCGTGGCTATCGCCAAAACGGCTGATGTTGTTAAGGAGTGTTTTGAAAAAATCACAACCTATCCGAGGAACGGAGAGCAATGTGGATAGGTTGGAGTGATGTGAATTCAGAGGTCCGCCGACCTACGCTTGGCCAATTTCTTTTTGCGCCGCGCCCCCACCGGCAACCACCACAGGTAGATCCCGGTAAACCAGAGCCCCAACAGAATTAAACCATTGGGAAGAAACAGCCACAGCTTTGCGGCGTCGGAGAAAAACGATCCATCGTGGAAGCTTTCGATCAGGTCCGAGCGCCGGTAATTGGAAGCCAGTACCTTACCGGTCGCCATGTCGATTTGGACCTCCCAACGATTCTTACATTGAACCTTGGCCATTCCTTTGCCTGGTCGAACATCCACTCGCTCAACGTGTGACCAGTCGGTGACTTCCGCCTCTGCAACAGACCCGGCTGCTGCCAGGACTTGCTGCCACGCGAGTGTGGGGACTTGCTCTATTCCCTTGACTGTGGCCGGTTGAACCCAGTCGGATTGCTTTTTGACCTGTAGCAATATCCCGGACCCGATCACCAGCAGCAGCGGCAAACACGTAATCATCGCGCCCCAGCGGTGGAGCTTCCGCGCCCGACGATTCCACGAAGATGCCATTGAACCATCCGAGCTTAAAATCGGCTGCCAGTGCGAAGCTCTTTGAGCTCTTTCTCGAGGTTATCTTGATTCTTTTCAAGGACACGCAAACTTTTTCGCACTGAGTCGAGTTCCTTTTTCTCTTTGTCGCTTCGTTTGGTGACTTCTTTAAGCCGTCCTTGCAGTTCCTTGATCATGTTCTCGATCTCTTGCTTTCGAGCCCGCTCGACACTGTACTTCCGCTCAAGAATCCGCTTCTTTTTTGGAAGATCACCGATCTTGGCGATCAACTCCTCGAGATCAGCGGCTCGCTCCTCAATATCTTTTTTGTTGACAACCGCAGGAGAGAATTCGCCAGTCTTCAATTTCTTTAGAATCGGCAGCACAACCTCAGATGTCAGCGCCAGACTCGAAACACGACCGGCACGAGCAATATTGATCCCCACGACTTTCCCAGAAAGATCAACGATCGGTCCACCACAAGTGCTGCTGCTAAGCATCGAATCATGCTGGAACGACATCGGAAAATCCTTGCGACGTCGGCTCAGCACACTACCCATGCTGTTTTGAGTATTGCTACGAACGTTGTCGGGGCTGATCTTGTCCCGTTCAGCCAACGTCAATTTAATCTTGATTTCTTTTCCACCGCGACGAACCGTCAAGGTTACCCGATCTCCGATGTCATACTGCCCAAGCGCCTCTGAAAGAGAACGTGGAGCCTTTGCGACTTCGTTGTCGATCTTGAGAATAATATCGTTGACACGTAAGTCAGCCAGATCAGCAGGCGACTTGTTGATGACCTGCGTGACGCGGATTCCATCTTCATCGTCCAAAGTATCCATGAAGATCCCAATGAACGGACGAGAGGCAGGTATCTCGCGAGCGTTAACGCTGACGACGCCAATCGTGGGCGCCTTGCCCTTCTTTTCGGCTTTGGGAGTCGCGACCCAGCGTCCGATCAGAGGCGCTTCTTTATCGGTCCATTGAACGACGCTCAGGTTCTTGGTTTCAAGTTTCAAAAGCGCCAAATCGGTATCGGGATCAACTCCCAGAACTTCAGCACCGACGACCTTGCCGCTCGGCAACTTGCACCCCAACTCGCCGCGAAGCTCACTGGCTTTTGTCAGCACAAGTCCATCGGCATCAACTACGGTGCCCAGTGCAATTTGGCGATTGCCAGACATGACGAGCAATGTCGATTCGTTAGCACTGGCGATGACCGACTCAAAAACATCAGTAAAGTCCGACGATTTTTTGGAGTGCTTTGCCGTTCGGCTGTTACCAAAAAATCCCGCTAGCCGCGATCTGGAAACGCGATCATCCCCATCGCCTTTCTTACCATCGTCTTTCTTGTCGTCCTTTTTGTCATCTTTCTTGCTATCGTCTTCTTGCTTCCTATCAGCCTTCTTATCGTCTGCTTTAGAGGAATCTGCGTCTGAGGAATCTGCGTCTGAGGAATCTGCGTTAGGCGAGTCTGCGTCCTGATCGTCCTTCTTTTTGTCCTGATCTTGGCCAGACTTTTCCTGAGTGGCCATTTTGGTTGGCTCAGTCGTGGGTTTGGAGTCTTTCGTGGGTTTGGAGTCTTTTAACGACTTCTTGGGTGACGCTTCATGCGGCATTGGCGGTGCATCTTGAGCCGACAAACCACCGGACAGGAGAAAGCAAGCCAGAACAAAGATCGAAAGAACAGTTTTGAAATTTTTCATGGTAACGTCGTCATCTACAAATAAATGCAATTAAGCGGCAGAAGGATCCCTCCAACGATCTTGTAAGGTTAGCCCTTCTTGGCAACCTTGATTCTGAGCACTTTCTCTTCGTCGCCACGTTGGACGACGATCTTGATAATCGTGTTCGGCCAAACATCCATGGACTTGAACGCTTTACTTAGATCGCGCTTGTCGGAGATCTTGTTGCGTTGGACTTTGGTAACAATGTCTCCAACTTTCATTCCGGCTTTGTCGGCGGGCCCTTTGGATTCGACTTTCTCAATTTCGTTGGTGTCGTCGACAACGCTGAAACCAAGCGTTCCCTTTCCGTTGATAATGACTCCAGATGCCATCAGATCCCACTTTTCTGAAAAGATATCTGCAGGCACGTGCAGGTTATCGGCAAGCGTCAGTCCGATCCGGCTGTGGATGCCAATGACATCACCATTCATATCGAACAATGGGCCGCCAGAATCGCCACCAACCAAAGTACAGTCAGTCCGCAACGAAGTTTTTCGATTGTCGATGATTCGGCCAACTCGAACGACGAGCCCACGGGCTTTGTCAATTCCGCCCGGATGCCCAACCGCCAACACCCACTGACCAAGTTTCAGGTCCTGTGAGATTCCGATGTCAACATAAGGGTAGTCGCCCTCGAAGCGATTTTCCTTGTCGATCTTGATTGGTCTGACTCCGTACCTACCGCTGAATCTCGCGCTGCCTTCTTTGATCTTTAGCATTCCCGAGTCGACAGTTCCGGCTTGCACTCCCAATGTCTCGGCAAAGATCTGTTTCTTTTCGCCATCGACTATGAAGGTGATCAGTGCCGTCTGGCCAGGGCTGTTTCCAATTACGTGAGCGGCAGTGAGAATGTAGCCGTCCGAAGACACAACGACTCCCGATCCTTGAGACTGCCCCATCTGAATATTTACGGTCGCAGGAAAAACGCTTTCTGCAAGCTCGGCAAAATGGGACTCCATGAACTTTAGCTCGTCGACCGAGTTTGGAACCCGACCAGAAAACAAAAGCTCCTGATGCGCTTCGGCTGAATTTGAATCTTCATTCGCGTTGGTCGACGCGACCTCTTTGGGAGCTACGTCCTCTTGCGAAACGTCCTCTTGCGAAACGACCGATTCACATTGCCAACAAATCGCCAAACTCACGGCCAAAGCCAATCCGAGGATTTCTGAAAATCTGGATGAGAATAAGTGTTTTCCAAGGCAAGAAAATGTCATTTGTTTCGTCCCGTCCTTTAGTCAGCTTGCTCAATGTGTTGTGTTCAATTCCGTTCGCCGCTACGACAAATTATCCTTTAAACTCTGATTATTGGGGCAAATAACCAGAATAATATAGGGCGCGTTTTAGCGTTGCTTGGTTTAATACGGGGCAAAACCGCTCGGTTAGTCCCAGTTTTCAACTTTACAGCATATTTTTCCGTATTTCCCAGTTTCAGACAATCTCCATCTGGTCCATTGTACCATTGGAACTGCGGCAGTTGTTGCTGCCGAGGAACCCAAAAGGTCCGAAGTTTGAAAAATACGGCTTCACTTGGCGAAACAGACGAGGAATCAATGAAGCGGTTGGTGGTTGGTTGTGGATATCTGGGCCTACGGGTAGCCAAGCGTTGGCTCGCGGCCGGAGATACCGTTTTTGCATTGACGCGATCCCGAGCCAAGGAGCTTGAGGCAGTCGGAATCTCTCCGATTGTGGGCGACATTACAGTGCCAGAGTCGCTAGACAATTTACCAACTGCCGACACAGTGCTATTCGCCGTTGGAATGGACCGGTCGATGTACTCCGACATTCGCCTGGTTTACGTTGGCGGCCTCGAACATGTTGTCGAACGACTGTCGAATTCAACTGGACATCTCATCTACATCAGCTCCACGGGAGTTTACGGAGATTTCGATGGAGCGTGGATCGATGAAACGGCCGAAACACAACCGGCACGCGAAGGAGGAAAGGCTTGCTTGGAAGCAGAACAACTGATCCGCCAAAGCAAGTTTGCTTCTCAAAGCACCATTCTTCGGTTCGCCGGAATCTACGGTCCAGGGCGGGTACCAACTCGCAGTCTGATCCAATCCAAGGACTGGAAAAAACTCTCAGCAGCCGGTTACCTGAATCTGATTCATGTCGATGACGGAGCCAAAGTTGTATCAACGGTTGCCGACCAAACGCCGACCGGAGAAACGTTCGTGGTCAGTGATGGGCGGCCTTCACTACGAAAAGAGTATTACGAATTTATCGCTAAACAATTTGGTATCGACGAGATTCCGTGGGAAGAGTCGATTGTCAAACCGACAGAATCACGATCAGGAAGCAGCAAACGCGTTTCAAATCGCAAGCTAATGGAGCGATTCGAAATCAACCTCGATTACCCCGACTATCAAGCGGGCTTGAAAAGCGCATTGGATATGTCTTAGCGAGGTCGATTATTTAGTCACTCCCGCGCATATTCAGTCACTCCTGCGCAGGCGGGAATGACGAGCTATTGGACTTGGCTTTGATCTTAAGGCCCTCAAGATAGGGATCAGAGAGTCTGGCCGCCGCTACGAAGACGAACGCTCCCAAGACCATTCAGTCACCGTTGAATTGACTTGTTGAATCGGCCTCCAACACGCGTTAAGATGCTGAGTGGCTTCACCGACCAACGCAAACTGAGCGCGATATTAACCCGCGCGAACTACCAATGCTTCAGCGAAAACCGATCTTTCCGCACATCATCGAAGTCAACCATCAGCTTGGCCACGTGCTGGGTTGCAACGTTTACATCGTCTTCGATGGCGATCAATGGGTAATGATCGACATCGGTTATGAAGAAGCCGTAGACGAGATCATCGATATGATTCGCGAGATCGACCTCCCGTTTTCGGGTTGCCAGTCCCTGATCGCAACCCACGCCGACGTCGATCATATTCAGGGCTTGGCGAAGGCCAAACAGATCCTTCGAGCGCCCGTCGCTGCCCATCCGCTTGCCGCTGAACCGCTTAAAACAGGCGATCGAATCAAAACATTTGCGTTAATCGAAGCTCAGGGGATTGATATGGAGATGCCCTGCGTTGACGTAGAAACGCTGATTGACGAAGGCGACAAAATCAAGGTCGGCAACCTCGAACTCGACGTCTGGTTGACCCCCGGACACACCGACAGCCAGCTTGCGTTTCGCATGGGAGAATATCTGTTCAGTGGCGACAACATTTACCGTGATGGTTGCATCGGCGCGATCGACGCGCATCACGGCAGCGATCTGGTTGCGTTTGTCAATTCGCTGACACGGATTCGTGAAAGCGACGTTGAGTGGCTGCTACCAAGCCACGGACCAATCTTCCGCAAAGACAACGCGTTGCTTGACGCGGCCATCAAACGAGTCGAAGGCTATCTCCACATGGCTGATTTCGGAACCTGTGCTATCGATTGGCCGATGATGGACGAGTTTGAGGATGAAATCGCTGCTGGCAAGATGCCAGGTTGAGGCGGTTGAGGCTCAAAACGGGCTCAATTGAGCGGTCAACTTCTCCGACTGCAGGACCTGGTTAAACTTTGCGGCCTGAGCCGCGTTCAAGTTTAATTGCATTGGTTCTTAAAGCGATATTGTCAAACAATCGCTTAATTCCGATTGTACGAATTGCCGATTGATTAACGGACAAGACCCCGCGGCGCAACGACTGCCCGCAACGTCGTCGTATTCAATCCATTAAGTGCTTCAGAATCACGCCTTGCGATGTAAACAAGCACTGCCGCTAGGAGAAGAACTCCATGATTCGTCGTCTTTTTATCGTTGCGATTTGCGTCTGTGCGTTCGCCGTTATGAACCAATCCGAAGCACAAGCCCAAGGTCATCAACCGGCCTACGGAGCGTCGTGGGGCCAACAAGGTTCAAAAAACCTGGACCGCTTTTATCACTATCCTTACATCACCTACCCGCACAACTATTGGGGTAACCACTACGCTCGCAGCTCGGACAGCCTCTACCACCGCTATCCTGCCGAAATGCGAGTGCCAGTTTATAACCGCCATTGGCACAACTACTACCCAAGCGGCCGAAGGTATCACTTTGGTCACCACTTTTTGACCGACGTATTTTAATACGACACGTCAAACCGTCCCGATTGACCAACACAGCGACGAGCTACATCCTGAGGTCAGATTCAAAGGCCACCTTGAAAAAGGGTGGCCTTTGTTTTCTGGATATCACAATAAACAGATGAAGCTTGGATTCGAGCAAAGTAGCTCGGCTCTCCGAGCCGAGAAAATTCCCTTCACGGCTCAGAGATCCAAGCTACTCTTTCTAGCCCTCATTGGACTGCTCATAGACCGCTTGCAATAGCGCCTCGACGTCTTTGAACTTCTTCTTGGAAGCGATTGGAACATCAAGCAACTTTCGCGCATCGGATTCACTGTGCCCAAGAGCCACAAGAATCTGAAACGTTTCCTCCACGATGGAACGCTCGACATCCAAGGCTTGATCAACCTCTTCGCGCTGGACCAGCAACGCGAACTTGGCCATCTTCCGGCGCAGCTGGGCCACGATCTTCTCGGCCATTGCAGGACCGATGCCGGGCAACGTCGTCAATGTCTTGACGTCCTGCTGCTCAATCGCGTTGGCGATATCTCGCACCGGTCGCACCATCGCGCGGAGCGCCTTTTTCACACCCAGTCCGGGCACCGAACAGAACAGCTCGAAAAACTGCTTTTCAATGATGGTGTCAAACCCGACCAACCGGGGCGTCATCCGCCCGCCCTTTTGCGGATTGCCATCGATGAACTCGACCGTAAACAAGCTGACTTCGTTGTCCACTTCCAGCTGTAAATGACGGTGCGTAAAGTCGGAGACGAAAACTTCATACTCGAACGCTTCGATACCCAGCGTGGCGATGTTCTCTCGAAGCTCAACCAGCCGGCCTGTTATTTTTGTAATCAAGATGTAGCTCGGGTCGTTTGGGTATGGTACGTAGCTGACAACGCTAATTTTTTACTGTTTGGTTGAACTAGGCCATCGAGGCCGAACGCAGTGAAAGGTAGTAATGGCAAATCGCGATTGCAAGCGCATCGGCAACATCGGGGGGCTCAGGAATATCTTCCAAATTCAAATGCCGAGTTACCGCCAGCTGAACTTGGCTCTTGGGAGCACGACCGTTACCAGTCAGAACTTTCTTAACCTGAGTCGCCGCGTAACTATTAACGACCATTTTGGCTTGCGCCGCCGCCAGGCAGATCACCCCTCGCGCGTGCCCCATGATAATAGCCGTTTGCGGTCGCTCGTAATGGCTGTAAAGCTCTTCCAAAGCGACGCAGTTCGGACTCAAGCTCCTGATCACATCCGCGATACCTTCGTGAATACTGGAAAGTCGCGTTCCAAGATCGTCTGATCGTTTACTACGAACCACACCAGCTTCGACAACTGAGACACTATCACCGGTACTCGACGCCGAAACCGCGATCACTCCGTATCCGGTAATATTGAGCCCCGGGTCAATGCCGAGTATTCGCGTTGGTTGTTCAGCGGAAGCCATTGGCTCTTTCAAAGTCAAAGACTTTCATCGGGTTTAAACACTAAAACGATGCACTGAGCCATCATGGCTTCGCTTTGCCCGACTGGCCCGACGCCTTCTCCTGTCTTGGCTTTGACTCCAACTTGATCAGGTTTCAAATTCAGAATCTCGGCGATTCGCTGGGCGATCAAACGTTTATATGCCGACAGTTTGGGTTGTTGTGCGAAAACAATGCAATCGAGGTTGGCAATTCGGTAACCGGCCGACTCGAGTCGCTGATTGGCAAGGTCAAGCATTTCACCTGAATCGCGGTCTTTGTTCTCTGAAGCGTCGTTGGGAAACAGCTCTCCGATGTCACCCAGCGCCGCGGCGCCAAGAACCGCGTCAGTGATCGCGTGCAGCAAAACGTCGGCGTCACTGTGACCGTCCAGACCGTGGGGATGCTCGATGTCGATCCCACCAAGCCGCAATGGGCCGCCCGGTTTCAAACGATGGGTGTCGTGACCGATTCCAATTCTCATTGTGGCGGGGTTCACGTTTTGGCCGATCGTCGCATTGCTGTTGAGTCAGTAACCATTGATTTTGCGGCCGCTTATTTATCCAACGACCGACTCAGATCGTAACCCGTCATCCGTTCATCGAAAACCTCAGTTAGCTCGATGTGACCTTCCCAAGCGATGAGCCGCCTTAAGTTCTCCCGTATTTCCCAATTCCCAATTCCCAATTCCCAATTCCCAATTCCCAATTCCCAATTCCCAATTCCCAATTCCGCATTCCGCATTCCGCATTCCCAATTCCACCTTACCGCCTGTCGGTCCAACGGTCGCCAATTTATAATCTCGCCATGGCAATCATTGAGATCAAAAATCTGTCCAAAACCTACAAGGTTTATCAAAAACAGGAAGGGCTCTTAGCGTCTGTTCGCGGGCTTTTCCATCGTGAGCACAAAGAAGTACATGCCGTTCGCGACATCAACATGACAGTCGAAGAAGGCGAATTCGTGGCGTTTCTCGGCCCCAATGGTGCCGGCAAGACAACGACACTGAAGTTGCTCTCGGGCGTCATCAATCCTGATGGGGGCACGGCAACGGTCATGGGACACGTTCCCTGGGAGCGTGAAAACGAGTATCGGCGCAAGTTCGCGTTGGTGATGGGGCAAAAAAATCAGCTTTGGTGGGACCTTCCAGCGTTGGAGTCTTTTCGGCTCAACCAGCACATCTACCGGGTTCCCAAACAGGTATTCGAAGAGACACGGGACACACTCTGCGAAATGCTCGACGTGACCCGGCTGCTGGGTCAACCAGTCCGTGAACTTTCGCTGGGCGAGCGGATGAAGATGGAACTGATCGCGGCACTGTTACACCAACCCGAGGTTCTGTTTCTGGATGAGCCAACGATCGGCCTGGATGTCGTTGCCCAGCACAAAATTCAGAAATTCCTCAAATCCTACCAGCAGGAGCGAAACAACACCATCATTCTCACCAGCCACTACATGAAAGACATCGAGGCCCTTTGCAAACGCGTGGTCATCATTGCCAATGGCTCGATCTATCACGATGGTTCGCTCGAAGACATCGTCGACCGGTTCAGTGGCGACAAGATTGTGACACTTCACTTGGCCGAAAGCCGTGCACTGGATGGGCTGGCTAACCTGCCCAACGTAATCGAAATAGAAGCCCCGAAAATCAAGTTCCGGGTTGAGCGAGACGAAGTCGGCAAGGTCCTCAGCCAGATCCTTGGCGCCCATGCAGTCGACGACATTGTGGTGGAGGACCCGCCGCTGGAAGAAGTCATATCGAACGTTTTTTCCGAAGCCGAGAAGAGTCAGGAAGCCGAATTGGCAGCCCGATCGAACAATTAAAGCGATAGCGGCCAACAGGAAACTCAATTTCAAAATCGTATTCGAAAGTTTCAAAGTAGCTCGGCTCTCCGAGCCGAGAAAGATTCCCTTCGCCCCTCGGAGAGCCGTGCTACTAAACGCCAACCTATTCTGATTCAAACTCCCCAATCAAATGTTTTCCAACGCAATCACCTGGTGGACCTTTTTCAAAATCTCGATTCACGAGAGATTGATTTACCGCGCCGATTTTATGCTTGGAACGCTAATGCGATTCCTCCCGACGCTCACCCAGATTTTTCTGTGGTGGGCCATCTACGATGTCATTTCGACTCCCGGCTCAATTGACCAAACTGGCGGACCCGACGGAGATATTGCCGGATACAAATACGGAGACATGGTCGCGTATTACCTGCTGGTTATCATCAGCCGAGCGTTCTCAAGCATGCCCGGGCTGACGCGCGGGATCGCCAATCAGATTCGCAGTGGAGAAGTCAAAAAGTTCCTGATCCAACCCGTCGACATGCAAGGCTGTTTGCTGATGCAACGGATCGCGCACAAGCTGGTCTACTACTTGATCGCAACGATCCCGTTTGCGCTGGTGTTCTGGTTGTGCGGTGACTTCTTCGTTGATGGCTGGCCCGAATGGGACGTACTGATCGTGTTTTACTGCTCGCTGCTGTTGTCGTTCCTGCTGGGATTTTTCCTTGAGTCCTGCATTGGACTGATCGGTTTCTGGTTTCTGGAGGTCACCTCGCTGACTTTCATCTACATGTTGATGACGTTCTTGCTATCGGGACACATGTTCCCATTGGACTTGCTTCCTGATTCGATTGGCAACTTCGTCGATTTCCTGCCGTTCAAATACTTGGCTTATTTCCCTGCCGCTGTCTTTTTGGGCAAAGTCGAAGGAGCAGCGATGTATCAAGGTCTGGCCGTCGAAGTGTTCTGGGTCGTCCTGTTTATTGTCTTGTCACGAATCCTTTGGTGGAAAGGCATCAAGCATTACGCAGGATTCGGCGGATAAGACGCTCCCAAACTATGAATCCACAAGATAAGTGTTCTGAGTTTCCGAGATCCAATTTCCAATTTCCAATTTCCAATTTCCGATTTCTGATTTCTGATTTCTGATTTCTGATTTCTGATTTCTGATTTCTGATTTTCAATTTTCAATTTTCAATTTTCAATTTTCAATTTTCAATTTTCAATTTTCAATTTTCAATTCCGCATTCCGCATTCCGCATTCCTCATTCCGCATTCCTAACTCCGCATGCAACCCTCGTACTTAAAAGTCTTCCTAACGTTTGCTCGCAACTCGTTGATCCGTGACATGTCGTTCCGGATGAACTTTGTGCTGCAATGCCTTTCGTCAATGTCATGGGCGGCGATGAATTGGGGGCTGTTCAAGATTATCTACCGTCACACGGGAGAGATCGGGCGGGGGACTGGCTGGCATGAAAATGAGTTTTTCATCTTTCTGGGCACCGTTTGGATCGTTAACAGCTTGGTTCAGACGTTTTTCATGGCCAATGCGGAGGAGTTCAGTGAGTTGATCAGAACCGGCAACCTGGATTTTGCGTTGCTCAAACCAATCGACACCCAGTTCCTGATTTCCTTTCCTCGCGTCAACTGGGCTCAGGTTTCCAATGGAATACTGGGAGTCCTGCTGATCATTTACTCGATGTTCAAGATCTACTCGCAGGATCCCGAAGCCGCCGAGATCGGCACGGCTGGCGTCATGTCCAAGAAATTTAGCTGGATCGCGATTCCGGCGTTTCTATTTTTCGTTGGCTGCGGAGCGACGGTGATGTACAGCGTCATGATCTGCCTGGCTTCGACGAGTATTTGGTTTGGTCGAAATCAAAACCTCTACAATTTTTGGTTTTACATCACCAATTTCTATCGTTATCCGATGGAGATTTATCAGCGTGGAGGCGGAATCGGAATGGCACTTTGGTGCACCTTTACGTTCGTGATCCCGATTCTTGTTGTCTCCAATATCCCAGCTCGAATTCTGGCCCAGCCGTTGGGCTCGCCTTGGAAGACCTGGGAGTGGGGCTTGGCGGCGTTTGCAATCGTGGCGTCGCTATGGAGCCTGCTAGCCAGCCGCTGGGTGTTCCGAAAAGCTCTTTTGAGTTATCGAAGTGCGAGTAGTTAGGATCCAAGGATAGTGCTGCCCCTTTCTCAAACGTAAACACTTTACTGGTCGCCAATAGGGTTCAGAGGGCCGGTTATATGGTCTGAAAATTGGCTGATGTCGGTTCTGCCGATTTTGACGGAAGTCGATGTCGGTCTGGAACGATGTGCCAGCGTTTTTCAACCTGAGGCGGCTTAGATGCCGAAATTCCCAAAGGATAATCGAGATTCTCTTGAATCCGACATTCCGGCTTTTAAAATTGGATTGATCGAAGGAGAGCGTGAATTCGAGGTCGAGCTGGCTTCGATTGCAGCGTTTTCCCTTGATTGTTCGATGCGAATTGGCTCAGCGTTTACCTGGCAAGTTATACTGCAGTATTACTGTTCAAGACGCGTCGGGCACTGGATGAACCAACGTTTGTTAAACGCATCTTGAGACTGAACCTTTGAGACTGACCCATTTGGCGAACGCCACCTCTGGAGCCGATAAATGTCAAAACTGATTCCGCTGGACGAAGCAGCTAACATTCTTGGAATGACAGTTGAGCAGATCACTGAATTGCGCTCCAATCACGAGATCTTTGGATACCGTGATGGACAAAACTGGAAGTTCAAAATGACCGAACTCGAACGAGTTGCCGGTGAGCTGAACATCAAACTCAACATCTCTGATGCGGCCCAGGTAGCTGACGATTTGAGTGAGAGTTTCGGATTCAATCTTGAAGACTCAGTAGACGATTTGATCCTCGATGATGATTCTTCATCCGGTTCGGTTGCCGATGTAGAGCAATTGGACTCTGCTGAATTCGCTGAAGACTCGTCAGTTGAACTGTTTCAAAATCCGATCAAAGAAGAACTTCAGATCGCCGCAGACAGTGAATCAATCGATCTTGACGACGACAACGATG
>CALJOA010000088.1 GCA_937981585.1 uncultured Pirellulaceae bacterium | reverse complement strand
TCACTTTCCCAGCCCGATCGCGAAAACCGTATTCGCTCAGGAGATTCATTTCCGACTCGCCGACGGCAGGCTCAGCTACGTGCCGATGGACGAGTTGATCGCGGATATGAAATCGGAATGGAAAGTCAAATCGGAAAAGCTCCAAAAGGCCAATCGAACGATCGAAACCATTGGTCCAATCGAGAATTACCGTCTGCAGTACGAGTTGACTGCCCGGAACGTAAAACGGCGGACTGAATACGGCGAAGAAAATGCACGCTCGGTCGAGTTCAAGCAGTTCACGATCTACCCGCTGGCTGGTCAGTTCGGAGAAGCCGTCGAGGACGCGCTAAATTTGCAATCAGAATTTGCAAAACGGCTTAGCCGCTATCCGACCGAGAATACGACCGTTTCGATTTGGGTGTATCCAGAAAGTTTCGAGCACCACAACCAGATCAAAACGTGGCTTCATGAAAACGGTTACCAGGTTGCCAGCTGGCCGCTAGAAAATGGCAAACGAATTTCTGGCGGTCCAAACGGATTCAAGACTTCGGCGCAGTAGCGGCTTAATTGACTGAGAAGTTAGCAGGGCAGCGCCACTTTGGTACGAGTGTTACTCGACGAAGCTGTGATTTTTTCAAAACATGGCTTTCAGCCGTTTTGGCGATAGCCACGGTTAATAGCAGTTCAACCGGGGCTATCGCCCAAACGGCTAATAGAATCACAACCGAGACGCGTTAGCAATTAGGCACTCCCGCGCAGGCGGGAGTCCATTGAAGCGTTAGAAGACTGGATTCCCGCCTGCGCGGGAATGACGGTGGGTGAAAAATCGCAAGCTCCTCGGGATACCAATTAAATGCATTCACTTGTAAATCGAAGCTCGCCAATGAAATCGAACGACAAGTTCGTTAGTGCCCGCTGCTAAATGAGCGCATAAAAAAAGCCACGGCATGTCGCTCCATCGTCATGCCATGACTTCTATCCTGATGCGGGACAGTCCGTGTCCCACCTTCCGGCGTTGGGTCCTATGAACTTTATCGACTTGTCAAACCAAACATTTAAATGTTTTGAAAACAATCCGGTGGCGTATTATCAAAATCCGAACAGCTTAACATTGGAATTCCGGTTTTGTGTTTTAGCGGAAGTTTGCCAAGAGCGGATCGTGAACGATTCGAAGATTTTAAGGCAAGTTGGAGAATTTGCTTTCAATGTCGCTATTCACATAACGCAAAGAGTAGCTCGGCTCTCCGAGGCTGTGATTTTATTAGCCGTTTGGGCGATAGCCCCGGTTGAACTGCCATTAACCGTGGCTATCGCCAAAACAGCTGATGTTGTTAAGGAGTGGTTTGAAAAAATCACAACCTATCCGAGCCGAGACCAGAAGAAAATTCGCTTCACGGTTCTTGTTGTTGAGGCGTGTTGCCAAAAAATCACGGCTCGCCGTGCTTACTAAACGTCTTCCATGTAACTAACGTCTTGATACCTCGCGGTATTTTGCACAGCCTCCGGATCGGCTATTCTCTGGTGTGCTGCGATTGCGATTCAATCAATTAATGCTCATGGGATTGAGCTTGTTGCAGCAGAAGGACGGATTCTGTGACTACCCTGATTCAACAGCGCTCTCCAACCTTTGCCGGGTTCGGGAAATCGATTCTGGTTCAGCAAACCCGGGCTCGTCTTGCGCGGCATCAGATCCCTGAAGATCGGCTTGAAGCCCGGACGATGTTGCACGATCACTGCCCGTTGACTCCGGGTGTTTACGGCTGGCTCGATAACAATCAGCAGATCTGTTACATCGGCAAATCAAAATCGCTGCGTCAGCGCCTGCTGACTTATTTTGCCAAAACACCGGCTGACAAAAAAGCTCAGCGGATTGTCCAACATAGCCAGAGTTTGGTGTGGGAACCGATGTCCGACGAGTTGCTGGCGCTGATTCGGGAGCAGGAGTTGATTTACCGCTGGCGGCCAGAGTTTAACACTCAGGGGCAACCCACCAAGCGACAGCCGGCATTCATTTGTATCAGCGGTGGACTGGCCCCCAATGCTTACTTTACCAGGCGGATCACTGACAAGGCTGCGCATGCGTTTGGCCCGGTTGCCGGGACTGGTCGGCTGCGGGCGGCGGTCGAAAGTATTAATCAAAGTTTTCACTTGCGCGATTGTCCAGACAAAACTAAATTCGAATTCAACAACCAACCGCAACTGTTTGCCAATCCGAGAACGGCGAAGTGTATAAGGTACGAGCTTGGAAGCTGCCCGGGCCCTTGCGCCGGAATCTGTAGCAAAGGCCACTATCATGGCTTGGTCGAGCAAGCGATCGAGTTCATCCGTGGCAAAGACGACCGCATTTTAAGTTTGCTGGATCAACAAATGAAAGCGGCGTCCGAGTCGCAGTTGTTTGAGAGGGCGACGATTTTGCGCGATCACATGAACAATCTAGGATGGTTCGATCGCCGCATGAAAGCGCTGCGAACTGCAGAACGAAAGTTCAACGGCGTGTTGCCGATCGCGGCTCGGAAGAACCGAACGGCTTGGCTGATACTCAAAGGTGGCCGGATCATGGGTAGCACTACCCTGCCCGACTCACCCAAACGTGCACTGACGGCGATCAAACAGTTGACCGAGGTTGCAGCGCAGAAACAGCGGCTTCCGGCCAATATCCTTGAGATGCATTTGCAGTTGATCGTGATCGCGTGGTTCCGCAAACACACTGCTGTCAAGAAAACGCTGATTCCGTTTGATGAAGCGATCCGATTCTGCGAGTCGCAAGCGTGAAACCAAATCAACCTTCTCTTTAAGTGCGGTGATCATGCGGTGATCAATCTGATTCCGCTGGTATATCGATTGCGGTTTTTCGCCCGGACGTAACGCGATTGTAATTCTTGGTAACGATTATCCGGTTTTCAATGTAACCCAAACGTAAGCACGTAATATCATCGTAATTTGCATACGAAATTGGGCAGATTCTGTTTGAATACCGCCGTCTGTTAACCATAACAGCAGTAGAAGAATGTTGATGCACGTTGGCCACCCTGGAGAATTCCATCCTGAGCCGTTCGGGCGTTGGTTCGCGTTTGTTTAGTTTCAAAACGTAATTTCGGGAGGGCGAAGCTCCTGCTGAGCCGGCGTGATATCGCACTTCAAGCTCAGCAGGAGCTTTGCACTCCCGAGAACAACAGGGTAACACGGCATGCTAGAACCTTTGATTGGCTTCGTTTTAGTTCTGTCCATTATCACTCTGGCGATTTACGGATTCATCAAGCTGCTGAGCGGAATGTTTTCGCCTAAGGAACCGCCCGGCCGAAACTTCGTTGAGAAGACCGGCAGGAACACTGCGGACAAGGCGAGCGACAAAACACCACGCTCGCTTGAGGAAGACGTTGTTGGGGCAAGCCATCTGCTCAACTTTCTTGTCTTGAAGAATCGAATCTCTACAAGCGAATACAATCGGCTCAGAGGCTACCTCGTTGATGAATACGGCGAGCAATGGAAGTTGGCCGACCGATCGCCGGTCGCTGGCCAACCGGATTCGCCGCAAGCCACCGATGCCCGTGAGTCAACAGAACCTGTCGAGCCTAAATCACCAACCGCGACACTATCCGCTGCCGATGCAGTTGAAATCGCTGATTCGATTACCGAACCAACGGCTGATTCGGCGCCGGTCGTGATGGCGACGCTCGTTACTCAGCCCGCCATCGAATCGCCGACAAACACTGGCCGCAGGACTCCCGCGTCTCCTGCGCCTTGGGAGATTCCTGATCCACCGGTCAAGCCTCCGCGAAGGAGTTTTGGCGAAGTCATGTCGGGCTTCATGCTCGAGAAGAATATTCGCTGGGGTGAATTGGCCAGCGGAATTCTAATCGTTGGAAGTGCCGTTGGTCTGGTCGTAAGCTTGCGGGAAGAGCTTCGCGATACGATCCCGTACTTCTCATCGATGATGTTTCTTCTGATTACCGCTGCGATTCACGCAGCGGGGATTTATACGCTCAAGCAATGGAAGCTCAGAAAAACCAGTCGCGGTACATTGTTGATCGGACTGCTCCTGATTCCTTTGAATATCGTGGCGGCCTGTATTTTGTCTGGAGGTGATGATCGTCGCGCACTTTCGGATCCACTGTTGTGGTTGGCATTAACGATTGGGCTTGGTTCGTTTACCACGATGACATGGTATTCGAGCAAGTGCTTGTTTCGAAAAGGCCAGTTACCACTGGTGTTGTCGGTCATGGGTTGCTGCTCGGCAACGTTCTTGATCAACCGAGTCATCCAAGCCGACGGGTCAAGCCTGCACATGTTGCTGTGGACGTTGCCATTGGGACTGAGCTTTCTGGCGGGAACGGCTCTGTTCACCAAAGGCCAGTGGACACGGGAAACATGGTCTGAGAAATCTGTCGATCGCCTGTTCATGTTTCTCGGGCTCTCGAGTTTCGCCGCGTTGGTTGCAAGTTCCATCATTGTGATTCGTTCGGGGGCCAAGCCCGCTGCGTTTGTTGCGTTGATGCCGTTGGTTTCAACGATCTGTTTGATGACGACGTTGATGGGGCGAATTGTCTGGCGACGGGCTACGGGAAAGTCACAAAGATCCCATCGGCTTACCGGACTTAGTCTCCACATACTCGGTTTGGGGCTGATCGCGTTTTCGCTGTTTTACTCTGCTTCGAACCCAACGGTGCTGTTGGTGAACTCCGCATTGATGACGGTCGGTTTGATACTGATTGCTCGCCATCAAAACGAGCCGCGTTTGTTGTCCGCAGCGTGGTTTGGTTGTGCCGTATTCGTTTTTGCGTTGGTCAATCTGTGGGTTGGAAAACTGAGCTGGGGTACTTGGGCTGGATTCTGGGAACTAAAAGACGCGGCGCTTAGCGGCCAAACAGGATTGGCATTGTTGGCGACTGGATTGGGAGTTGTTGGGCTCCATGGAATTTCTGCAAAGAGTTCTTCAGGAGAAAGTTTTGCTGGTAATCCATGGTTCATTCGGACTGGATTGATTTCTGGGGTAACTATCTTCCTGATCGGATGTGGGTTGGCTTTGGTTGCCAGTTTCCTTAACCCGGAGAATCAGTTCGATGTTTTTACCGCGACTTCGCTGCTGGGAATCGCATCAGGATGCGGTTTGGCTGGATGTACCTATTTGAGCGCGGGTTCAAAATCGGGTGGATTCTCAGTTCCCGAAAAACTAACAAGCTGGTTGGCGTTTGGAGTTGTTGCCTTTCTGTTTGTTTTTCTATTTCATTTTCTAATTTGGAATAGTTGGAGTGCTCAATGGGCTAACAAAGTCGCGTTCGGAGTTGACGCAAACTGGGGGCTGAGCTTGGGGATCCACGGATTGGTTCTTGCGACGGTAGCGTTGATTGGCAGAGTTTGGGGATCACGTGGTGGCGACAGTACAGTCTTGCCCGTCAATCAACCAGACAGTCAAGTCGCTCTGACAGAAGTCATTCGTGAACACCAAGAAGTTCCTTCAACGGAAGTCGTCGATCGGCTGGATGCCGGATCGAGCGGCATTGGGAAGTCAAACGTCATCCCTGAGTTGCTGGGTGAATGTTCTGTTGGTTCCCTCCTCTTGGGTTTGTTGGCGACGTTTTCATTTGTGCAACATCAAACCGGGCTCGCAACCGGAATCGCAGTTGCGTTGTCGATTGGTTTGTTGATGCTGGTTTATGTACAAGCGGGCCATCGACAGGGAGTCCGGATTTGGACCGAGCTGTTTACGTTCGCGACGGCTTTCACGGTTGTGGTTTTTGTTTCTGAGATTTTGACGCGTTTCGATTTTTGCTCCGGCCCGAGCAGTTTGCGTTTCTGGTTGATCCAGGGAATCGCGCTTTCGCTGTGGGCGATCGTTGCGCAGGTTGTTGTCTGGTTGCTGGGAAAGCGATCTGGCCTGCGGCCTTTTACTGCTTACGATTCACGATTCGAGTGGTGGCTGGTTCATGCGTTGGTGGTTGGCGCGGTCGGTGTGATTGGGTCGGCGCTAATCGGAGCATCCAACTCGGAACTTTTCAAAGACGCTGGCCAAGCATGGATCGCCATGGGGGCGGATCGAAACTGGGCGTTTGCATTTCTGTTTGCAGTTTTCGCCGCGTTATTGATTTCTGCGTTCAAGCGGCCGCTGGGAGTTACGGGAGCCGCGATCGGTTTGGTTTGGTTTTTGGCTTGGGGAACGGGAGCCGACTTTTTCGCCGCGACGAACGCGACCGGAACTGCGCTTCGCTGGCTTCTTCCGATTGGAGGAGCAGTCGGCGCCGTGCTGGTTGCGCTTCGGAAACCGCTTATCCCCGGCTGGGCTTTGTCTCGAAATCGACTTGGCCTCACGGGCAGATCGACTTGGTCTTCCCAAACGACCCAGACGCTGATCAACGGGGCCCTTGGATTGGTCGCCTTAATCGTGCTGCTGGTTTCTACGATCGCGATCGCCCAAGTCATGATCAACGGCGGCGTTTCGGCGCTGGGTGGACCGGACAAGGGAACCGTGTTTGGAGATATGAAGAAAGACGTTTCCTACGGGCTGCCGATTGGAATCATGGTCGGCACGTTTTTGTTGTACGCGATCTCCGAGCGTCGCAAGTGGCTTGCTACAGCCGGTTCAATGGTGTTTCAGTATTGTGTGTTGCTTTCGGTTGTCTTGCTGTTCGTTTCTCCGCACCCAAAACTGGCGACCAGTTGGTTCGTTAACATCCTTCAAGCCGTTTCGGTTGGGATGACGGGTTACGGATTCGTTTGGCTCTGGTTTCGCGATCGAATCGAAAGCACCGATAAACAAACGTTAGCAGTGGCTGACACCGCGGCGAGATTCAGGTTTCCGCCTCAGCTCGAAGTTCACACGGTGATCAATGGTTTGTTGATCACTGCGTTGGCGGTTTTGGTGCTGCTGCGGTTCTACAGCTATCCAACGCTTCCGGGAGGTTGGATCAACTCGGTTGGTGGTGTTTTGGGCGTCTGTGCCTGGGCGATCTTCGGCTGGCTTGCTTTTATGGTTTGGAAAAAGCAGCTTACTCAAGCCCATCGAATGTCGACTTGGATGTGGTTGATCTGTTGGCTCGGGCTGGTTTTGGTAGGCATGATCGCCGCGTTGGTCGATCGCAGAATGTTCAACGCTGAAATCGCGATTCCGTGGCGGACGTTCAATGTGATTCTCGGAGGCTTAGTTCTTGTTTGCTTAAGTCAAACGGTTCTGTTGTGGCTGGAGCGCGGGCCCAAAGTCGCGCGGAAGATTTTCCGAGGAGTAACATCGCGGCCGTTCACTTCGATTCGCGGTGACCAATCGCTTCCGTTGTTGCTTTCGGGCTCGATTTTGTTGGTGTTCGCGGTTCGAGGGATGATCTTCAACACGCCAGCGTTTTGGAGCTACTTTGCTGCGATCGCTGTGTTAATTGGGGGCCTGACGTTTGCAGGGATCTGTCGACAAAGCCCCTGGTTGGCTTTCATTTCCGCGGGTGTGACGGCGCTGCTTGCGGTTCAGTTGGTTCAAAACGATCCGCAGAAATGGTTCACGCTCAATGAACCTTACTTGTTTAACGTGCTTTCGATCGCGCTGGTCGGCTTGGCGATAATCTGGAGCGGCTTTTATGTCTGGTGTTCGGT
This sequence comes from uncultured Pirellulaceae bacterium, assembly GCA_937981585.1. GTDB lineage: Bacteria > Planctomycetota > Planctomycetia > Pirellulales > Pirellulaceae > Mariniblastus. Next base: position 12,413 of record CALJOA010000088.1, on the reverse strand, counting down.
CGGCAAAGCCGAGAAGGTTCGACCATCGATGGTTGCGATGTCCAACTCGGTCCTGTTGGGTTCTTCGGGCTGGGTGTTGTTGGGCGGGCTGATTCAGTGGGCCGACCAGTCGGCCGGTTTGTCGTTTTCGGCACTCAAGAATCCGTTGGGGCTGGTCGCGATGGTTTGTCCGTTGGCATTGGGCGTTTTGCATCTGTGGAATGAACGAAGGCGCGCTTGGGTTATTTCATTGACAGCCTGGTTGACCGGAATGGTAGTTTTCTGGATCGCATCGGCAGTCCGAAACGACGGGCTCAGAGATGCTTCGGTCTTGTTGGGCTTGGGCGGTGTTGTTGCATTTTGCGGATTGGTTTGGAGTAAGCGAAAACACTGGATGCGGTTTGCAAAACAGTGCCATGCCCCGCAGTTGGTGCAGGTTGAGCGTTCGATGAATTGGCAGTTTCCGATCTTCGCTTTGTTTGTCGGTGCGTTGACGGTGTTGGCCGGTTTTGTTTCGAGCATGTATTTCGAATCACGCGTCGAACGCTACCTGATTGCCATGAGTCCGTTGGGAATCGCGATTGGACTGGCTTGCTTTTCCGATCAGTCGAGACGTCGGTGGATGCAGTTGTTGGCGTTAGCCGTTTTGACACTGAGCGCTGTATTTCTGAGTTGGGCTGACCTGAGTCCCAACGTGTTACGAGTTCAGCCGACGCGGTTGTTTGTACGTGTCTTGTTGGTGTTGGCGGCGGCGATGTTCATCTACGGTGGCGTGGTCAGCCGCTGGGTGCGGCCGGGCGGTGGATGGCTGAAGTCGCTCAGCGAAATGTCTGTTGCGACATGTATGGCGGCTTTGGGTGCGTTTCTGGTCGTGTTGCTTCAGGAGATCAGGTACTTTGTTCCGGACGTTGGTTGCGGGATGCCGCTGACCGAAGCGGTCGCAGTTGCTGTGGTCGTGCTTGGAATGGTCGCCGGATTGATCGTTGTCGCAGTTCTGCCAAAGAAGGACCCGTTTTCGCTTTCGTTGAAAGGTCGAATGGGTTACGTCTATGCGGCGCAACTTGCGGTGGCGATGTTAGCGGTGCATCTTTACATGACGATGCCGTTTTTGTTCCAGATTGGAATCAAAGACTACTGGCCCTATCTTGCAATGATTCTTTGCTTTGGAAGCGTTGGAGTTGCCCAGGTTCTTGAAAAGCGAAATCTGACGGTGTTGGGTCAACCGTTGTTGACGACCGCTGTTCTGTTGCCAGTTATGGTTGCGGTTTTGATTTGGGGGGTCGACTCCAAAGCCGACTCGGCGCTGGTGATGCTGTTTGCCGGTCTGGCGTATTTGATGATCAGCTATACGCAAAATTCGATTCTGGCCGGTGCAGCAGCGATCGTGTTTGGCAATCTTGCGTTGTGGCTTTTTTACAACAAGTTCGACGGTTTCTCGATCTTTGACCATCCACAGCTTTGGTTGATCCCGCCTGCGGTTTCAACGTTGGTGGCGGCTCACATCAGCCGGAACTCACTGTCTCGAAAACAGCTTGGGCTGATTCGGTACATTTGTTTGATCGTGATCTACCTCAGCTCAACAAGCGAGATATTTATCAACGGTCTGGGAGACAAACTTTGGCCGCCGGTCGTTTTGGCTTTGTTGTCCGTGGGAGGCATTTTGATTGGGATGATGTTGCAAATCAGAGCGTTCCTTTATCTCGGGATCGTCTTTCTCTTGATGGCGTTGGTGACGATGGTTTCCCACGCCCATCAGCGATTTGAACATGTGTGGCCTTGGTGGGCGTTCGGGTTCACGCTGGGCGTGGCGATCCTTGTGATGTTCGGCTTGTTCGAGAAGAAGAAAAAGGAGATGGGCCAAGTCGTTCAACAACTCAAGCAATGGGATTTGTAGAAGTGGGAGGTCGGAAGTGGGAGGTCGGAGGTCGGAGGAGACGGGGGGTCTGGCTGTTTCTGACGTCCTGTTGTCAGGCACAGCCTGACCTCTGCTGGCTAGGCGCGGAATTTCAAACTTCGGAATTCCGATCTCCCACCTCCCCTTCCCCTTCAAAACACGGGATTTATGCCGTTGAAGGAATCGGGCAAACTGGTATACTACGAGGCTTACTTTTGTCGACTTTTGATGTCGATTTCCAGAGATTTGTCCTGAGATAGTTACGGAATTGTCATGGCTCGCGTTTGTGAAGTATGTGGAAAAGGCCCGCAGATGGGCAACAGTGTAGAGACTCGCGGAAAAGCCAAGTATCTCGGTGGTGTTGGAACCAAAAAGACTGGGATCACGCGTCGACAGTTTCGGCCCAACCTGCAGAAGATTCGCGTTGCCCTGCCTGGCGGTGGAACCAAATCTCAGAAGGTTTGTGTCGCTTGCATTCGCAGCGGTGCGGTTCGTAAAGCAGTCAAGCAAAAGCCATTCACGCTTCCAACGAAGTAGGTTTGCAGGTTTGGTTGTTATCGAATACTGCACCCAGCTCGACGGCTTGTGAGCAACTCTAGATTGATTACAGGCTGAGTCTGTTTATAGAATTTTCGGCTTGAACGAACCTATTCAGGAATCGGCCGTCAATACATTCGAGAACGACTGTCAAATTAGCGGGATCAAATGTCTGAGCCTATCGATCGTAAAACAGTAGAGTCTGTCGCTCGTCTGGCACGGATTGATTTGCCTGAAGATCAGATCGACGATACCGCCAGCAAGCTTGGCGACGTCTTGACCTACATTGGGCAACTGGAACAAGTCGAGCTTCCCGACGACGTTGAGCCGTTTTTTGGCGCCATTGAATCGGTTAACGCGATTCGTCCAGATCAGTTGACAGACAGTGTGGATCGTGAGCAGATCTTGTCCAATGCTCCTGACGCTGACGGCGAGTTCTATCAAGTGCCTCCGGTTCTTTAAAAAGACCGATCCGAAAAGCAATGCAGTCGCGTTAACAGAGAAGCCAGCCCTTCAACCTGAAATTGAAAACCTAGGTTCCCGCAATGGATCTCTCAACTTTATCCGCTGCCGAACTTGTCAAGCGGCTTTCCAGTGGCGAGTTGACCGCAGAAAGTTGTACCGAGTCGTTCCTCGAACGAATCAAAGACCGGGATAGCTCGCTCAATTCATTCGTCAGCACGGCGGAATCTGCGATCTCGGCGGCCCAAGCGATCGATGAACGTCGCTCAACCGGCCAAGCGGTCGGCGCGTTGGCCGGTTTGCCCGTCGCGGTCAAAGACGGAATCTGCACCGCCGGGATTGCCACGACCGCCGGCTCACGCATGTTGGAGAAGTTTGTCCCTGCGTTTGATGCCACGATGGTCAAGCAGCTTCTCAGCGCCGATGCAGTTGTCATTGGGAAGACGAACATGGACGAGTTTGCGATGGGCAGCTCGACCGAGAATTCATTTTTTGGCGTCACCAAAAACCCTTGGTCAGATCAACATGTACCTGGAGGATCGTCGGGTGGTTCGGCGGCTTGTGTGGCCGCTGATTTGGCTCCCGTTTCAATTGGGTCCGATACTGGCGGTTCGATCAGACAACCGGCGGCGTTCTGCGGCATCACCGGATTGAAACCGACCTATGGGCGCGTCAGCCGTTTTGGATTGATCGCGTTTGCGAGCAGCTTGGATCAGATCGGACCAATGGCTCGGTCGGCCGAAGATTGTGGACTGGTCATGAATGTGATTTCGGGACACGACAGCAACGATTCGACTTCGGCCAAGAACGATGTTCCAGATTTTACTCAGACGCTTAACGATTCACTCAAGGGATTGCGAATCGGGATTTGCAAAGAGCACTTTGGTGAAGGTTTGGATTCGGAGATCGAATCCGCGGTCAATGAGTCGGTCAAAGTTCTCGAAAGCCTCGGAGCAGAGACGGTCGAAATCAGTTTGCCTCACACACCTTACGCGGTTGCGACTTATTACGTGATCGCTCCCTGTGAAGCATCCAGCAACCTCGCCCGATTCGACGGTGTGCGTTACACCCATCGCGCCGCCACGGCCAAAGACCTGACCGAGATGTATTGCCAGTCGCGGGCTGAAGGATTTGGCGAAGAAGTCAAAAAGCGAATCATGCTGGGAACCTACGCGTTGAGCTCGGGTTACTACGATGCGTACTATCTCAAGGCTTCCAAAGTTCGTCGCATGATCAAGCACGACTATGATTCGGCATTTGAGAAAGTCGATTTGATCCTCGGGCCGACGACGCCAACGACGGCTTTCAAGATTGGCGAGCATACGCAGAATGCGTTGGCGATGTACCTAGCCGACATTTACACCGTTTCGGCGAACCTCGCGGGCGTACCTGCGATTTCGATTCCTTGTGGGCTGACGTCAGCCGGCATGCCGGTTGGATTGCAGCTTCAAGCCCGTTCATTCGACGAGGCAAGTTTGCTTCGCGTCGCGCATCAATTTCAACTGCAGACCGATTGGCACACGCGGAGGCCCAACGCATGAGCGAAACGTTCACATCACCTCAATTCGATCAAGCGACCCGCGACGCAGTCTCCAACGACGACGTGACGGTGATCATCGGGCTGGAAGTCCACGTGCAACTTGACACGGAGTCCAAGCTGTTTTGCGGATGTTCGACTGAGTTTGGGGCACCACCCAACACTCAGACCTGTGCCGTTTGTACTGGGATGCCAGGATCGCTTCCGGTGATCAACGAGCGAGCGTTGCAGCTGTCGATCAAGACGGGGTTGGCACTTAATTGTGAGATCGCGCGATATACCAAATGGGATCGCAAGAATTACTTTTATCCCGATCTGCCCAAGGGCTATCAGATCAGTCAGTTTGACAAACCGATTTGTGGCCAAGGCTACCTCGACATCACTGCACCCAAGGGCGAGTTCGAACCGCGTCGGGTTGAGCTCGAACGAGCGCATCTCGAAGAAGACGCCGGAAAGAGCATGCACGACGAGTCGCAACGTGGTGGCAACTCAAAAATTGATTTGAACCGAACGGGAACGCCGCTGTTGGAAATTGTGACAAAGCCGGACATGCGTTCGCCGGCGGAAGCGCGAGCGTTCTTGACCGAGCTCAAGCTGATTTTGACTTACATCGGTGTTTCGGATTGCAACATGCAACACGGCAACCTTCGCTGTGACGGAAACGTGAACTTGCACATCAAGGTTGGTGGAGAAAAAATCGCGACTCCAATCGTTGAGATTAAAAACATGAACAGCTTCCGAGCTGCTGAGCGAGCCCTTGGCTATGAAGCCGGTCGGCAGTTGAAGCTTTGGAAGCAAAATGGAAAAACGATTGCTGATGCGCCTAAGCAGACGCGTGGCTGGAATGATGCAGACCAGGTAACAACGCCACAGCGAGAGAAAGAGGAGTCGGCGGATTACCGCTACTTCCCGGATCCTGATTTGATTGCGGTCACGATTGAAGAATCGGAAATAGAATCGATCAAGAAAGAGATCGGGCGACTGCCGGCGCAGTGGCGCGAGTTGCTGATCAAAGAACACGGACTCAAACCTTACGATGCTGGCGTGATGGTCGGACAGGGCGCCGAGGTCGTTGAGTATTTTCTGGTAGTTGCTCAAGGGTGTGGCAACAGCAAGATGGCCAGCAACTGGGTTGGCCAGGAGGTGCTTCGATTCCTCAACGAATCCGGCGAGGCGATTGACGCTTATCCCGTATCGGCTGACCAGATGACAGAGTTGCTGACCAAGGTCAATGCTGGTGAGCTTGATCAAACCCGAGCCAAAGAAGTCTTGCAGGAAATGATCGACTCGAAGATCGAAGTGCAAGCCGCGATGGACAAGCTTGGTATCAAAGCCGTCGACAACAGTGAAATTGAGTCGCTGTGCCGGCAATTGATTGACGAAAATCCCGATGTGATTCAGCAAATCAAGGACGGCAATGGAAAAGCTGTCGGGGCGTTGATTGGAAAATCGAGAAAGCTCAATCCCAACGCCAATCCTGGTTTGGTTAAGGATACGATCCTTAAAATGATTGGTGCGTAACCCTTAGACGACGGTCAAGGTAGCAGGAAAGCGCGGAAAGCGGCAAGGCGCTGGCCGCTGAGAATCAGTCGGTAGGATTAACTCCTGGCTTTTCTGAGGCCCTGTTCGCGGCACTCACAAGCCAATCGGCAAGCCTCGTCGTCACCGTATTTGTGGACTGAAAAGGATCGAGTTTTTCGTCGACCGCGTCTATCGGTCCATTGGGCTACCCAGTACCAATAGGTGTACTCAAATTCGCCCCGCCGGTCGACCTGTTGGTGGAGCCGAACTCCAACGAGTCCTGAGCGGTTGCTGGTCGATGGTGAATCTGCCAATTCGCTGACCGAGTACTTCTTGTGTCGGGCTTCGAGGAGGTCGCGGTGTTCCTTTGCGGCTTGGAGTGCGGCGCGCTTGCCGCCGAAACTCAAGTCCGAAAAGAACTTTTCCATTTTTCTGCCTCTGCGCTGAATTCGCACCTCCCAACCTCCGTAAGTTTTCCCGTTGCTACTGGTGGTTTCGATGCGCGAGATGTTTCGCCTTGGGTTCTTACGAGCCATATTGGAAAGATTCAATCATAGAGAGTTCGCAAACTCAAATTTGTAGACAGCCAAAAGTAAAGCTCAGTGTTGATCAATAAGTTTCCTTCTTATTGAACTTCGAGTGTTTTGGAAATCGTTTTTTTAAGATCGTAATTCATCGGTTTCCGCTAAGCCAAATTCTCGCTGAACTGAGAGATTTACATGTTTACATCTTCGTGCAAAAAAAGCTAATATCCAAGCCTCATCTCACTTTTGGATAAATTGATGTACTCAGGTGACGCGAACTCTCGCTACCCTCAGCCGGCCGGCTCCAAGACCTTCTTGATGGTCGACGATGAACAAGCGATTCTGGACTGCATTTCTTTGCTGCTTGAAGCAAGAGGGCATCGAGTGCACGCTGTTGGATCCAATGTTGCGGCGATGCAAGTCATGCAGCAATTGTCCGACGAAATTGATTGTCTGATTTTGGACTATTCAATGCCGGAAACTAACGGTTTGCAGCTTCTGAATCAATTTCGATCCATTGGTTGGAAGAATCCAGCCATTCTTTGCAGTAGCCGGGTGTTGGACATTCGCGGACATCCTGACGCTCAATACTGGCCAGAGCATGTGCTGGCCAAACCGTACGGATTGGATCGACTTGGAAACGCAATCTCGATCGTACTGGGGGGGTAACTCGCTCATACGATAAGTTCGTGTAGCTCTTCGCCCAGCACTGCTTCCTGGTTCAACATGATCCAAAGCCACGCATGTCTTTTAACAACATTGATGATGAAATCTCGATCAATTTTCGGCAGATATTGATGATCCCCTTTCTCTTTCCTGATTTCACCTAGAAACTCAGTCACTCCACTTCCGATCCATTTTTCGTCAAACACCAATTGCTTGGAGTCCAAGTTGAATTCCGAATAAATACTGAAGTAGTAGAGAATGATTGTTTCAACTATATCAGGCGCATCCTTTTCGCTTAAACCAAGTTGGGACGCTATTGCTTGGAGGGCTTTCATCAGCCCTCGAAGGTAGCCGAAGGAAATGCTTCCTAATTGGATGTTGTGTTTGGCAAGTGCAAATACAAAAAACAGCAATTTTGACCTGAGAAATCTAGGACCATCAGACAGCTCGAGTGTTTCAGGTTTCGAGTCGTTCCGTTTGAAACATCGACTTAGGTTGTTTGATCCGTAAATACCGGCGTGAAGCTCTTCAACAGACGATGCGCATTCCAATAGGTTTTCACATGCAGACAGCGCCATTTCATGTTCAATAATCCGTTGAAGCTTCAGTTGATCAATCTCAAGTCCGTGCATTTCCAACGTGTTCATTTAAGATGCCTTGTCCTCGTTTCTTAAGAAATCCTGAGCAAATCGGTTTCGATTTTTCCACAGAAGGTAAAGGGTTCATCACGATCAATGATCTCGTTCTCGAAATCCTCACGTAAATTTTCAAAAGTACAGTCTGTAAATTAGGCCAACGGCGTTAGCCGCAGTTTCATGGTGCAACAGAGGAAACCGGGCCTAACGGCCTTTGGCTAATGAAATATCGGGCTAGTCCGGAATCCTGAGGGCAACTGATATCGCTTCTTGAAGTCGATGGAAGTTGTAAGGTTTGGCTAATATGTACTCTGGCCAGTATTGGGCATTTGGGTGGTCGTCAAAGCTCATGGTTAGGTTAGCGCAGAGAACAGTCGGATGTCTCCAACCGATCGAGCGAAATTGATTGAGAAGTTGCAGTCCGTTTGTTTCAGGCATTGAAAAGTCAATTATCAGACAGTCAATTGCATCTGCCTCTTTTTCCATCACTTGGGTAGCGGCGGTGACCGATTCAGCGGTGAAAATTTGGTGCCCGCGGGACGCCAGCAGCAAGGAATTACAGGTCAAAATCGCTTGCTCATCATCAATCAACAGAAAAGTCTTACAATCGGCGTCGGTTTGAGTGGAGCGAGACTCAGTGCCACTATTGGAGCCACGTTTGTTCATAGGAAAATCCAACTTGAGAAGAGAATCGGATCTTAGCCCTTGAAGAGAATCTATGAACCGTTGATGTGCCGTATTTGGGGGAAGCATGTTGAAGGCCTACCTTTTTTGGGGGGGTGGGTTTTCCTTCGTCGGATTCCACTTCTTGGAGAGATTGGTTGTTTCAACAAAAGTTATTGACATAGATAACTCCACAAGGTCCATAATTGGTGCGTCGAATGACTAGAGCAAACCAAAAAATTCAGGTTGGCTAACGGGATACCGGTTACACTTCCGTGGTCGATTGCTTGTAATTGAAATATCCCTGCAGCAAAATCCGTCAGTGTCGCGGTTAGATTGTTTTTTTGGGCGCAAGTAAAAGCGCAAATCCGGAAATTGAAGATGCCCAAGGCAAGTAACAAGCTAAAAAAAAGAAGATTGCAATTACGGCTTACCCAAGCGGAGTTGGCCGCGCGGGCTGGCATTTCAAAACGAACTGTCCAAATGTCGGAACGAGGACAAAACATATCCGTGTTTACGTTGGAGCAAATTGCAGAAGCGGTTGGGCTTGCTGCGCAAGAAGTTACTCAGGCGGCATCTTTTGATGCGTTGCAGCAAGGGCCGTGGTCTCTATACCAGTTCGTTACAAACGGAATATTTCCAGAGCCGTCGGCTTTCTGTCTTGAAGCAAGAGATGTTGAGGGTGCGATTAAGCATATGCAGGAGAATTGGGAGGTCCACCTCAACCAAAATGCGGACCTTGCAAATTCAAAGTACGCCGATTCTTATCGCAAACAAAAACTGAAAGGGGCTGGGGCCTACTACAGCAAGTACACGCAACTATGGAAAGCAAACAAAAATGCATTGATGTATGCGACATCCAAGGGCACGCGAAATGGAGTTAGCGTTATTCTGCCCGTTACCAACAAAGCTTATGAGGACCTCAAGTCAGGTATGTTGGGGTTCTTGGAAATCGAGAAGCGGCACATATGTGAATACAGCCAAAACCTGGTGATTGATTCAGGCGTTGAATTCAGTGGCACTGAGCAAGAACGAATCGCCGCGACGACCTCGTTGAGATTTGTTTCCTTTTTTCAGGTCGCGGCGCTCTCTAAGGACTTATCCAGCCCCGACTTTCGGATGCTTTCTTTCGGAGCAAGCTCAAAGAATGAGAAAAGGTTGAAGGCAAATGGGTTCAGCAGGTGCCAGGGGGTAACACCTCAACTCGGTTTTTCAATTTACGAATTCGCCGCCGATAACAGTGATCTTGGAAGTGATGATGAACTAAGAAAATCAACTGCCAAGCACTATGCCAGGATGTTTTGGAATCGAGTTGGCTTGAAAGCCAAGCGTCGTGTCATTCTTAAGATTGCTCATTTGTATCAAGTCATGCTCAACCGAAGCCTGCTGGCAAATTCAGGTTCTCGCGCGGCTTGATTCGGGCTGCAGTCTCCCCAGCATGGTTTATAAGTTGGCCCGCCACCGAAGTGATCCCAAAACTCAAAGTAGGAATGTTCGCCGCCTTTGCGTTTTTGATCAACTTTCTGGCTCCGCCTGAGTTGAAACACAAGTTCGTTTTCTCTCCAGTTTGTTCTTCCCGTCAGGCGAAGCCATTGAGCTGATGTTAGGCCCTCGAGTGTGGTCTTTACATAATCGCAAAGTCGAATTGGTGAATTAGAGATCTTCCAATAGCCATCAGTGAATTTCGCCGTTTCGCCCGTGGCAATTAGAACCTCCCCTTTGCCAAGAGAAAGTTCCCCGGATTCGTTCAAGATAACGTCGATGTTGTCGGCCACAAGTTGGTACATCGGCTGGCCATCGTCAAACCTGCGCAAGGCTACAAAGCAAGTGTGACCAATTTCGGCAACTCCGTAACTATGAATGACAGATAACGAAGAACCTGCCTCCTTCATCACGGTTCGAGCGAACGACTCGAGTGATTGCGGAAAATAGTATCCGCCAGAAATCCAGGCGATTTGTTCGGGCATCTCGTACCCCTCCTCCAGCAGAAAGAGCAGGAACTCGACTCCGAGAACAGGTTGTGCAATGAAAACCACAGGTCGATGTTGGAGCGCCGCCAAACGGCATGCCCGAACAAAGGTGATCGCATGGAGGTAGGTGTCGACATACGTCCCCAAATTCGCCAGCCCCAATTCGGCTGGGTAAGCGTTGATGATGATTGGGTGGTTGTCAGCCAATTCTTGAAACGCTGGTAGCGTGCGTTTCAATTGATCGAACCGTTCGAGCGAGAAATCCTCGGCTATCCGGTAACCGTGAGGATCTCGGGAACGCGAACCGGCTGCGAAGGAAAGCCGCTGATGACGTTCCGTCACGGGTTCTTCGATCGAATTTTCATTTCCTTCAGCGAAGTTTTCCATAAATCACCTCAAATGGTGGTTCGATATTGAATTCAGAAAGCAGTTGATTCTCAACTTGAGTTCGTTTTACGTCCCAAGTCCGAACTTCGAAGTGTTTGTCAAGCATTCGCATCAACAAGACTGGTTGCCAAATTGTGGTTGGAATCCACTGTCCAAAGTACGAAAGGACTCCGCGTGTGAATCCGTCTCCTTCTTCAAACCACGCCTGTCGCCATTGAAATAGATCCAGCGCGATCTTTTGAGTGCTTGCCGAAGTAAAGGAACTGCTTGGCGTCACAAAAGAGATGTAACCTCCCGGATTCAACATCGACTTGATCTTCCCAATGGTTGCCTCAAGGTCTTGTTCCGAGTGAACGTGGTTAAGAAACCAGGTCGCCGAGATTAAGTCAAACTTGGCCGACGGTTGATATTGTTCGAATGTTGAACAGACAAAATCCAAGTTGGGATTTTCGATCGCTTTTGCTTTTGCGATCAAGTCTTCGGAGCTATCTACCCCGATCACTCGCTCTGCAAAATTCAACAGCAACTTGCTGGTTTCGCCGTGACCACTGGCGATATCCAAAGCGGTATCCAATTTGGTTGGAACAAGATCGCCCAGCGCTTTGCTGTGGCATGTTTGAACGGCTTGGTAGTATTGGAGCACAGTGTTATTGCTGACCTTGAACTGGTCATAGTGTTGCCATTGGTCGCTAGATGTTTCTCGGGTTAATGTGTCATTGGTCATGGTTTGTCTCCTAATTTTTTGAGTAGGTGTTGACTACTTTTTGAACAGTGCTCAAGCGGAGTGGGTCGCTTAGCCTTGCACATTGTTTTTGAATGAAAGAACGAACTGAAGGATCTGTTGGCATGAACATGGCAATGCTGTCGGTTCCCAGTGTCGGGTGTCGGAACTCGGAGTTCTTGATCGCTGTGTAACCAATACGGTTGTAGAATCGAACGTTCTCAAGAGTTGAGTTAATCAAATCAAGTCGCATCCCATCTCGAGTCTGGTGTAGCCACACTTCCCGAATCAGATTCCGAAGGGTTCGGAACCCATTGTGCGCTCCTTTGATAACTCGAAACTTACATGTTGAAATCAGTGTTGCTCCGAACTCCTGGAACAACGATTTTGGGTACAGCGATCGACAGTCGACAGGGCCATCAATGTTCCTTGTGATAGTCATTGAACCGATTAAGGTATAGCCATTTCGCAGCACGTAATGATGACTGTAGTCGTCGAATTCGAAGCAAGGAGAGTTTCCAACTCTGACCTGTAGAACGTCTTCATAAACGGAGTTGTCGGTTCCGAATGCCGATACGAGTACCAGTCCAGGGCTCAGTGTTTTTTGAAAATCGTTTCGTTTCATGGTCTGCTGTTGCTTTCAGGAAATAAGGAAGCTCCTTGGTTTTAGTAGATGGGAAAGGTGACTTTCGCGCCGGCGCGAAACAGCGATTGAGAAACTTCAGAAAGATTAAAAAGCCGCCAAAACTCGATTCGGGCCATTTTTTTGCGTAAGAGGTACTGCACATCGCCCGCTGCCAACGCTGAAAATCTCAGCTGGAATACCGTGCCGACGAGCTATCATCACTAGCGTTGGGCTCGGGGATCGCCATACTTTGAATCAGGAGAATGGGTTGTGTCTTCAGAATCACAAGGAA